>NZ_JBFAQM010000009.1:0-266681 GCF_040677315.1 Actinoplanes sp. NPDC049316 | reverse complement strand
CCACCGGCCGCCCACCCGGACCAGCACCCACCAAGCAAAAAACCCGAACCTACAAAACGTAGGCTCGGGCTATTCCGATGTCCTGAGACATCACAGTGGTGGGCGCGGCAGGTTTCGAACCTGCGACCCCTCGCTTGTAAGCAGAAGACGCCCTAGCGTCGTGCTCTCAATACTGCTGACCTGCGCACCGCTGACCTGCGCTTCTGCATCAAACGCCTAAGCGAGGAGTCGCCGGATCGTCCTCCCGGGCGGCTCCTCGCTGCTGCTCCTCATAGAGGTCAATCAGCGCGTTCGCGATCCGGATCTTGTCGGCCGGCGCCAGCGGCAACCGCTTGATCCGCTCGATTTCCTCGGCGAGACCCGCAGGCGCAGGTTGACCCGCCGGCCGCGGCTCGCGCGGCTCGCGTACCTCCTGAACCATGGCCGCGACGGCCGCGTCGGACGCCTCGAGACCCGCAGCCGCGAGCGCCTCGGCCGGGTCGACTTCGACCGCGAGCGCCATCGCGACGACGGTCCTCGCCGTGCTCCGTACGGGCGTCGGCTCGCCGTCGCGCCACGCGATGCCGGTCACGACCTGCTTCCACCGAGTGCCGCTGATGCCGGCCCGCATCGCGGCCTGGCGGGCGCTGATGTGCAGCACCTTCTCCCGCGCGTGCTCGAGCAGTTCCCCGAGCGGGGTCAACACCTGGTCAGGCATGCCGCCAGCCTAATGCACGGTTCACACCGGTTCACATGAATGAATCGTGAGGATCAATGTATGGCACGGCAGGTTGACACGATGTGATGCTGGTTTACGGAAGTTCTTGTAAACCGGTATCAACCATGGTTATGGTTCACGCCATGACCGAACACGCCAACGGTCGGCCCCCACGCCGTCGCCAGCCGAATCCGCTGGATCCGGCCAAGATCAGGCGGCGCCGCATCGCGAAGGGCCTGTCCCTCTCGGCAGCCGCTGCCGCTGCCGGCATCACCAAGGGCGCGCTCAGCCTGATCGAGAACGGCCACCGCGGCGGCACCATGCGGACCGTCGTCGCGATCGCCTCGGCGCTCGAGTGCGAGATCACCGACCTCATGCCGGACGCCCCGCGATCGGCGGCGCGCTGATGCCGACGACGAACCTGCCTGCCTCGCAGCGGTCGCTGATTGCGTCCGTCGCTGCGAACACGCGCTGGTCCCGGGTCAACTCCCCGGAGGCGCGCCGCGCTGCGACTGCGGCCGCTTCGGCGGCTCGCCGCTCGAAGTGGGAGAAGCAGGCGGACCCGGACGGTGTCCTGCCGCCCGAGGAGCTCGAGGCGGCGGTGAGCCGGCTCAAGTCGGCGCACTTCAGCCGCATGGCGCTGCGCTCTGCGCAGGCACGGGCGGGCCGTAAGGCCTCCTGAAAGACCGCGGCCCACGACCGTCTGCACCGGTCGTGGGCCCGGAACCCGCATCCAACCCCAAGAAAGGCCAGGTCCCGTGTCTACCGTACCGAACCGCCCCGACCCCGGGGACCCGAGCAACACCGCGATGACCTTCTCGGAAGCCCGCGCTGCCGGGCTCTTCGGCCCGGCCACCGGCGGAACGCCGCCGCGTCCGACCGTGGACGTCAGCCGATTGGACTCGGAGAGTCAGGAGCTGCTGGTCGAGATTATGCGCGAGCGGCTGGCCAAGACGGACGCCCAGCTCGACCGCCTGCAGGCCGACCGGGCCCACCTCGTCGACTGGCTCGCCGAGCATGACCCGGCGTCCGCTCCGGCCGCACCGCCGCGCATGGCCGCTCAGCCCTCGTGGATTGCCGCTGGCCTGCAGCGCATGGCGGCCGGCCTGAACGAGGCGCTGCTGTTCGCTGCCCCGGCGCGCGCCGAGGAGCCGATGACGCGCGCGGCGCTGTTCATGCTGATTGCTCGGGCGATCGCGGCTGGCGCGCCGGCGCCGAAGAGCGTCGAGTTCGAGATGCGCAGTCACGGCCCGGAGCTCGAGCTCACGTGCGGGGACAACGACCGTACGGGCGTGAGCCTGTTCGGCGCGCTGTTCAAGCTGCCGCTGCCTCGCGAGTCGGGATGGATCCGCCGCCGCGGTGCACAGCAGGTCCGCTCCTTCGGCGCTTCCTCGGTGCGGGTCAACCCGGCCGACGAGCGCGACCCGGGCGAGCCGACCGGTCCGCGGCTGTTCCACGGCTGGGTCGTGGCTGTGCACTGCCTCGTCGACGCCGAGCCGCAGCCCGACACCGCCGTCGGTGTGGCTCAGGTCGCGCCGGCCCCCAGCGAGGTGAAGTGGTGACCACGCCGAGCCCGATGTCCCAGCTGCTGGGTCTGCTGTTCTTCGTCGTCATGGTCGCCGCGGCGATCGTCACCCACCGCATCGTCCGCCGGGCCCGGTACCGCAACCGCCGGGCGGCCGCGCACGAGTGGGCATCGGACCGGCGCTGGCTGCGTACGCTGCGCCACCCGGTGCCGGAGGCGGGTGATCCGTGGCTGACCGGCCCGATCCCGATACCGCCGGCCACCGCCCGGCCGATGCCCGCGCCGGCGTCTGGAGACGCGGCATGACCGCGGCGACGGCCGCCCGGGCGGTGCCGGCGCAGGCGGGCGCCCCGTCGGCCGAGGACCTGTCCGGCGCGCTCGCCTCGTACGCGCTGGTGCAGCGCGCCCAGGCCGGCGACAACGACGCCATGGCGGACATCTACCGGCGCTACCAGCCGATCGTGTTCCGGTTCGTGCGCCGCAAGGTCAGCTCGCACCAGCTGGCCGAGGACCTCACACACGACACGTTCGTGCGGGCGCTGCGCCGGCTGAACAACTTCGCCTGGCGCGGCACGGATGTCGGCGCGTGGCTGGTCACGATCGCCCGCAACCTCGTCGCGGACCACTTCAAGTCCGGGCAGAACCAGCGCGAGACGCTCACCTGCGACGTGTACGGCTCGGACGCCGAGGACCGCTCCCCGGAAGGCGCTCCGGACAAGGCCGTCATCGACTACCTGACCAGCCAGGCGCTGATGACGGCCCTGCTGGACCTCAACGAGGAGCAGCGCGAGGTTCTGGTGCTGCGCTTCCTCAAGGGCCTGCCCATCGCGGAGACCGCCCGGGTGATGGGCAAGAACGACAGCGCGATCAAGGCGCTGCAGTACCGCGCGGTCCGCTCCCTGGCCCGGGTCCTGCCGGGCGGCTGGGACGGTGCCTGGTGAAGGCCGTCCTGGACTACGTGGCGTGGCTGGTGTGCCACCTGGTCGCCGCACTGTTCTTCACGATCGCCGGCCTCGCGGCCGGCCTGGTCGTGACCCTGTGGCTGCTCGACCTCGAAGGGCTGCTGTATGAGGTCGGCCCGATCTGCGGGGTCGTCATCACCGCGGCGGTCGCGCTGGGTGTCCTGCTGATGCCGCGGGAGCTGGCCGAGATCCGCGCCGCCCCGCCGGATCCGGACGACCTGCTCCGCCCGTTCGACCCGCACGACCCGCTCGAGCGGCTGTGGCGGGCGCAGTCCTACCTGCCGCCGCACGAGCACTACGTCCGTCCCGCGGTCCCGCCCGCGCCCCACCAGAACCCGGAGGGCCACATCTCATGACCGAGCCGAACCTCAAAATCACGCTCGACTTCACCGGCGTCGATCAGCCGGCGCTCCGTGCGGCGTTCCGTAAGGCGATCCGCGACCACGCGGTCACCGTTCTGTCGCCAGCGGACCCGTCGCCAATCGCCGTGCCGGGCGTGCCCCGGATCGGTCTGTCGGCGAAGGCCTCGGAGTACAAGACCTGGCACGACGACAAGCTGCCCGGCGCCGACTTCGGCCGCGTCTTCAGCGCGCCCGGTGAGGGCTTGCCGTCCTGGTCGTCGCTGGCGGTGAAGGGCCTGACCGCGCGCGGCATCAACGTGTGGGCGTCCGCGAAGGACCGCGCCTCCGCCGTCTCCTACACCCGCATGTTCGACGGCATCCCCGCCGGCGTCGACCTGACGTTCACCCACCACCACGAGCCGATCGCCGACGGCGTCGACCCGGACGACTACCTCGCCGAGTACAAGCTCATCCGCGAGGTCGCCGACGACCACCCGAACCGCGATCGGATCCACATCTTCCCCGTCCTCGAGGCGCACGCCATGCGCTTCAAGGACCTCGACTGGCGCTCGTACACCGCGGTGGACAACCGCACCGGCGCCCAGTACGCCGACGGGATCGCGTTCGACTCGTACTGGCGCGAGGACCTCGACTACGAGGCCCCCGAGTCCCTGATCGGCATGCCAGTGCTCGCCGCCAGCGAGTTCGGGTACGGCCGCTGGCGCCTGGCCGAGCTCGGCGCCACCACCACCCGCAAGGGCCGCGCGCTGTGGTTCCGCGAGGTCGTCGACGCCGCCGGCGCCGCGGGCTGCGAAGCGATCGGCCTGTGGTGCTCCCGCAAGACCATCAAGGTCAAGGGCAAGCCCGTCGAGCTGGACTACCGGCCCGTCGACGAGCAGACCCTCGCCGCCTGGCGCGCCCTGCTCGACCTCAACCAGCAGCGGCCGGCATGACCGCCCAGCCCGTCGACGAGCCGGTGCACTGCACGGTGTGCGGGGCCAAGCTCCGCACACCGGAGTCCCGCCGCCGCGGCCGCGGCCGGGTCTGCGACGAGAAGGTCAACCCGCTCGCGGGCCGGGATCACTCGCCGTTGCGCCTCAACGTCGGCACCCCGCTGCGCCAGCCGGCCGCCACCGCGGCGTCGGCCGGCCACGACGGCCCGAACCTGCTCGACGAGCTGGACGGCGACCGGTGACCGCGCCACGCCGGGCGAGCCGCGTGCACCCGCACCAGTTCGTCGTCGACGCCGAGACCCCGGCCGACCACCGCGGCCGCCACCGGTGCAGCACGTGCGGCCTGATGGGCGAACCCGGCGACTCGCATCACCCGGCCGCACCGCCGCTGCCCCGGGCCCGGCCGCTGTCCGCCGACGTCGCCGCGGCCGCCGCGGCCCGCGAGGCCGCGATCCTCGGAGAAAGGACCGACGACTGATGCCGATCAGCCTCGAACCGGCCCAGATCCAGCTGCTCAAGGCCGTCGACGAGGGCCGCGTCGCCCGGCACCGCTGGTCGCTGCCCAAGGGCCCGGAGAACGGCCGGGACCTGATGCAGCAGCCCGGCGACCCGCTGCACCCGAACCGCCGCGTGCAGAACCAGATCGCCGCGCTGCGCCGGCTGCAGCTCGTCGAGCTCGTCCGCGGTGACAAGACCGACCAGACCTGGCCGTGGCGGCTCACCGACGCTGGCCGGGCCGTCCTCGAGGACCTGCGCGAGCAGGCCGAGACCGCACGAGAGGAAACCGCCTGATGGCCGTCACCGAGGCCGACCCGGACCAGCCCGGACCGTTCGGCAAGGGCCGCACGTTCGAGGCCGTCGTCGAGAGCCCGTCCAAGGGGACGGTCAAGGTCGACGGCCACGACCTCGCCGCCGTCATCCGCGGCTTCGACTTCAGCACCCACGTCGGCGAGTTCCCGCGCGTCGTGCTCGACCTGGCCGTGCACGACGGAACCCGCATCGCGGCCCAGAACGTCGAGGTCGTCATGACTGCCCGTACGCACGAACTGCTCGTCGCCGCGGGCTGGACCCCGCCGACCCTGGCCGGGCCCGCGAGCGAGCAGCAGTGAAGGGCGCGGCGGCGTTCCTCGGCTCCGGCGTGATGGTCGTCTTCCCGATCCCGGGCGACGACATCGACCGCGACGCCCTGATCGCCGCCGCGCTGCCCGGCCTGGAGGACATCGCCGCCCGCGCCGGCGGCACCTGCCTCGGCCCGTCCACGTGGCGGGTCATCAACGACGCCGCCGAGCTCGACGGATGGGACCACTGGCCCGGCGCCCTGCTGGTCGCCACCGCGCCCGCGAGCACCGTCCTGCCCGGCCTCCGACACCGCGAAAGAAGAACCGCATGAGCCACAGCACGAAGATGAAGGCCACGCTGCCCAAGGACCGCGACTTCAACGGCATGCACCAGGTCCGCGAGCGGCTGCTCAAGGACCCGATGGCCGAGCACGTCGCGATCGTCGTCCTGGACTGCGTCCGGATCACCGACGACATCGACGACCTGGTCCGCACCCCGACCGTACGGATCAAGCGGATCGAGCCGATCGTCGACGCCGACCGCGCGGCCGAGCTGCTCGCCGAGGCCGTCCAGCTGGCCGAGGCGCGAATCGCGAAGCCCCAGCCGCTGCTCGACTCGCAGGAGGCCTCCGGCCTGCGCAACGGCACCGGCCTGCGCCTGGCGTCGAGCAGCGAAAGAGGCTGACCCGTGCGAATCCAAGATCAGAACTATGTTCAGCCCGTCATTCGGCACCTGAACGAGCTGCTGCCCGGCTGCGACAGCAACCTGCTCAACCTCTACGCGCTACTCGCTATGACTCGCGGGGTGAACACCAGCCTGGAAGACGTCCACGACGCCTGGTCCATCTGGCGCAACCCCGACGCCCCGCGGCACCGCTCCCTGATCCCCTTCGAGGAGCTGACCGTCGAGGTTCAGGAGCTGGACCGCAAGTACATGGACGCCATCCGCACCGCGGCGGTGGCCGAGCACGAGCGCCGGCAATCGCGGTCGGCCACCTCCCGGCCAGCCGCGACTGCCGCCCCGCTCATCCTGGAGCGCGTCCGCACCGACGACGGCGCGTACCGCGTCTTCGAGCCCAAGGGCGTCGGCACCGGGTCGGTCACCTACGACCCGGTGATCGGCGAGCATGGCTACCTCGAGGTCAGTGCCCCGCTCTCCCAGGACTTCAACGAGGACGCCGAGGAGCGTCTCCTCCGCACCGTCCTGCAGCTGCGCGGCGACGACGGGGTGTTCGAGCGCCTGGAGTACGTGTACCAGCGCCAGGCCGAGAGGGCTTTCCGTCCGAGCCTCTCGAAGGACGGTGCCGAGTGATCATCGACGTGGACATCAGCCCGAAGGCGCTGCGCGAGACGCTGTGCATCGCGCAGGCGCGCATCGGCAACTCCGGCCTGGACGAGCACCGGCAGGCGAGCGACATCGCCCACCTCCAGGCGCTCATCGACGAGTGCGACCGACACCGGCCGCTCGGCCCGAACGGCAAGCACGCCGACCTTCACACGCCCACCTGCGGCTGCGAAGACGTCCCGGCATGCCGCCGGTGCGGGTCGCCGCGGTGGGTTCCCGTGTCACTGGACCAGGGCTTCACCCGGCGGCGGCAGTGCGTGCCCTGTGGGCTGATCTGGCCGGGCGTGATCAAGGACGAGACGACTAGCGCGCCAAATCCCCCGGAGGCGCACCGTGGATTAACTGATCACCTCTCCCAGCTCAAGGCCATGTCTCCGGACCAGCTGCGGGCTGACATCCGCCGCTGGCAGGACGAGATCAAGACCTGGCGGACCCGGGCCGGGCTGACCGACGACCACCCCAACATCAGCCGTCGCCTCGCCCGCATCCGGATCGCGCAGCGGTTGCTCGACGACGGCGGCGCCTGCCCGCCCGAGGGGTGCCCTACGGGCTTCTGCGTCGGCGCGGACGACTGCCAGCGGGAGTACGACAGCGACGGCGACCCGATCTATCCGGATCAGGACGACGCGGATTCTGGTTCGAATTCGGAGTCAGGCCGATGACCGACTGCGTGTTCTGCAAGATCGTCACCGGCGACGCGCCGGCCGAGTTCGTCGGCCAATGGGCGGACACCGTCGCCATCCGGCCGCTCAACCCGGTCACGCCGGGGCACACGCTGGTGCTCCCGACGACGCACGTCCGCGACGCTGGCGAGGACCCCGACGTCACCGCCACTGTCATGCGTCGCGTGGCCCGTCTCAGCCGAGCCATCCTGCCGGCCGACTTCAACATCATCACCTCGGCCGGGTCGTCGGCTACGCAGACGGTGTTTCACCTGCACGTCCACCTGGTGCCACGTGTGCCGGGCGATGGACTGGCCCTGCCGTGGACGGCCCAGCAGGCGGCAGAGGTCGCCACGAAGCCCGCGATGACCTGCGCGTGGTGCCCTGTCCCGAGCGCTCCGGACCCACGCTCGCACCCCGGAGGGAAGCGCAGCCACCTGCCCATCACGGCTTCCAGCCCGAAGGTAAGCGAGGTCGGTGGTCCCGATGCGTAGCTGGATCCCGGCCACCCTCCTGGTCTACGCCGCGGCGTGCACCGGCTGGTTCTGGCATATCGCCCAGGACCACGGCACCCCGTCTTGGGCTCGCGTGCCGGTCGGGATGCTCGTCCTGATCGGACTCATCGCCCTGCTCTACCGACGCCTCGAAGACGGCATCTGGCCGGCGCCGGACCTGAGCGGAATCCGGATCGTGCCACCACCTCGGGTGGCGCGCTGGTGCATCGTCGCCGTGTCGACCTACCCGGCCGGCGGGGAGCAGGTCATCGGCCGGTACCGCTCGCACCGGGTCGCTGCGTGGATCGCCGGGTGGCTGCCCAAGCGGACTGGCGTACGCCTCGAAGTCCGGGCTTCTGACGAATCATCGAGGACTACCGAGACGTCAGCGTCGGAGGTGTCTCGTGGCTAGCGGAGTGCCGCCGCTGGACGTGTCGGTGCGGGATCACCGGTGGGACTGCCGGTCCTGCGCGTATCGGCATCTGCCGGGTACGGCGTGCCCGTCGCCGGGCCGGTGGTTGGCGTCGGGCGCCGCGGTGGTTGCGCCGCGGCCGGCGAAGGAGGAGTCGTGACGTCGCCGCGGCACCGTACGGAGTACCGGACTCGCTCTGATCGTCGTCTGGTGCGCCGGCCGGACCGCGGTGTGCCGCAGCGCGACAACGTGGACCGGATCGCGAACGGTGTGCGCGTCGAGGGCGCCGGGGTGCACGCGCGGCGGGATGACGACGGTCGGGCGGCGTGCGGCTCGCTGGACGACGTTCCGCGTCACCTGCTGATCCGGACCACGCGCGACGTGACGTGTCTGCAGCCGGCGTGCCTGCTGGAGGCGCGCTGGCGTGCGGGCCCGGACGGCCCCTAGACCTCGCTGACCTGAAGACCGTACGAAGCCACGCCTGAGAACGGCCCGGCCACCCGAGAGATGGGTGTGCCGGGCCGCGTTCGCATATGGAGCCACATCAGTGTTGATCAATAAAGACGATCATGGGGGTGTCGTCTGATGCCGTACTTCCTCGAGACCGACACGTTCCACGACGAGCCGGTGTGGGAGGTCCTGGCCGGCGGCGTCGCCGATCTGGTCGACCAGCTCCAAGCCGCGTACGTCCGCCTCAAGTCGAAGGCGTCGCACCTGCTGTCCGACGGCTACCTCACCGAGGGCGCCGCCCTGGCGATGTGCCGCGGCCGCCGGAAGACCCTCGAGAAGCTCTGCACGCCGGTGCTCGAGCAGAAGCCGCTGCTGCACCGCCAGGGCGACGAGTGCGAGTGCCTCGGCGACACCTGGGTCGCCGGGTACGCCTACAAGATCCACAACTTCCTCAAGCGCAACCCCTCCAAGCGCGAGTACAACCGCAACCGCGCCCAGAAAGCCGACCTGCGCGACGCCCGCCTCAAGGCCATGGTCTACCGCCGCGACGGCGGCTGCTGCCGCTACTGCGGCTCCGGACCCCTCTCAGCGAAGGCCGTCCGGTCGAAGGACCGCCGCAAGGTCCTGCACTTCGACCACGTCGACCCGGACAAGCCGGCCACCCCCGACGGCGGCAACTTCGTCACCTGCTGCGCCCGCTGCAACGAGACCAAGGGCAAGCGCACCCCGTACGAGGCCGACATGGTCCTGCTCGACCCACCCACCGCCGAGCAGGCCACGGCCATGCTCGCCCAGGCCATGCAGCTGCACGACACCCCGCCCGCCGGCCGCACCGCGGGCGCTCCGGATCAGCCACCGACCACCGCCCGATCGGCGACGAACCACGAAAACACCGCCCAGATCACCGATCGCGATCAAAAACCGATCACTGATCCCGTCGCTGATCCGATCACCGATCGACATCACGATCCGATCGCCGATCCGACACCACCGGTCCACCCGACGCCGACCACACCAGCCACCGATCACCGGCCCGCACAGCCCGCCGAACCATCCGGGCTGGGTCGGGGCGGGACACCCGATCTGATCCCGCCGGCAGCCCGCTACCAGCCCCAGCCGGACCGCCTCCCGGAAGAGCCCGACGTCTACACCCGCCGCTCCCGCCTCGCCACACCCACCGCTGCCGCTGAGCTGAGCTGGCCACCACGCTGGCCCGCCGGATCCGTACCCGCCACCCCACACCACGCCGAGCACCACACCGGGGGAACACCATGACCGCCCACCAGCAGCCCGACCGCACACCAGCCGTCGTCTTCACCATCGAGCAGATCCACCTCACCCTCGACCGGCTCCGCGAATCCTGGGAGTGGCTGCTCGAGCTCGCCGAACCCGGCCGGGCCGCGCCGGCCGCCTCGCCCGCACTGACCGACGACCAGGCCGAGCGCCTCGAAGCCGTCGGCCACTCCGACCGCGCGTACCGGGCCTACAACCTGCGCCACGGCATGTCCGCCCTCCCGCCCTCGCCCGCGGCCGCCCGGATCGCCATCATCGACGCCCAAGCCCACGCGGGCGCCGCGATTATGGACGCCGTGCACCTCGTCGCCGCGGCGGCCGACTCCGTCTACGTCGGCGGCCGCCCCGACCAGGCCGCCACCGTCCGTACCGCGCTCGCCTGGCTCGACGGTCCCGCCCTGGACGACGTCCGCGACGACCGGGTCGCGGCCGCCGTCGACCAGCTGCTGCAGCGCGCCGACCGCACGGCCCGCCAGGCCGCCGCGTGCACCGACGACGAGGTCGAGCCGCTCGTCGACCCGCGCACCCGCCGGGCACCGCGCTGCCCGGCATGCGGCCGGCGGTCCCTGCAGCGCGAGCGCTCGACCGGCCGGACCGCGATCCGCTGCGTCTCGCAGCAGTGCCGCTGCACCGGCGACGGCGCTCCCGGCATCCCGGAGTGCGGCTGCCGCCGTGAGGAGAAGCGTCCGGGCAAGCCGCACGTCTGGCCGCCCGTCGACGAGCCCGAGCTGTGGGCCGCCATCAACGCGACGCCCGAGCCGGAGCGGCCCGCGGTGGGCCGGGGCGCGGCCGGGCACGGCGGGTGGCAGAGCCGGGACATGGCCGGCCAGCACCGCCGCCGCTGGTGGACGACCGAGCAGGCCGCCGACCAGCTGGACGTCGACCCGGCCCGGATCCGCGACTGGGTACGCCGGGCGAAGACCGCCGGCCACGTCACCGGCGCCGCCCCGCAGGCCTGCCCGGCCTGCCTGCAGAGGAAGGCCTTCCCGCACGTCGACGCCCCGAAGCGGGTCGGCGCCCGGGCCGCCTACCTCGCCGATCAGCTGCTCGAGGCCGAGGCGTACACGGCGACATCCCGCCGCGGAAAGGCGCGTGCTTGACACCGGGCGTCAAGTCACGCACGCTTGTGTCAGCGCCAGAGGTGCATCCGCAGGGAGGCCACCATGGTTCGCTGATCGGCTACCTTGCCTGTCGCCCGGGATCGGCTCCGGGGCTCAGCCTCAGTACTTCGGTGCTGGGGCTGAGTGCGTGTAGGGGTCGGCCATGAGCCAGTACACCGAAGACGGCAGGGCGTACCGCCTGGTGCGTAAGGAGTTCCTCGAGGACAACCCGAAGTGCTGGATCTGCCACCACGCTGGGGCTAACCAGATTGACCACAAGATCCCACGCTCGAAGCGCTATGGGCGCATGGAGACGTGGAACTGGAGGCCTGCCCACGGCCCGCCTGGCTGTCCTACCTGTGGCCAGTGCTGCAACCAGGTGCGTGGCACCAAGGACGTCGACACGAGGGCATGGGTGTCCTCGCCGGACTGGTGAACGTGGATGCAAACAGGCCCATGACCTGCGGTTTTTAGTGCTGGAGGTCCGGACGGCCCCGCGCCCAGCCGATCTTTTTTTCTCCCCGGGAGGCCCCCGGAAGCCGCGTTTGAGCAGGTGGAGCAGCCGGTGAGCGACACGATCACTCCGGCGATCAGCGCCGAGATCGCCGCTGCTCGCCAGCGTCACGGCGGCACCCGCGACGACGTCGCGGCCGCGGCCCGCACCGCCGGGGCCCCGCCGACGTTCACCGCGCCGGCGCTGCGCAACCTGGAGTCCGGGCGCCGCTCCCCGACCGTCGACGAGCTGCTGTGGCTGGCCACCGCGCTGGACGTGCCGGTGCGCCAGCTGCTCGGCGAGCACGCGCACCTGTTCGGCCACGACGTCTACCTGCCGCCGGAGTGCGGGAACGTCGAGAACGCGACGAGGACGGCCGTCGACGAGCTCGGCGACATGCTGACCGGGCGGCAGCGCGCGCTCGCGGAGGTGGCGTACGCCCTGGCGGCCGAGCTGGACGGCGAGGGCGAGAAGCGGCAGCCGGCCCAGCTGGCCAAGACGATCACCGAGACGCTCGCGGCGATCTGGGAGCTGCAGCCGCCGCTCGATGAGGACGACGATGACGACCTCGGCGCCGAGTAGGCCGGTCGAGATCCAGCCGGTCACCCTGCGGCCCGGGATGTCGCCGGAGGAGATCTATGCCGCGTACGGGCTGACGTGCCCGCCCCGGGTTGGCACGCTGCGCAACCCGGCGCGCAAGACGTACGGTCCGGCGGCCGCGCGGATCGCCGCTCGGCTGGGTCAGCCGTTCATGCCGTGGCAGCGGTACTCCGTTGACGTCGCCCTCGAGGTCGATGACGACAGCGGCAGCCTGGTCTACCGCGACGTGACGCTGCTGGTGCCGCGCCAGTCCGGCAAGACCACGCTGTGCCTCGGTGTGAAGGCGCACCGGGCGCTCGCCATGGGCAAGGAGGCGCAGCGTCACAAGCCGGCCCAGGGGCGCCGTCAGCGGATCCTGTACGCCGCGCAGACCCGGATCGCCGCGCGGGAGAAGTTCGTCGACGACCACCTGCCGATCCTGCAGGCGTCGCCGCTGGCGGCCCGGTTCCGGCCGCGGCTGACCAACGGCTCCGAGGCGCTGATCTGGGACACCGGCGCGTTCGACGGCATCACCAGCAACACGGAGACGGCCGGGCACGGCAAGACCCTCGACCTCGGCTTCGAGGACGAGTTCTTCGCCGCGGAGGACCACCGGCTGGAGCAGGCGTTCTCGCCAGCCATGGTGACCCGCTGGTCACCGCAGCACTGGCGGATCTCGACCGAGGGCACCGAGCGGTCGCTGTACTTGGCCACGAAGGTGGAGCTCGGGCGCAGCATCGTCGCCGCCGGCGGGCCGACGCAGATCTGCTACCTCGAGTGGTCCGACCTCGAGGGCGACCGCGAGGACCCGCAGACGTGGCTGCGGTGCATGCCGGCGCTGTGCCCGACCGAGGGCGACTGCCGGTGCTCTCCGTACTGGCGGCACACGGTCAATCTGGCCACGATCCGCGGTGAGCTGGAGAAGTTCCAGAACCAGCCGGACGAGTTCGACCGGGCGTACCTCAACCGGCGCAAGGGCAGCGTGCTGCCGCCGGACCCGAACCTGCCGTCGCCGGCGACGTTCAACGCGCAGGTCAAGGAGCGGGCCGCGCCGGGCAAGGTCGTGGCGTTCGGTGTGGAGACCACCCGGGGCCGGGATGCCGGCGCGATCGTCGCGGCGTGGCCGGGCGAGGACAAGGTCCGGCACCTGCGGGTGATCGAGTACCGGCCGGGCATCGACTGGATGGTCGCCCGCGCTCTGCAGTTGCAGGAGCGCTGGGAGCCGGTCGGCTGGGGCATGGACCTAGTCGGCCCGCTGCGTGCACTGCTGACCGACTTCACCGAGGCCGGGCTGAAGCTGCCCGAGGGCGAGCCGAAGCGCGGCCAGCTGGCGGTGCCGAACGTCCGCGACTTCGCCGCGGCGTGCGGCATGGTCGCGACCGGCATCCGTGACGGCTGGCTGTGGCACGAGGACCAGCAGTCGCTGAAGGACGCGTACAAGATCGCCCGTACGCGGCCGCTGGGCGACTCGTGGGCGTTCGACCGCAAGTCCGGCGACATCTCCACCCTGACCGGCGGTGCGGTCGGCCTGTGGACGCTGGAGACCCGCAAGCACCTCATCGACGAGGACTACGACGTGGCCGATTCCTTCGGCTGACCGGGAGAGGAAGGGCCGTGTCCGAGTACCTGACCAGCATCCTCGACACCGTCGGACTGCTCTTCGTGGCTCTCGGTCTGGGCTTCGTCGCCGGCACGCTCGTCGACGCCGACCTGGACGCGTACGGCGGCGGCGTGTTCTTCCTCGTCGCGGGCGTGGTCATCCTGGCGGGGTCGATGCTGGCGGCGTATCAGCGGCGGCCGCGCCGGCGTCCGGACGGTGAGGGCCTGTGAGTCTGTTTGCTCGCCGCGCGGCGACCCTGACCGATGTGGCGGCCCTGGGCGGTCACACGCGGGCCCGGAGTAAGCCGGGCAAGTTCTTCGTGGACGACGCGTCGGCGATGCGGCACAGCGCCGTCTGGGCGTGTCTGCGGCTGCGCGCGGACCTGATCTCGACGATGCCGGTGGACACGTACCGCAAGGTAAAGGGCGTCCGGGTGGAGGTGCCCAAGCCGCCGGTGCTGGTGACGCCGGATGGCGGGCCGGGCGGCATCCAGGAGTGGCTGTACGCCTCGCAGGTGGACTTGGATCGGGCGGGGAACTGCTTCGGGCTGGTCACCGCCCGGGACGGGAACCGTTTGCCGGCGCGGATCGAGCTGCAGCGGCTGGCCGACGTATCGGTGCGGGCGAACGGGTCGACGATCACCGAGGTGCGTGTCTCCGGGCAAAAGGTGGCCCTGGAGGACGTGTGGCACGAGAAGCAGTACCCGGTGGCCGGTATGCCGCTGGGCCTGTCGCCCGTGGCACACGCGGCGTGGTCGATCGAGGAATCCATGTCGGCGCAGCAGTTCGCGCTCGACTGGTTCGGCGGATCGGCCATCCCGATGGCGGAGCTGAAGAACACCGCCAAGACGATCAACAAGCGTGAGGCGCAGGTCGCGAAGGATGCGTTCCGGGCGGCTGTGGCCGACGGGGACCTGTTCGTGCACGGCAACGACTGGGAGTACAAGCCGATCCAGACCGTCGCGGCCTCGGCGGCGTTCCTGGACGCACGCTCGGCGTCCGTGAGCGACGTGGCCAGGTTCTTCGGCTGCCCGGGCGACATGATCGACGCCGCGGTGCAGTCGGGCAACATCACGTACGCGAACATCGGCCAGCGCAACCAGCAGCTGCTGACCATGCACGTCGGCCCGGCCGTGTCCCGGCGGGAGACGGCGCTGTCGCGGCTCACCCTCGGCGACCGGTTCGTCAAGCTGAACCGGTCCGCGTTGCTGGCCATGGACCCCGAGACCCGGGCCCGGGTCCTCGATCTGCAGGTGAAGGGTCGGCTGCGCACGAACACCGAGGCCCGGGCCGTCGACGACCTGCCGCCGCTGACCGCGGAGGACATCGAGGAGTTCGCCACGATCTACGGCGGCGCCCGCACGCAGCCCACCGAGGCGCAGGCATGACCGGGGTGCTGATCCCGGCGGCTGCCCGGGTACGCATGGCCCGCCGGCGTCTCGGGGCGCGGTTCGACCCGCACCAGCCGCGGGATTCGCACGGGCGGTGGACCGATGGCATGCCGGAGGTCATCTCCGCGCTGGACATCAGCCTGGGCGGCCGGCCGGGCATTCTGGAGTCGCGCGCCGGTGATCGGCTGAACCTGCAGGTGGGTGGCGCCGAGGTCGACATGGACCGCGAGTACGGCGGCGCCGGGCTGCTCAGCGTGCTGCGGCACCGTGTGGGCACGCAGGACGTGCTGGACACCGACTACCAGTCGCAGCTGCGGTTCCGGTTCGACGATGAGGGATCCGGCGCCGAGCTCGACTTCGTCGGGCAGGACGTGACGATGCGCCTGACCGAGGCGGACCTCGACGGCATGCAGCGCGCCTTCGAGCGGGCGACGACCGCCAAGCGCATCGAGGTGGTCAGCGGGCCCGTCGACGTGTTCCTCGCTGACCGGGCGTTCGGCATCCGCGCCAAGGTCGAGGGCGGCGACGAGCCGGTCACGATGGAGTTCGACGCTCCCTCGTGGAAGAAGCTCGGCGACGCCCGCAACGTCATCGACGAGGGCTTCGACGAGTTCGGCCAGTTCGGGCCCAAGGGCGCCGACGTCACCGACGTCACCGTGCACACGAACATGGGTGACATGCTCGTGTCCCGTACGGCCGAGGGTGACGGCGCGGACCTGTGGGTGAGCGTCGCGGCGCTGGAGCGCGACGACTGGTACGTCACCTACACCGGCGCCGACCAGGACCCGTTCCGCGAAGCCGTGTACGACCTCGAGCAGGTCGCGTCCGTAGAGGGCTTCTACCACTACAGCGCCAAGCCGGGCAGCCACCGCAGCCGTTCCGGCAAGGTCATCGAGGGGACTCCCATGCTGCTCACCAGCCGAGCTGACGCCGCGACCGCGCGGGCGCAGGCCTTCCGCGACGGGCAGCTGCAGCGCGCCGACCGGCCGCGGCAGCGCCGCTCGGACGAGCACGGCGGCCGCGGCCGTGTCCGCGCCCCGCTGACCGACCCGCAGGTCCGCGAGCCGGGCACGGACGGGCTGATCGAGTTCGTCGGGCACGCCTCGGTCACCGAGCGCGCGTACGACATGTGGGACTGGTACGGCGAGTACTCCGAGGTCATCTCCGCGTCCGCGTTCGACACGACCCTCGCTCGCGGTGACCTGGACGTGCCGCTCGTGCTGGGCCATGACCAGCTGCGCCGCATCGCCCGCACGCTGAATGGCACCCTGGACTTGTCCATGGACGATGACGGGCTGCTCGTGGCGGCCCGGCTCGACCCGGCCGACGCCGACGTCGCGTACATCGTGCCGAAGCTGCGCGCCCGCCTGGTCGACGAGATGTCGTTTGCGTTCCGGATCGTCCGCGGCACCTGGTCGCCGGACTACACGGAGTACCGCATCGACGAGGTCGACCTGCACCGCGGTGACACCGCGATCGTCGGGTACGGCGCGAACCCGAACACCGACGCGGGTGTCCGCGCCGCGCCGGCCCGTCCCGGCTCCGGTGCGCGGGCCCGGGCGCTGCTCGAGCTCGCCATCGCCCGCGGCTGACCGCCGCCCCATCGACTACCAGCGCGTCGAGCGCTGGTGCACTGCCCTGCTCTGCCTCGCACGAGACCTCCCGGCGCGCAACGCCTCGGGTGGCCGTCTGACCTGGATCCGGGCGATCTCCCATCACCGAACCCAGAACAGGAGGACCAGCCATGACGCTGGCCCAGATGATCGCTGCCGCCCGGCAGCGGCTCAGCGAGGCGATCACCGCCCGCGCCGCGGCGCAGGACGCCCTGATGGCGTTGCGCGCCGACGAGGCGAACCTGACCGAGGAGGCCGTGCGTGACCGCGCCGCCGCGCGTGACGCGGCGGACGCCACGGTCACCCAGCGGCAGCGCGAGCTCGACGAGCTGGAGGCCGAGCAGCGCCGTGAGAACGAGATCGCGGAGCTGGCCCAGCGGGTCGAGCCGACCGGCACCCGCACGCCGGCGTACGACCAGGTCGCCCGGGTCGGCGCGGAGGCGCGCACGTACCGGCCGGACACCGACCGCCGCGGTGTCGGATTCGCCACCGACGTCGTGTCCAGGTTCCTCGGCGACTTCGAGGCCGGCGCCCGCCTCGAGCGGCACATGCAGGAGGAGCGCGTCGAGCGCGGCGGCCACCAGGAGCGGGCGGTCGGCACCGGGGCGTTCTCCGGCCTGATCGTGCCGCAGTACCTGACCGACATGTTCGCGCCGATGGCGACCGCGGGCCGTCCGTTCGCCGACGCGATGCGCCACCACGACCTGCCGGCGACCGGCATGAACGTCTACATCGGCCGGGCCACGACCGGCACGAGCGTGGACAACCAGTCCGCGGAGAACGCCGCGGTGTCCGAGACCGACTTCGACGACACCCTGCTGACGATCCCGATCCAGACCGCCGGCGGCTCGCAGACCGTGTCGCGGCAGGGCGCCGACCGTGGCGTCAACGTCGTCGACACGATCCTGGACGACCTGTTCCGCCGCTACGGCGTGAACCTCGACTCCAAGGTCATCAACCAGGCCACGACCGGCCTGACGAACGTGGCGACGACGGTGGCCTACACCGACGCCTCGCCGACCACGGCGGAGCTGTACCCGAAGGTCATCGAGGGCCTGTCCGGCGTCGAGGCGGCCATGCTGGACCAGGCGTCCGGCGACAACCTCGCCGTGATGCACTCGCGGCGCTGGTACTGGATGCAGAACTCCATGGGCACCAGCTACCCGATGATCACCCAGCCGGGCATCGTGGCGCAGACCCTCGGCGCGAACTACGCCGAGCGCTACGGCGGCGGCGTGCGCGGCATCCTGCCCAACGGCACCCCGGTGATCGTGGACAACAACATCGCCACGAACCTCGGCGCCGGCACGAACGAGGACGAGATCTACGAGGTCGACCGGCAGGAATGCCACCTGTGGGAAGACCCGAACGCCCCGTTCTACATCCGGGCGGAGCAGCCGAAGGCGAAGAACCTCGGCATCGACCTGGTCGTGTACGGCTACTTCGCCTACACCCACCAGCGGTACGCGCACGCCCGCAAGATCGCGGGCACCGGCCTGGTCACGCCGGCGTTCACCGGCGCCTGATCCACCCCGTAGACGTCGAGCACCCCACCTCCTTCCGAGTGGGGTGCTCGGCACCCAATCCCGAAGGGAACGGTGCGCCGATGGGCACCCAGGACGACAAGCCGAACGTCACGCACGCGAACGCGCAGGACATGCTCCGGGCGCTGAAGACGGAGCGGGCCGGCTACGAGCAGCGCGGCCTGACCGACCGGGTCAAGGCCGTCGACGAGCAGATCGCGCACTGGACGAAGGTCGCCAAGGACGCTCCGGTCAACCCGGACGACGCCGGCGAGGTCCGGGCCTCGGACGAGGCGATCAACGCGGAGAAGATGCTGACCGCCCTGCGCGAGGAGAAAGCCGGCCTCGAGGGACGCGAGGGCAAGGAGAAGCGCGTCTCCGCGATCGACGAGCAGATCAAGCACTGGACCGGCGTGCTGCGCAAGGCGAAGCAGGCCGCCGGCCCGAACGGCGCGACGCCGGCGGCCGCGGCCGGCCAGCAGCAGCGCGCCTGACCCCCTGCGTGCGGGTGCCCGGCGGGCGTGGCCGGGCACCCGCGCCACAAGCAGTCATCGAATTTTGGCAAGTAGCTCTCGCTCCTGGAGGTGGGCCGTGGCGTACCGCTACACCGACACCGCGACTCGCCTGGTCTACACGCCGACCAAGGGCACCGTGAACCAGGCCGGGAAGACCGCGAAGTTCTGGAAGGACGCCGCCGGCACGCAGCCGGTGGACATCGGCCTCTACAGCGAGAACACCCCGGACACTCCCGGCGCGTCGACGGGCAGCAACCAGCTCCAGGTCCAGGCCGACAGCATGTGGCCGGCGATGTGGGACCGCGAGGGCGCCCAGGACCACGTGTGGATTCAGGTCGGTACGCCGGCGAGCCCCGGCCAGCTGTACAAGATCTACTGCGATGCGGACCAGCGCGCTGACGCCCTCGACACCCGGGTGCGGGCGCTGGAGCCGGGCGGCAGCGGCGAGGCCGCGACGAAGACCGCCCTGGACTCCGAGGCGACCGCACGCGCGAACGCCGACGCCCAGCTCACCCCGAAGACCCGCGCCATCACCGCGGGCCCGGGCCTGACCGGCGGCGGCGACCTGTCGGCCGACCGCAGCTTCACCGTGGCGTACGGGACGACGGCTGGCACGGCGGCGCAGGGCAACGACCCGCGGCTCTCCGACGCCCGCCCGCCGACCGCGCACGCCACCTCCCACGGCAGCGGCGGCTCCGACCCGATTACGCTCGCGCAGTCCCAGGTGACCGGCCTCGCCGCGACCCTGGGCAACAAGGCCGACCTCGTCGGCGGAGTCATCCCAACCGCCCAGATCCCTGCGCTGGCCATCAACGAGACGTTCACCGTCGTCTCGCAGGCCGCCATGCTGGCGCTGACCGCGCAGCGCGGCGACGTCGCGATCCGGACCGACCTCACCCCGAACCGGGCCTTCCTGCTCGCCTCCGACTCGCCGACCACGCTGGCGGACTGGAAGGAGATCACCGCCGCCGGGTCGGTCACCACGGTCAACGGCCAGTCTGGTGTCGTCGTACTCTCGAAGGCCGACGTCGGCGTTGTCGACGCCACCACAGGGGTAAAGGGGCTCGTCCAGCTTGCGGGCGATCTGGCCGGATCTGCCGCCTCGCCGAGGTTGGCCGCTGGCGTCGCCGCTGGCGGGATTCCTGGCGCCGCTGAAGACGGCGTCACCGACGACACCGCCGCGATCCAGGCATGGGCCAACACGTCCCCGCTGGGCATCGTGCAGCTGAAGAAGAGCTACCGGATCACCGGCACGATCGCTGTGCCGGACGGCGTGACCATCGCCGGATGGGCTGGCACAACGACGATCACTGTAGATGCCGGGTTCAACTTCGCGGCCTTCAGAATCAATGGAACGCGGGGCTCGGTCCGCGACCTGAAGATCGTCAAGGCGGCGGGCGCCGACGCAGGACCGAGCGGCATCGGCGTCTATGTGATCGGCAATTCGGTAGGCTCCCGCGTCAGCAACGTCATCGTGGACGGAATGTCCAACGGCTTCTACGTCGCCGGCCAAAACGGAACTGTTCCGGGAACCGTCAAACGGATCGTCTTCGACAGATGCCAGGCTTTCAACAGTGTCGTGTTCGGGTTCGAAATCGACGAGTGCGACGGGCTGGAGTTGGCCCACTGCTCATCTGAGGTCTCCGGACTGGACGGCGTGAAGCTGCGCCGCAAGACCAAGAACGTGGTCCTGACCGGCGGTTACTACAAGGGCGCGGTCGGCGGCGACGGCATGGACTGCTACGCCGGCGGCAACACCTTCACCATCCAGGGGACGGTCTTCGCCGACAACACCCTCAACGGCCTGGTCGTCAAGAACGACGACCTGAATCGAACCGATCCAGCCACGTACGGATACGTCCGGTCGCTCAACATCACCGGCGTCCTCGCTACCGGAAATGGCGGCTCCGGCATCGCCTGCCACCGGTCCTCTGGCAACCCCGACGACCCCACCGAGCCCCTCGTCTCTGGGGTCAACATCGTGGCGTGCCAGCTCAACGGAAACGCCAATTACGGGCTCTACCTGAACGCTCGCCGCGTCCTCGTGTCCGGCGTCTCGGCGGCCCGCAACGGTCTCGACGGGGTGTACCTGGAGCCGACCTGCCGCGACATCGACCTGGTCGGCGTCCACGCCGCCGGCAACAGCCTCGGCAACGGATTCACCGCCGCGAACACCCGCGACGGCATCCACATCGACGGCTCCCGGATCCGCATCTTCGGTGGATCGTCCATCGGCTCGGACCCCGACGGTGCCCGCGACGACGCCGACATCGACGCGGCGGCGGCTTCGCAACGGTACGGCTTGCGCGTGGAGTCGACCGCCTCGGAAGTCGAGGTCTGGGGCCTGAAGATGCGTAACAACCTGATCGCGCCTGTCTCGGACCTGTCGGTGGGCGGAATCCGGACCCCTGAGCCGTCAGCCAGCGTCAGCTACCTCGACTCGGGCGGCAAGTACGTGGCGCCGGCCGGGACCAGGTCGACGCTGCCGATGGCCGCGAACGTGGAGTACGCGGTCCCGATCTGGCTGGGCAACGGCGCCACCGTCGTCCGGCTCGGCTGCGAGGTGACGGTCGCCGGCACGGCAGGGACGGTGATCCGGCTGGGCCTCCGATCGGCGAGCAACCACAGCCCCGGTGCTGTTCTAGGCGAAGCGACCGTGGCCGCCGATGCCGTGGCTTCCGTCGAGGCTACGGTTTCGATCGTGGTTCCCTCTGCGGGCCTGTACTGGCCGACGGCGACGGCACAGAACACGGGCGCGCAGTTGCCAACCATCCGGGCGACGACGGGCAACCTGCCGCCGTGCTGGTCCGGGTCGTTGGCCAACGCACTGTCCGCGTCGGCAGTGGCCGGCTACCAGACTGCCGCGACGGTCACCGGCGCGCTGCCTGGCACGTACACGGTCAGCAATCGGGTGGCGGCTGCTCCGCTGGTCGTGATCAGGTCCTGACGGCCGCCGGGCTGAGCTGAGCAGAGCCGGACTTGCGGGCGGCGAACACGACGGCGGCGATGGGCAGAGTGGTCTTGACCAGGAACCACAGCAGGTTGTCGAGGTCGCTTCCCAGCGCAAGGATGGCGCACACGCACACCACCGCGGAGAACACCATCGTCCCGAGATGCTGGTCCGGGGCGGCGAGGTAGCGTCGCCTCGCCGCCCGGATGAACACCGCCAGCGCGATGAAGGACAGCAGCGCGCCGACCGGGCCGAAGTTGAGGATCGCCTCGCCTGCTAGGCCGTAGATGCGTGACGATCGGCCGCCGGCGTCAGCCGTGCCGACTCCGTACAGCATGTCGGTGCCCACTTCGACCTTGGAGGCCATCCAGTCGGGCCGCATCGAGTCCGGGACCATGAAACCCAGAGCGCCCAGATACGTGGCTCCGTACGACACAGGCGCCACATCGTGCTGCTGACGGTCGAGAATGACGGCCTGGATGTCGGCTCGACCGAGGTCGCCGAGCAACATGGCGGGCAGTGTGCGCCCGGTGTCGGTCGACAGCTCGGAGATGGAACCGGATCCGTCTACAGCCTGCAAGGTGGCGCTGCCGGCGCTCTTGTAGACCCCGTAGCCGTACATGAAGGCGACGAAGACGGCGGCCAGCACGAGCAGCCGGCGGCGCCGGATCGGCCGGATGAGCAAGTGCACCACGATGAGGCCGATCAGGACCGGCCAGATGGTGTTGCTTCGGGAGCCGCGGAGACCGCCGACGACGAACTGGGTCAGGCCGAACAGCGCGATGGCGGCCGTGAGGAGCCGAGGCCGGTTGATCAGCTTCTCCTTGCGGGCGATCACGTAGACGATGAAGCCGACCAGCGGAAACGACTCGGCGACGAGGAGTAGCCATCCGGTCCCTGCGAGGGCACCGCGGTCGTCGCTGGCTGAGGCGAGATACCCGGCAGGACCGCCGAACTTGGCGACGACGGCGGCGAAGCCGAGCATGCCCACGACGACGGCGAGCTTGCCGGCCCTGACAAATCTTCGAGGGTCAACGGGGGCTGACGGCTTGTGGCTAACCGGCCGGAGCCGCAGGCCGATGACGAATCGGTAGAGGATCAGGCCCGCGGCGTTGATGGTCGCCATGACACCGAGACCGGCGCGCCAGTCGGTCAGCGGGTTGATGAACGCGGGCCAGAAGCCGAGCAGCACGTGCAGGACGGGCGCCAGGAAGAAGAAGTGGAACCCGAACAGGCCGAGTAGCGCCTGCGGATCGAAAGTGTCCAGGCGCTTACGCGCCCACTCGACCACGTCGACGCCGGCGAGGACGCCGCAAGCGGTGACGGGAATCAGGTACCAGTGCCAGAGCCGCTCGTCGATCAGGGCCGCCACGGTGCTGGCGGAGATGACGGCGAATGCCGAGATGGCCCAGGCCGTGGCTTTCGCCCAGCGTTCTTCGATGTCGGGCGCAGACGCCACGGCGGTACCTCGATCCACCGGACCGAGTACCGGACTGAGGGCGGCCGGGTCAGTCCGGTGAGCCCGACCGCCGGATGCCCAACGCCGTCGATCTCCACCTGTGACGCGGCTCGGCCAGACGGGCGACCCGAAGAGAGCTACCTGTGCTTGAGCGTGACTGCCTGATCAAGGAGGGCTGACGATGCCGGTTCCCGCGGGCGGATCTGACCCCTCGGACCTCTACACCGACCTCTCCACGGTGAAGGCGTCGCTGACGAAGATCACGGCGAACGACAAGGACGACCTGATCGAGGCGTCGATCCGGGCGGCGTGCCGGATGATCGACCGCCGTACGGGCCGCCGGTTCTACACCGACGCCACCGCGTCGGCGCGGACGTTCCCGGTGGTCGGGCAGTCGCTGTACCGCGGCGACGACCAGGTGCTGCTCGTCGACGACATCGCCTCGGCGGATGGCCTCGCGGTGGCGTCCGGCCGTACCGGATCGTGGTCGGCGGTCACCGGGTGGGAGACCGGCCCGGATAACGCGCTGGCGTACGGGTCGGCGATCACCGAGCTCGTCGGCGCCGCGGGCTGGCTGCCGGCGTCCGGCCGCATCCAGGTGACCGCGGTGTGGGGGTGGCCGGCCGTGCCGGACGAGATCGCGGAGGCGGCCCGGCTGCTCGCCTCGCGGCTCTACAAGCGCAAGGACTCCCCGGAGGGCGTCCTCGGCAGCTCGGAGTGGGGTGTCTCCCGGGTGTCGCGTACGGACCCGGACGTCGAGGCGCTGATCGCTCCGTTCGTCATTCCTGCGATCGCCTGAGGAGGCGTCCATGCGTACGACCGACGACATCATCCAGGACCTGATCAAGCGCCGGGACTCCCAGCTCGCCGACGGGGTGCCCGTCGACGTCCGCGCGGTCGAGCAGGAGATCATCGCGCACAAGCAGCTCGCGCGGCTGCGGGAGCAGCGCGCCGACGCGGTGAAGGCCAAGGACTTCCTGCGCGTGAACGACGTCGACGCGCAGATCCAGCACTGGGTGCGGTTCGTGTCGGAGGACGTCGACGAGAAGGTCGCGGCGGACCCGAAGAAGGACGCGACGAAGCTGGTCGAGCCGGAGCCGCCGGCCGACGCTGCGGTCAAGGGCTGACCGGCCGGTGGACATCGTCGCCGTCCGCGCCGCCCTGGCGGCCGCGGCCGCCGCGGTGCCGGATCTGAACGCGACGCCGTACGCGCCGGACAGCATGGAGCTCCCGGCGTTCTACCCGGGCGAGTCGGAGATCGACTTCGACATGACGTTCGGTGCAGGCGTCGACGAGGGCATCATCACCTGCTACGTGATGACCTCGGCCGCCGAGGACGAGTCCGGGCAGAAGCTGCTGGACGAGTTCCTCGGCCGCGGCGCCCGGTCGATCAAGGCGGCGCTCGAGGCGGACCCCACGCTCGGCGGGGCGGTCGCGGATCTGCGTGTGCGCCGCTTCCAGGCGTACCGCAAGTACGCCTCGGAGACCCGCAGCCTCTACGGCGCCCAGATTCCCGTCTACGTCATTGGTCAAGCCGAGGAGTAGCCGCGATGGCTCCGCACGTCCTGAGAAATGTCCGGCTGTTCACCGGTGGGGTCGACCTGACGACCCGCGGCAACAAGATCAGCTTGGAGCCGGAGTACGAGGAGAAGGACGTCACGACGTGGGGGTCCGTCGACGCGAACGGCGACCTGTGGAAGGACGTCATCGCGGGCCTCGGCTCCGGCAAGCTCACCGCCGGTGGCTTCTGGGAGGCCGGTGACCCATCGAAGGTCGACGACGACGCCTGGGCCGGTCTGGGCGGGCTGGACGCGTGGACGGTGTGCCCGGTCAACGGCTCGGTCGGCGCGGTGGCGTACCTGGCGTCGAACCTGTCCGGCAACTACCAGCAGGGCGGCAGCCCGGGCGACGTCGCGCCGTGGTCGGCGAGCATGACGTTCTCCGGGCCGCTGGCGCGCGGCCCGGTGCTGCACCCGCCCGGCCTGGCGCGTACGGCGACCGGCACCGGCACGGTGGTGGACCTGTCGGCCACCGGGACGACGTTCCCGGCCGGCAAGGGCCTGTACGCGACCGCGCACGTGCTGTCGGTGGCCGGCACCGGCACACCGTCGCTCACCGTCGCCGTGCAGACCGCGCCGACGTCCGGGTTCGCCTCGCCGACGACCCGGATCACGTTCCCGGCCTTCACCGCGATCGGCGGGTCCCGGATGGTCGCGGCCGGGCCCATCACGGACGGCTTCGCGCGCGTCTCGTACACGATCTCCGGCACCTCGCCGAGCTTCCTGTTCGTGGTCGCCGTCGGCACCGCTAACGCCTGATTCTGAAGGGATCCCCGCTATGCCGCTCATGGTGCTCACCACGTCGGTGCTCACGATCAACGCCAACAACCTGGCCCAGTGGACCTCGAAGAACGAGATCACCGCCGAGGTCGAGGAGAAGGACGTCACGGTCTTCACGTCGCTGGGCTGGAAGGAGGTCCTCGGCGGGATCAAGTCCGGCAACGTCGCGCTGACGGTGAAGAACGACTTCGCCGCGTCCGCCCTGGACTCCATCATGTGGCCGCTCTTCGGCACAGTCGTGCCCTGGACGGCCAAGGCCTCCTCGGCCGCGGTCAGCGCCACGAACCCGCTGTACTCCGGGTCTCTCTTGGTGAAGCAATGGACACCGATCACCGGGTCCCCCGGTGACGTCAACGAGGCCTCGTACACTTATCCGACATCCGGGACAATCTCGCGGGCGGTCGTCTAGTCGTTACGTCGGGCATGGCGTTCAACTGCTCCGTGCCCGACTGCATGAGTGCTCTGCCCGGTGGGCGAGGCTGGTGCAGCACGCACTACCAGCGCTTCCGGAAGTACGGCGACCCGCTGACCACTCGAGGGCCGAGCCCGAAGACCAGCCGCGGCCCGAAGCCGTGTCGGGTCGAGGGATGCGAAACGCATGCTCGAGCTCGCGGATTCTGCGTCAAGCACTACGCCCGGGCGAGCAAGCACGGCGATCCAGCGACCGTCCTCAGCACTCGCGGCGACGGCTCGACCGCCGATGTCCTCCGGACCTGCTCGGTATCGGGCTGCGCTGTGAGGGTGCATGCCCTGGACCTGTGCCAGCGGCACTATGCCCGGTCGAAACGACATGGCGATCCCACCATTCAGCTGCAGGCTGGACCCGGCGACGGAAAGGGCCACTCGGACGGCTGCCACGGCTACCGGCGCCGGTACGTGCCGGGGCGAGGCACCGTCAAGGAACACCGGTACGTGATGGAGCTCGTGCTCGGCCGCGACCTGCTACCGCACGAAAACGTCCACCACAAGAACGGTGACCGCGCCGACAACCGGCCGGAGAACCTCGAGCTGTGGACGCGCAGCCAGCCACAGGGGCAGCGCGTCGAGGACAAGGTGGCCTGGGCGATCGAGCTGCTGCGGCTGTACCGGCCGGAGGCGCTCGCGTAGCACGGAGGCGCTCATGGACGCGGTCGAGGTGGTCCCGGACCGGGCCTCCTTCGACAGGGTCGCGCATGCCCTGTCGCAGGAGGCCTCCGGCCGGGAGTGGCGCCGCGATATGTCCCGCGGCATGGAGGCCGCGCTCGCCCCCGGGGTGGCCGCGGCCCGCTCGGCGCTGCTGGGCGCCGGCAGCGGCGGCGGCCACGAGGGTTCCCCGCTGCTGCCGGCGGTGGCCGCGCAGGTGACGGTGGCGCCGCTGAACTCCGGCGCGGTGATCGTGGCCGGCAAGAACGGCATCCCTCGCGGCTTCCACAACGCCGCGAAGCGGTTCAACCAGCGCGGCGGGTTCCGCCGCCGCGTGTACGGCTCCAGCACGTGGGTGGTCCAGGTCGGTGCGCCTGGATGGTTCGACGACACCCTGCATCGGATGCACCCCAGGTTGCGCGCCGCTGCCATCGAGGTCCTCGCGGGCCGGGCGCGCCGGATCTCACGGAAGGCATGACCAGTGTTTCTGATCTACACGCCCGAGGGTCAGGAAGAGCAGCGGTGGCTGTACCAGCCGGGCCGGCTCAAGACGAACGAGATGATCGCGATCGAGCGGCGGACCGGCCTGAAGTACGGCGGCCAGTTCAAGCAGGACCTGATGCAGGGCGGCACGCTGGCCCGTAAGGCGCTGCTCTGGACGTTCCTGCGCCGCACGCACCACACGATCAGCTTCGACGACGTCGACTTCTACGACGACGAGCTGCAGCTGGTGATGGACCGCGACGAGCTCACCGCGGAGATCGAGGCCCTGGAGAGCTTCGACGGGATCACCGAGGACGAGCGCCGCGCCGGCCTGGCGCTGCTGCGCCAGCAGCTCGCTGAGGCGCCGTACGCGCCGGGAAAAGACCCTGGGACGCCGCCGACGCCGCCGACGCCGGCGGGCCCGGAGGTGGCCGCCGCGCCGGCGCCGCAGGGGCTGGGCAACTACGGGCCCGGCCAGCCGCGGCCGTGGAACGCCGAGCCGGCGATGCCGCACCCGGACGGAGCCGACCAGCGGCTGCGGCCGGTCATGGCGGAGCTGGAGCCGCCTGCGGATGCGGATGGTCCGTCGACGACGAGCGCGACGAGCGAGCCGCCGCTGACCTGGCCTACGCCGCAGACCTCGGAGCGCGGCCCCGGGCCGGAACTCTCGAGGCACTGAGGGACGAGTACTGGCTGGCGATCTGCCAGCTGCTGCGGATCCCGCCGGCCGGGCTGGACGAGCTGACGGTCGACCAGCTGCTGCAGGCCGTGAAGCACGTCGACCGTACGAACGAAGAGAACTCCAAGACGAGCTGACTGAGGGGGCTGGGCTATGGCCTCCGATGTCAGCCTTGCGTTCAACGCGGTCGGCCGCGACCGGGGCGTCAACGCGCTGCTGACCCGCACCGCGTCCAACGTGCGGGCGTCGAACCTGGCGTCTGCGGCGTCGACGGTGGCGATGGGCGCGGCGATGGCCTCGGCCGGGTCGTACGCCGTCGCGCTGGCGAGCTCGATGATGACCGCGGCCGGTGCGGCGGCCGCGGTCCCGGCCGCGCTGGCCGCGGGCGCGGCGACGATCGGCGCGCTGCGGGCGGTGACGTTCGGCCTGGGCGACGCGTGGAAGGCGACCGGGCAGGCCGCGACCGGTGGCGGCGGTTCGGTCGGCCGGGCGGCCGACCAGTCGGTGCAGGCGGCCCGGGCGGTCCGTAACGCCACCGAGGCGCTCGCGGACGCCAAGCGTGACGAGCAGGCCGCCATCCAGGCGGTGAACCGGGCCCGCGCCGAGGAGAAGGAGCGGCTCGAGGACCTGTCCCGGTCGCTGTCCGGGGCGCGCCTCGACGAGGAGGCCGCGACCCGGGCGGTGGAGAAGGCGGCGCAGGACCTGGCCGTCGCCCGCGCCGGCGGCTCCAACTACGACATCGAGGAAGCTGATCTCGCCTACCGGCAGGCTCAGCAGACCCTCGAAGAGACCAAGGACCGGGTCGGGGACCTGTCCAAGGAGCAGGCTGACGGCGCCAAGAAGGGCGTCGAGGGCTCCGACGCGGTGCAGGACGCCCTGGAGCGTCAGCGCGACGCTCACCGGCAGGTTCAGCGGGCCGCGGAGCAGCTCGCCGACGCGCAGCGCGAGGTCGGCACCGCGTCGGCCGGCGCGGTCGGCGGCGGCATCGACCCGGCCGCGCAGGCTCTGGCGAAGCTGTCGCCGAACGGCCGGGCGACGATCCTCATGCTGCGCCAGCTCGCCCCTGCGTGGCGGGCGGCGTTCAACGCCGGGCAGCAGGCCACGTTCGCCGGCGTCCCGGGCATTCTGCAGCGCCTGTCCGGCACGTACCTGCCGGTCGCGACGGCGTGGCTGACCCGCATGGGCGGCGCGTTCAACACCGCGATCCGGCAGTCGGCCGGGCTGGCCACCTCGCAGGGATTCGTCCGCGACACCGGCATCTTCCTCGACAACACAGCGCTGTCGGCCGAGCGCCTCGCCCGCGGCGTACGGCCGATCATCAACGGCTTCATGCAGTGGATCGCGGTCGGCTCCGGCTTCCTGCCCGGGCTGGCCAGCAACGCGACGACGCTGGCGCAGCGCTTCGAGCAGTGGTCGATCAAGATGCGCGAGTCCGGCCGGGCCGCGTCGTGGATCCGTAACGGCATCGGCACACTGCGCCAGTTCGGCGCGATCGCCCGCGACGTGTTCATGACCGTGGTGGGGGTGCTGCGCGCCGGCGGCGACGGCGGCTCCACGGTCACCGCCCTGACTCGGGGCGCGGCGGCGATGCGCCGCTGGGTGGAGTCCGCCCAGGGCCAGGCGAAGATCCGGCAGATCTTCCAGGCGCTGCGTGGCGTGCTCGGCGCGGTCGGTCCGCTGATTGCCTCGGTGGCCGGGCACGGCGACGAGCTCGGCGAGTCGATGACCGTGCTGGGCCAGTCGGCGTCGTTCGCGGTAAACCACCTGGGCCCGCTGGTGAAGTACCTGCCGACGCTGGCGGCCGGGTACCTGCTGCTCAAGCACACGGGCATCTCGGCCGGTGTCGGCCTGGGCGTGAAGGCCTTCCAGATCGCCAGCCAGTTCGCGATGTCGCGGGCGATCAAGGCGCACACCGCGGCGTTGCGCGAGAACACCATCGCGTCGCGCACCTCGGCGGCGTCGACGGCCACGGACACCGCGGCGCAGAACGGCGGCGTGCTGGCCCGCGGCCGCGCGGTGGTGGCCACGATCGCGCAGCGCACCGCGACGATCGCGGCGACCGTGGCGACCCGGGCCGCGGCGGCCGGGCAGTGGCTGCTGAACGCCGCCATGTCCGCCAACCCTCTCGGGTTGATCATCATCGCGATCGTCGCGGTCGCCGCTGGCCTGTACCTGCTGTGGACCCGCTCGGCCACCTTCCGGCGGATCGTCACCGGCGCCTGGTCGGCGGTGTGGGGCGCAATCAAGGCCGTCTGGAACTGGATCAAGGACAACTGGCCCAAGATCGTCGGCTTCCTGACGCTGCCGTACCGGACCGCCTGGACGGCGATCAAGAAGGCGTACGGATGGGTGAAGGACGGCGCGAAAGCGGCAAAGACGTACGTGACGGACCGCTTCGGTGACCTGGTCACGTGGTTCCGCAATTTGCCGTCCAGGATAGGCCGCGCGCTCGGTAGCGTCGCCCGATTCCTGACTGCGCCGTTCCGCCTCGCTTTTAATGGCGTGGCATCGTTGTGGAATCGCACGGTAGGCGGTTTCTCATTCACCATTCCTTCGTGGATTCCCGGGATCGGCGGTAACTCGTTCGCGCTGCCGAAAATCCCCAGGCTGGCGCAGGGCGGCATCGTTCCCGCCACTGCGGGCGGCCGGTTGGTCACCGTCGCGGAGGCCGGCGAGGACGAGGTCGTGGCGCCGCTGTCGAAGCTCGGTCAGGTCGCCGCGGCCGCCGGCGGCGGCGTGGCCCGCGTGGTGATCGACCTGCGTGGCGCCGACGGCGAGTTCAAGCGCTTCTTCCGCAAGCTCATGCGGGCCGACAACGTGCTGCAGATGGAGGGCTGAGCGGTGGCGTTCCCGCAGAGCGTGCTCCCGGTGCGCGTGAAGATCGCCCCTGGCGCGGAGCCGGCCGGTGATCAGGCGGACTGGGTGTGGGAGGACGTCACCTCCGACGTGCGAACCGACCCGGGAATCGTCGTCGAAGCTGGGCGTCAGGACGAGGCCAACCGTGTCGACCCGAGCAAGTGCAGTCTGACGTTCGACAACCGGTCTGGGAATTACTCGACCCGTAATGTGCTCGGAAAATGGTACGGGAAAATTGGCCTGAATACGCCGCTGCGGGTTTCTACCGTGGCGGTGCAGGACACGTTTTCCCGCGTCGTTTCCGGCGGCCTGGGGACGACGAATACCGGCCAGGCGTGGGCGATGGGGTCGCCGTCGGATTGGTCGGTCGACGGCAGCGCCGGCAAGGTCAGCTACGCGGCCGCCAACGTGGTCCGGGCGGCCTACACCGTGGGGCACCGAATCCCGGACCCCGACATGCAGGTCACCTTTTCGGTGCCGGCGGTCCTGACCGGCGCCTCGTTCGTCGCCGCGCTGATCGCCCGGTTCATCGACAGCAGCACGTTCTACTCGCTGTCGTGCGAGTTCAACCCCGGCGCGACGATCACCGCGAAGATCCGCCGGCACACCACGTCCGGTACCGCCACGCTCGCCTCAGCGATCGACATCCCCGGCCTGACCTACACAGCCGGGCAGAAGATCCGGCTGCGGGCGCAGGCCGACGGCCCGGCGCTGCGGGTGAAGATCTGGCCCGACGGCACGCCGGAGCCGGCCGCCTGGGCGTGCACGACCACCGACACCGACCCCCTCGCCATCACCGACGCCGGCGACACGGGCATCTACACGTGGCTCGTCGTCGGCAACACCAACACCAAGCCGTTCGTCGCCTCGTTCGACGACCTCGAGGTCGAGGCGATCGAGTACGGCGGGCTGGTGCCCGAGTGGACGCCGCGGTGGGACAAGTCCGGCAAGGACGCCACCACCCCGGTCGCCGCGGCGGGGATCCTGCGCCGGCTGCAGCAGGGCAAGAGCCCGCTGAAGTCGCCGATGACCCGCGCGTTCATGCGCTACCAGCCGGTCGGCTACTGGCCGGGCGAGGACGACAGCGGCGCCACCGCGATCGGCTCGGCGGTGGCCCGGGGCCGTGCCGCGTCGGCGCGTAACGCGCAGTTCGGTGAGGACGCCACCACGCTGGCCGGTGCGAAGTCGGTCATCGGGATCACCGCGTCGACGGTGCTGTCCGGCCGGATCCCGACGCACTCGTCGACAGGCACCTGGGGCGTGGTGTTCTGCGCCTACCTGCTCGCCCCGCCGGCGGCCTCGACCCGGATCCTCACGGTCACCTCGAACGGCACCGTACGGACCTGGACGATCGACCTCGACGCCAGCGGGCCGACGCTGAGCGGCTACGACGTCGACGGCGTCCAGATCGCCACGGTCCCGATGGGCTATCCCGGGCTGACGGCCCCGCCCGGGTGGAACGCGTACAGCTTCAACGTCATGAAAATCGGCAGCAACATTCAGGTGACGTTCCTGCAGTACGCCGTCGGCGACCCCGGCGCCGCCACGTTCTGGTACGCGCAGCAGACCATCGCCGGTGTGCCCGGCGCCCCGGCGACGTGGCGGGTGGAGGGCAGCCTCGGCTTCAACGAGGGCCGCTTCGGCCAGCTGTCGGTGTTCAACTACGAGCCGCCGTTCGTCACCTACGAGTTCATCGACGCCGTCCACGGCTACCTCGGCGAGTCGGCCACCGACCGGATCAAGCGGCTGTGCGCCGAGGAGAACGTCCCGGTCATCGTCGAGGACGGCGAGTCCGAGCCGCAGGGCCCGCAGCGCGTCGACACGTTCCTCAACCTGCTGTACGCGGTCGAGGACGCCGACCTGGGCATCCTGTACGAGCGCAGCTTCGGCCTGGCGTACCGGCCCCGCGGCGCCCGCTACAACCGGCCCGTCGAGATGGCGCTGGACTTCGACGCCGGCCACATCGCCGAACCGCCGGAGCCGTCCGACGACGACCAGCAGGTCAAGAACCAGTGGACGGTGACCCGCGACGGCGGCTCCTCGGCGGTGGCCGAGGACCCGGAGTCGATCGCCAAGGTCGGGCTCCTCGACGACAGCAAGACGATCAACGTCGCCAGCGACGACGTCCTCGACGACCACGCCTGGTGGCGGCTGCGCCTGTCCAAGGCCGACGCGTACCGGTGGCCGCGCATCGAGCTGAACTTCGCCCGCAACCCGTCCCAGATCGCGCTGTGGCGCGCGCTGCGGGAGTTCTTCCGCCTGACCATCGCCAATGAGCCGTCGCAGGTGACCGGCAACGCGATCGACCTGATCGCCGAGGGCTACACGATGACGTTCGGCCCGTACGGCTGGGACGTCGCCCTGAACTGCTCCCCGGCCACGCCGTGGCTGGTGCCGGTCGTCGACGACCCGAACACACGGATCGACACCGACGGCTCCCGGCTGGCAGCCGGCTACTCGGCGGCGGCGACGTCGCTGTCCGTGGAGGTGTTCGACGGGCCGCTGTGGACCACCGACCCGGCGGACTTCCCCCTCGATGTGAACATCGCCGGGATCCGGATCACCGTCACGGCGATCGCCGGGCCCAGCTCGCCGCAGACCTTCACCGTCCTGCGTTCGGTCGACGGCTTCGACAAGCCGCTGCCCGACGACTCGGACGTGCGTCTGTGGTCCCCGTCGTACCTGAGCCTGTAGGAGGCCGCCGGTGGCGCAATCGCAGTACCCCGACATCGCGGCGGGCCGCCGGATCACCGGCAACCTCCTGCGCCAGATGATCTGGACGCGCAAGGAAAAGGAGACCTCCGACCCGCCACGCGTCAACGCCACGCTGGCGCCGGACCCGGAGCTGTCCGCGATCACGCTCGGCATCGGTAAGTACGAGGTCGAGTCGATCATCTTTGCGCTGCACGAGTCGTCCGGGACCACCACGACCAACATCGCGCTCAAGTGGGGGTTCACCGGATCAGCGTCATGCGTGCGCAGAGCGATCGGCATCGCGGCCAGCTCGGCGAACACCACCGCAGCGTCGATGCGCAACATCGGCTCCGCGATCGGCACGACGCAGACCTACGGCGTGACCGGCACCTTCTTCCACCCGATCCGCGAGGAATTCACCCTGACCGTCACATCGGCTGGTGACCTCTCCGTCGACTGGGCCCAGGGCACGACCAACGCCGCCAACGCGATCCGCGTCGGCGTCGGATCGTTCGTCCGCTGGCGCCAGATCGCCTGACCACCTCGAACAGGACGGTGCCTGATGGCTCAATCCGCTGAGTACCCGGACCTGCGGTGGATGCCGCCGCGCGCGTACGGCCGCGGCCGCGACGGCAAGGCCGTGCGCTACATCGTGATCCACTACACCGCCGGCGCCGAGCGCAGCACCTCCGCCGAGGACGGCGCGGTCTACGACCAGCACCGCACCAACGGTGTGAGCACGCACTACTTCGTCGATAGTGACAGCGTCGTGCAGTGCGTGCGCACCACCGACCGGGCGAACGCCGCCCGGAACCGCGGCAACCGCCTCGGGATCCAGTACGAGCTGTGCGGCACCGTCCAGACCCGCGCCCAGTGGCTCGACGCGGCGAGCCGGGCGACGCTGCGCAACGCGGCCCGGCAGGTGGCCCGCGACTGCCGCAAGTACGACATCCCCGTCCGCCGGCTCACCGTCGCGGAGACCCGCCGCGCCTGGACGGACTTCCCGAACGGCCCGCGCGGGATCGTCGGGCACGTCGACTGCACCAACGCGTACCCCGAAGACGGGGGCGACCACACCGACCCGGGAACCGGCTTCCCGTGGGACGTATTCCTGGACATGGTCCGGGCCGAGCTCGAGGGAGACGACGTGTCCGCTGCTGACGTGTGGAACACCGACGGTCTGATCAAGAACCCGTCCTGGCGCCCGGACGGCTCCACGAACCCGTACATCGCCGGGAAGACCGCCCTGGCGATCCTCATGAGCGAGGCCCACGCCGCGAACGTGCGCGCCACCCAGGCCGTCACCGCGCAGGCCCAGCTGGCCGCGCAGAACGCCGCGATCCTCAAGACCGTCACCGGCGGGCAGGTCACCGCCGACGTCATCCGCGCCGAGCTCGCCACCTTCCAGGACCAGATCACCGCGGCGATCGTGGCCCAGGCGGTGCCGCTGCTCGCCGAGCAGCTCGCCGGCCAGCTCGACGACATCACCCAGGACCAGCTCGCCCAGGCCGTGGAGACCGTGCAGCGCAAGCTCGCGGCCGAGCTGGCCGCCGGGGGGACCGGTGCGTGACGCCCGAGAAGCTGCTGATGTACGCCCGCGACGCGGGGTGCATCATCGTCGGGCTGGGCGGGATCGTGCATCAGACGCTGTTCGTGCCCGCCGGGCAGGCCAACGCCGGCCTGCTGACGGCGTTCGTCGCGATCCTCGGCATTCCGACCACCGTGGGGCTGCTGTCACTGCGCAGTGGCGGGCAGAGTACGACCGCCGGGTCGTCCTCCTCTCCGCCGGAGCCCTCACCGCAGCCGGAGCCCTCATCGCCGTCGTCTCCGCCGTGAGGGGCTGACCTGTGCGCCGCCGCCACGTGTGGATGATCGCCGCCTCGCTGATCGTCAGCTTGGCCTCCGGCCCCCTGGCGATCGCGTACGCCAACCGCGTCTCGTACCGCTCGGACCTGAAGTGGTGCGCCGTGGTCACCACGATCACCGAGGCGTACCGCGTCGAGCCGCCCTCGACCCCGACGGGCAAGGAACTCGAGCAGAACCTCGGCACGCTGCGCCAGGACCTGCGCTGCCCTCCCGCACCTCCGCCCACGCTCCCGAAGTAGGAGAACACCCGTGCAGATCAAGATCTTCGGCCGCGAGCCGGCCCTCATCGTCGGTGCTGTCGGCTCGCTGCTCACCGTGTTCGCCGCCCTGAACGTGCCGGGGCTGAGCACGGGCGCGGCCGCGGCGATCACCGCGTTCCTGTCCGCCGTGCTGATCGCGTTCACCACGCGCCCGGTCGCGCCGGCGCTCTACACCGGCGTCGTGTCCGCCGGCGTCGCGGTGCTCGCCGAGTACGGCTTCCACGCCCCGGAACAGCTGGTGGCCACCCTGCCGGCGGCGATCCTGGCCGCGTTCGCGCTCTTCGGGGTACGCCCGCAGGCCAGCCCGGTCACCACCACGTAACTGACGAAAGGCGATCATGCGCGTCTTCTACGACTGCGAGTTCCTCGAGGACGGCAAGACGATCGAGCTGATCTCGATCGGCATGGTCGCCGAGGACGGCCGCGAGCTGTACCTCGTCAACCGGGATGCCCCATGGCGGCGGATCAAGAAGCACGAGTGGCTGATGGCGAACGTCGTGCCGAAGCTGCCGCAGCCGCACGGTGACTGGCGCAACCACATGCCGAAGCGCTGGCCGATCGACTTCAACCACCCAGCCGTACGCCGGCGCGAGGCGATCGCCGACGCGGTCGCCATCTTCCTGCTCGGCAATGCCCTGGAGGCGCCGCCCGAGGGCATCGAGCTGTGGGCCGATTACGGCGCCTACGACCACGTCGTGCTGTGCCAGCTGTTCGGCCGGATGATCGACCTGCCCGACGGCGTGCCGATGTTCACCAACGACCTGCAGCAGGAACTCCGGCGCCGCGGCAACCCGCCGCTGCCGGAGCAGGCCGCCGGCGTGCACAACGCGCTGGAGGACGCCCGCCACTTGAAGGCGTGCTTCGAGGCGATCACGGCTTCGACACCATAGCGACGAAGAACGGCCCCGCTGCCCCGATGGGCGGCGGGGCCGTTCTTCGTTGTGCGTACGGTCAGAGGGCGTCGGTGGTGCAGGTGACGATGCTGTACTGGCCCTCGGACTTGTTGGTCTTGACGACCTTGCCGTTGACGGTGATCTCGCACTCGATGTCGCCGCTGCCGGAGTTCTGGGCGCTGACGGTCGCGATAGTCATCGCTTCGGTGGAGGTCATCTTCTTCGTCCAGGGAAGCTTCGCGCCGTTGGCCTGGGACTGGTCGGCGTTGAGGCCGTACGTGACGTCGGCCTTCTTCGGGCCGGTGACCTTCAGGACGATGGTCTTGGCGTCGCCGCCGGCTTTCGCGTCGGCGGCGGCCGCGCCGGGTCCGGCGACGTCGCCTCCGCCGGAGCTGCAGGCGATCGCGATGCCGGCGCTGGCGGTGAGCAGGGCGATGGTGGTCTTGCGCACGTGGGTACTCCTAGGTCGGCCTGGCGGGACTGGTTCGTGGCGGCCGGGCACCAGTCCGAACCCGGCCGCGGGACGACTGTGCGGGGCCGCGACGCCGATGGGAAAGAGGCGCGGCGGCGTCACGGATGATCAGCGTCGAGTCCGGACTGATCGGTTTCCACCGGCCGGGGGACGTCCGGCCAGCCGGTGTTGCGGGCGAGGTAGAGCTCGCGGTGGCTGCTGTCGCCGGCGTAGCGGTGCAGGAGCCGCTGCTGGGCTTGAGCGTATTCGCGGCGCTGCTCGAGCTGGGCGGCTCGCATGGCGCGCAGGGCGGCCTGGTAACGGCGTCGGCGGGGTAGGACGAGGTTGAGGATCGCGGCGAGCACGGTGGCCCTCTCCGGTCGCGGGGGTACGGCCGGCGGGCGCGGTTGGGGCAGCCATCCGCGCCCGCCGGGGGACGTCCCAGTGCCACCCAGGGGTCCCGTTCGCAACGTAGCGCACTATGTGCGCTAACAACAGGGTTGAATTGTCGTAGCGCACCATGTGCTTGAAGCGGGAGGAGCGGCCGTGATCGAATCGACGTGCCACCTAGGGAGTGCCATGCCGATCACGCCGTCGTACCAGCGCATCGTGGACGACATCAAGAGCAAGATCGCCTCGGGCGAGTTGTCGCCGGGCGATCAGCTGCCGTCCGCTCGTGGGCTGCAGGAGCAGTACGGGGTCGGGTCGACCGCGGTCCGTAACGCCATGCTGGTGTTGCGCGCGGAGGGCCTGGTCGAGGGTCACCAGGGCAAGGGCGTCTACGTGGCGGCCCGGCCGGCCGTGTCGGAGGGGTAGACGGCCAGGGCGTCGAGGTAGCCGTCGGCATACGCTGCGCCGCAGTCCGCCTCGCGCTGGCGTTCCAGCTCGCTGAGGCGGGCGCTGGTGCGCTGGTGGGAGCACCAGGCCAGGTAGGACGGCCACGCGGTCAGCGTGATGATGACCAGCAGCCAGATCGGCTCGGATGCCTTGACGTCCTCGTCGAGCTGGGCCATGGTCCACAGCGCGAGGGACGCGCCGGTGGCGAGCATCATCAGCGTGCGGGTGGCCGTGCATCGGCCTCGGACTGGTTGTCCGCCGCGGCTGTGGACATCGTGGCGAGCATGGGGTGCGGGTTGGTGGGGCGGGCGCTCCGCCATGGTGCTTACCTCCGGGTCGGTTCCTCCATCCGCCGTAGACGTCTGCCCCCGTCGATCGGCGCGTTAACCAGACCGTAACTTTCTGCAAAGATCGATAAACCCGTCCGAAGTGTCTGGCCTTTTGCCCGCTTGGCCGATGATCGCGCCGTACGCCTGATCTCGAACGGGTGATCGAAATCCCTGGCCATCGGCCGTTCAGATGTCGCCCATGACGTTGATGTTGTCGTAGGACCGGCGTGCGCGGGCGGACCGTGCGGAGCGGCCGTAGTGGCGCAGCATCTGCGGGGAGTCCCAGCCGTTCAGTTCCATGAGGTCGCCCTCGCTGCCGCCGGCGTCGAGCCAGCGGTGGCTGAAGGTGTGCCGGAACATGTGCGGGTACACCTTGATCCCGATCTTCTCGCCGCGGCGCACGATCAGCTGGTAGATGCCCTTCTCGGTCATCGGCACGAACCGCCGGTGCCCGATCCACAGTGCGCTGACCGCCTCGGCGGCCATCCGGCCGGTCTGGTCCTGTAGCCGCTTGGCGCGCAGCCGCAGATACCGGTCGAGCGCGAGCGCGGCCTTGGCGTCGAACCGGACCCGCCGCTGCTTGCGGCCCTTGCCCGTGACGACGGCCTCGCGTCGCGGCAGGTCGACGTCGGCCACCTGCAGGCCGGTGATCTCGGCCAGGCGCATGCCGGTGCAGGCGAGCAGCCGCAGCACCGCGGCGTCGCGCCGCGAGGCGTAGTCCCGGCTCGCCTCGGCGTCGCGGATCAGCTGGGATAGCCATTCGTCGTCGACGACCGGGACGAGCTGCTCGCCGGGCTTGGGCGCCGCCGGGATCTTGAATCCGGCCATCGGGTTGGGCAACTGCTCCTCGACGGCGTACCAGGCGTAGAACTGCTGTAGGCCGCGGCCGACGTTGTTGACGTACGACCGGCCGTAGCCCTCGCACCGCTCGATGACGGCGCCGCCGGGGTCGAGCTGGTGGGGGCAGGGCGCGCCGCCGGCCTGCAGCCAGACGAAGAACCCGCGCAGCTGCGGCACGCCGACGTCTTCCCAGTCGTCGACGTCGCCGCGGTGGCGCAGCCAGCCGGCGAAGAGCACACCGACGTCGACATACATCTCGCGGGTCCGCTCGCCCAGGCCTTCGGCTGTCATGCTCAGCTCCCACGAGCTCAGCCAGGTCCGCAGAGCTCCGGGATCGGCGCGCAGCACGCGCGGGTGCCGGCTCACCGCGCGGCCGCCGAATCGACAAGCGAGGACTGTCCGTGCATCGTGCTTTCCCTCCCCAGGGTCGCCTGGTGGCGTTTCTGCTGGTGAGGGGTGGTGGTGGGCGCGGCAGGTTTCGAACCTGCGACCCCTCGCTTGTAAGGCGAGTGCTCTCCCACTGAGCTACGCGCCCGGATTGAAACCGGAGCCGTCATCCTACCCTGGCCGCCGCCCGAGGATCTCCGCGAGGCTGTCGCGCCAGCTTGCCTGGTCGCGTCGCTGTCCGGGTGGGTTCTCCTGGGCGAAGCGTACGACCCCGGCCTTGTCGATGAGGAATGTGCCGCGGTTGGCGTAGCCGCGGTCCTCGTTGAAGACGCCGTACGCCTGGGCCACCGCCCCGTGCGGCCAGAAGTCGGCGAGGAGGGGGAAGGTGTAGCCCTCGCGGTCCGCCCAGATCTTGTGGCTGTAGACCGAGTCGACGCTGATGGTCAGGACCTGCACCTCGTCGTTGGCGTACGCGGGCAGGTTGGTTTGGATCTCGGCGAGTTCTCCCTGGCAGGTGCCGGTGAAGGCGAGCGGGTAGAAGACCAGGAGGACCGCTTTGCGGCCGTGGAAGTCCGCGAGGGTGATCTCCTGGTTGTTCTGGTCCTTGAGCGTGAAGCCCGGCGCTTCGGTCCCCGCGTCGATCGGCATCCGGCCACGATAACCGCCTCCCCGCCGCCGCCCCGGACGGGCGGGAGCCCGTCACGGCGGGCGGGGGAGCAGCCCGCGCGGCGGCGGGAGCAACCCGCGCGCCGGAAGGGAGAGGCGGCGGGACGAGAGGCGGTGGGCGGCAAGAAATCCGGGCAGCAAGAAAAGCCGGGCAGCGAACGGCCCGGCTGAAGGACGACGGAAGGGTTACTTCTTCTTGGCTCCGCGGGGCGAGACCAGCCGGGCCGCGGTCCAGTCCTTGCCGGCGTTGACCGTGGAGGTCTGCTGGAGGCCGGCCGTCGGCGCGCTCTCGCTGACCTCGCTCGGCTCGACGTGGCCGTCGCGGCCGGCCTTGGGGGTCAGGAGCCACACCACGCCGCTGTCCGCGAGCGGGCCCAGGGCATCCGTGAGGAGTTCGAAGAGGTCACCGTCGCCGTCGCGGTACCAGAGGAGCACCGCGTCGACCACCTCGTCGGTGTCCTCGTCGACCAATTCACCCACGCGTTCGGTCAGGGCGTCACGGAGATCCTCGTCGACGTCGTCGTCGTAGCCCATCTCCATGACCACCATGGTCGGCTCGAAGCCGAACCGGTCCGCCAGGCTGCGTACGCCGTCGGCCTGACCAGCGGTCGCGCTCACTGTCGAATTCCTCCTTGCTGTTGACGACGCCGCCTTCGGCGACGCCGCTGGTGGCATCGCCGTCGGCGGTGCCGCTACGTCCGCGTCGCTGTAGGCGACGCTGCCGTTCTGTGGGGGTAGTCCACACACTCGGGCGGCTGCGCGCAAGTGGCGCACCGGGTGTGTGGCAATTTACCGCGCCAGCAGGGCGTGGGCACCCTGTGTGATGGCATCTTCCCCGATCAGGACCTGCTGCGCTGCCGGACCGAGCGGAACCAGCGAGTCGGCGGACGCGATGCGCCGGGCGGCGCCCACGAAACCGCCGTCCACCAGGGCCGCGAGGATGCCTTCGCCGACGCCGCCGGAGCGGCGGGTCTCGTCGACGATGAGGACGCGGCCGGTCGCGGAGGCCTCGCGGATCAGGTCGGCCACCGGGAGGGGGCTCAGCCAGCGCAGATCCACCACGCGGGAGCCGTACCCGTCGGCCGCGAGCCGGGCCGCGACGCGCAGGGACATGCGTACGCCGTTGCCGAAGGTGAGGATCGTCAGGTCTTCGGCGGAGCCGAAGGGGTAGGTGCGGGCGCGGCCCACCGGGATGTGCGCGCCGGCCCATTCGCCGGGCGGCGCGTAGGGGGCGAGCCATTCGTTGTCGCCCTGCTCGTACAGGTCGCGGGTGTGGTAGAGCGCGATCGGCTCGAGGAAGACGCCGACCGTGCCGTCGACGGCCGCCGCGGCCAGGCAGGAGCGCAGCATGGGTGCCGCGTCGGACGGCCGTGCGGGCACGGCCAGGACCAGCCCGGGTACGTCGCGCAGCACGGCGACCGAATTGTCGTTGTGGAAGTGGCCGCCGAAGGTCTGCTGGTAGGCGAGCCCGGCGACGCGGACGACCATGGGGTTGCGGAAGGCGCCCTGCGAGAAGAAGGAGAGCGTGGCCGCCTCGCCGCGGAGCTGGTCCTCGGCGTTGTGCAGGTACGCCAGGTACTGGATCTCCGGGATGGGGAGCATGCCTCCGAGGCCGGCGCCGAGGCCGAGCCCCAGGATGGACGTCTCGTCGAGCAGGGTGTCGAACACGCGGTCGGCGCCGAAGCGGTCCCGCAGGTTCTTCGTCACGCCGTACACGCCGCCCTTGGCCGCGACGTCCTCTCCGTAGAGGACCGCGCCGGGGTGGGCGAGCAGCGCGTCGGTGAGGGTGGCGTTGATGGTCTGGGCCAGGGTGAGCGGGCCGCCCTGCTCGGGGAGCCGGCCACCGAAGGCCTGCGCGCGGGCGGCCGAGCCGGCTCCCGAGGCGCGGGTGGCGGCGTCGGCGACGTGCCGGGCGACGCGCAGGGGCCGGCGGGGGGCGAGCGGCGCGACGATCTGCGCCGGGGTGGCCAGTTTGGGCTCGCCCAGGACCTCCTCGGCGACCTTGCGGACCTGCCAGCCGAGCTCGTCGTAGCGGGTGATGAGGTCGTCGGGGGTGGCCGCGCCGCCGGCGACGAGGAGCTTCGCGGTGGTCACCAGCGGGTCGCGGTCCAGGTCGCGGGTGATGTCCTCGTTCGACCGGTACGCGACCTCGGCGTCCGCACCGGCGTGCCCCATGAGCCGGACCGTGCTCAGGTGCAGGACGGCGGGGCGGCGCTGCTCGCGTACCCAGTCGGCGGCTTCGCGGGCCGTGTCGTACGCGGCGGCCAGGTCGCAGCCGTCGGCGGCGAAGTAGCGGATGCCGGGCCGGGCGCGCAGCGTCTCGGCGACCCAGCCGGGCGGGGACGCGACGCTGATGCCGTACCCGTTGTCCTCGCAGACCAGCAGCAGGGGCAGGTGCCGGTCGGTGTGCTCGTACCAGCCGATGGTGTTGAGGGCGGCCGTGGCGCTGGCGTGGTTGACCGAGGCGTCGCCGAACGAGGCCACCGCGATCGCGTCGCCGGGCCAGGGGCTCTCGACGCCGCGCAGGGCCGGCGCGTGGCTGATTCCCCACGCGAGGCCGACCGCCCGGGGCAGGTGCGAGGCGATCGTGGACGTGGTGGGGACGATCTGCAGGTCGGCCCGGCCGAAGACCTTGTGCCGGCCACCGGCGATCGGCTCGGACGCCGACGCGACAACCCCGCGAAGGACGTCCCGCGCGGCCTCGACAAGCGCGTCCACGTCTTCGCCGGAGGCGCGGCCGGCGGAAGACCCGGAGGCGCGGCCGGCGGAAGACCCGGAGGCGCGGCCGGTGGCGGGCTCGAGCGGCGGGACCTGGGCGGCGCGGACACAGTAGAACGCGCCGGAGCGGTAGTGCAGCAGAGTCGGGTCCGTGGGGCGCAGCGCGGCCGCGACGGCGGCGTTGCCCTCGTGGCCGGAGGAACCGATCGTGTAGAAGCCTTCGTTGAAGCTGCGCAGCCAGCGGGCCGCGAGGTCGAGGTGGCGGCTGACCAGCTGGGCGTCGAAGAGCTGCCGGGCCCGGGCGCCGGTGAGGGCGGAGCCCTCGCGGACCGGGTCGTCGCCCGGCCGGCGGGACCCGGCCGGCGGCAGGCCGGCGACGGCGTCGCGGAAACGCTCGTCGAGGTTCTGCGGGGTGGTCACCCGACCCAGCATTGCCGACCATGGCGAGCCCCGCCACCGCCGATGTGGACGCCCGCGCGGGCGTTCGGGGTAATGCCGGCGAACGGCCTGCGCAGACCCGGTACGGCGTGCTGATCTTGTGACATGGCGCTGTGGGCGGGCCTGGCCCGGCTGGGTCTGTGCGGGCTGTGGTTCGTCGCGGTGGGGACGGCCTTCCTGGCGATGGACCTCTACGTGTAAGACTTCCCGGTCATGGACACCACGGTGATCACCGTCCGGACCGGGAACCGGCCGGTCGTGCGCGACATCACGAGCGAGGCGGAGGATTTCGCCCGCGGTCGCGGCGACGGGCTGCTGCACGTGTTCGTGCCGCACGCCACGGCGGGACTGGCGATCATCGAGACCGGCGCCGGCTCGGACGACGACCTGCTCACGGCGATCGACGAGCTGCTGCCCGCCGAGGACAAGTGGCGGCACCGGCACGGTTCGCGCGGCCACGGCCGCGACCACGTCCTGCCGGCCTGGATCCCGCCGTATGCGACCCTGCCGGTCGTCGGCGGCCGCATCGCCCTGGGCACGTGGCAGTCCATCTGCCTCGTGGACCCCAACGGCGACAATCCGGAGCGCCAGGTGCGGTTCAGCTTCCTGCCCGGCTGAGCCCGAAGTTACTGCTCAGTACGTGTGTCGCGCGTCGCGTAGCCGGACCGTAGGCGTGACGCCGGCCACCGTCAGGGGGCAGGATGGAACCATTCCCGTGCGATTCACACAATGGGGCGCACGGTCCGACACCGACCAAGAGGAATGCCTGTGGCCACGGAACGCAAGCGCCCGGTGATCAGCGACGGCCTGCCGAGCCAGCTTCCGGACATCGACCCCGAGGAAACCAGCGAGTGGGTCGAGTCGCTCGACGGAGTCATCGACGACCGCGGGGCCAAGAGAGCCCGCTACGTGATGTTGCGCCTGCTCGAACGGGCCCGGGAGCGACAGGTCGGCGTGCCGCCCCTGACCTCCACCGACTACATCAACACGATCCCGCCGGAGCAGGAGCCCTGGTTCCCCGGCGACGAGTTCGTCGAGCGGCGGATCCGGGCGTACATCCGGTGGAACGCCGCGATGCTGGTGCACCGCGCCCAGCGGCCGGACATCGGGGTCGGCGGGCACATCTCGACGTACGCGTCGAGCGCCAGCCTCTACGAGGTCGGCATGAACCACTTCTTCCGCGGCAAGGAGCACCCCGGCGGCGGTGACCACATCTTCTTCCAGGGTCACGCCTCCCCGGGCATGTACGCGCGGGCGTTCCTCGAGGGCCGGCTCAGCGAGAACGACCTGGACGGCTTCCGTCAGGAGCTGTCGCACCCGGGCGGCGGTCTGCCGTCGTACCCGCACCCCCGCCTGATGCCGGACTTCTGGGAGTTCCCGACCGTCAGCATGGGCCTGGGCCCGCTGAACGCGATCTACCAGGCGCGGTTCAACCGCTACCTGCACAACCGCGGCATCAAGGACACCAGCCAGCAGCACGTGTGGGCGTTCCTGGGCGACGGCGAGATGGACGAGGTCGAGTCGCTCGGCGCGATCGGGCTGGCCGCCCGTGAGGAGCTCGACAACCTCACCTTCGTCATCAACTGCAACCTGCAGCGCCTCGACGGCCCGGTCCGCGGCAACGGCAAGGTGATCCAGGAGCTGGAGTCGTTCTTCCGCGGCGCCGGCTGGAACGTCATCAAGGTGGTCTGGGGCCGCGAGTGGGACCCGCTGCTCGCCGCGGACACCGACGGCGCCCTGGTCAACCTCATGAACGTCACGCCGGACGGCGACTACCAGACGTACAAGGGCGAGTCGGGCGCGTACGTGCGGGAGAACTTCTTCGGCCGCGACCCGCGCACCCGCAAGCTGGTCGAGCACATGTCCGACGACGAGGTGTGGAACCTCAAGCGCGGCGGCCACGACTACAAGAAGCTGTACGCGGCGTACAAGGCGGCCATGGAGCACACCGGTCAGCCGACGGTGATCCTGGCGAAGACGATCAAGGGCTGGACGCTCGGGTCGCACTTCGAGGCCCGTAACGCCACGCACCAGATGAAGAAGCTGACCCTGGACGACCTCAAGGGCTTCCGGGACCGTCTCTATCTGGACATCTCGGACAAACAGCTCGAGGAGAACCCGTACCTCCCGCCGTACTTCCACCCGGGCGAGAACTCGGACGAGATGAAGTACCTGCAGGAGCGGCGGCGTGAGCTGGGTGGCTACCTGCCGTCGCGGCGCACGAAGGCGATCCCGCTGAACATCCCGGAGTCGGCGAAGTTCGGCGACGTCAAGCGCGGCTCGGGCAAGCAGAAGGTGGCCACCACGATGGCCTTCGTCCGCCTGCTCAAGGACATCATGAAGGACAAGGAGTTCGGGGCCCGCTGGGTGCCGATCATCCCGGACGAGGCGCGGACGTTCGGCATGGACTCCCTGTTCCCGACCCGCAAGATCTACTCACCGCACGGCCAGACGTACACGTCGGTCGACCGCGAGCTGTTCCTGTCGTACAAGGAAGCCACCAACGGGCAGATCCTGCACGAGGGCATCAACGAGGCGGGCTCCACGGCCAGCTTCATCGCGGCCGGCACGTCGTACGCCACGCACGCCGAGCCGATGATCCCGCTGTACATCTTCTACTCGATGTTCGGCTTCCAGCGCACCGCCGACGAGCTGTGGGCGGCGGCGGACCAGATGACCCGCGGCTTCCTGCTCGGCGCGACCGCCGGGCGGACCACGCTCAACGGCGAGGGCCTGCAGCACGAGGACGGGCACTCGATGCTGATCGCGGCGACGAACCCGGCGGTGGTCGCGTACGACCCGGCGTTCGCGTTCGAGATCGCGCACATCGTGGAGAACGGCCTGCACCGGATGTACGGCGAGTCGCCGGAGAACATCTTCTACTACCTCACCGTCTACAACGAGCCCATCGTGCAGCCGGCGGAGCCGTCGGGCGTCGACGTGGAGGGCCTGCTCAAGGGCATCTACAAGTACGCGGCGGCGCCGCAGGCCACAGGCCCGAAGGCGCAGCTGCTCGCCTCCGGAACGGGCATGCAGTGGGCGCTCAAGGCGCAGCAGCTGCTCGCCCAGGACTGGGGCGTCGCCGCGGACGTGTGGTCGGTGACCTCGTGGACCGAGCTGCGCCGCGACGCGGTCGAGGCCGAGGAGCACAACCTCATGAACCCGGGCGACCAGCCGCGTAAGCCGTACATCGAGCAGAAGCTCGAGGGCACGGAGGGCCCGGCCGTCGCGGTCAGCGACTGGATGCGGGCGGTGCCGGACCTGATCAGCCGCTGGGTGCCGAACGACTGGACGTCGCTGGGCACCGACGGCTTCGGCATGAGCGACACCCGGCACGCGCTGCGCCGGCACTTCCACGTGGACGCCGAGTCCATCGCGGTGGCGACGCTGCGCCAGCTCGCGCTGCGCGGCAAGGTGCCGTCGCACGTGCCGGCCGAGGCCGCCAAGAAGTACGCGATCGACGACGTGAACGCCGCCCCGGTCGGCGAGACCGGCGGGGACAGCTGACGACGCCCGGCACCGCGTGATGAGGGGGTGGCCCGCGCCACCCCCTCATTTCTTGCCCTGAACGGCCGAACAGGCCTGCATGGCGCGTCTGCAGATCGGCCACAAGCTTCTCGCCCTGGGCCTGGGCGGCATTCTCAGTACCGCTGCGGTCCTCTTCGGGGTCGGCGCGTGGCAGAGCGACGCGTTCGCCGACCGCACGCAGGCGCAGGTGGAGAAGCTGACCACCGAGGACCTGAACCGGACCACGGACGAGGTCACCCGCCTGGTCAGCTCGGTCGGTGACGAGATCCAGTCCGGTGTGAACGGCGACATGACGGCCGCCGGCCAGATGCTGGCCCAGCGCGGCGGCGTGGAGTTCTCGGACGGCACGGCGACCTGGACCGCCACCAACCAGTTCACCCAGGACAAGCAGACCGTCACCCTGCCCCGGATGACGGTGGCCGGGCAGTGGCTGGGCCAGAACCTCGATCTGCGCAAGCCGACGCCGTTCGTCGACGACGTCGTGTCGCTGCTCGGCGGCACGGTGACGGTCTTCCAGCGGATGAACGAGGCCGGCGACCTGCTGCGCGTCGGCACCAACGTCAAGACCACGGGCAACCGGCGGGCCATCGGCACGTTCATCCCGGCGGTGGGGGCGGACGGCGCGCCGAACGCCGTGGCCACGGCGATCAAGGCCGGCAAGCCGTACCGGGGCGTCGCGCTGGTCGTGGGCTCCTGGTACATCACCGCGTACGACCCGATCAAGGACGCCACCGGCCGGGTGGTCGGCGCCCTGTACGTCGGCGTGCAGCAGTCGGAGGCGCTCAAGGAGCTGACCGACGCGATCTCCGGCAGCAAGGTCCGGGAGAACGGCTGGGTGACCGTCTACAGCTCCACCAAGGCGGACGCGGGCCGGATCATCGCCTCCAGCATCGCCGGGGCCGCCGGACGCACGGACCTGGGCGCCACCGACGCCGACGGCACCAAGTACGTCGAGCAGATCGTCACCCAGGCGCCGAAGCTGACCGGGGGAGCGACCTGGCGGGCCACGTACCGGCTGCCCGGGGCTGCCGGCGCGCCGGCTGGGGACACGACCACGACCGTCGCGTCGTACCCGCAGTATTCGTGGGCGATCGCCGTGGGCGGGTACGACGGCGACACCGCCGGCGCGGTCGACGCGGTGCAGGACGGCCGCCGCGCCATGCTCATCGCCTTCCTCGTGGCCGCGCTGCTGCTCGCGGTGGCCGGCGGGCTGTTCGCCGCCTGGCAGGCCCGCACGATCTCGGGGCGGCTCCGTTCGCTCACCGCGGGGCTGTCGCGGCTGGCCAAGCGGGACCTCACGGTCCGCGTCGCGGCCGGCGGGCACGACGAGATCGGCCGGGCCGGCGCCGCGCTCACCACCGCGGCGGCGGAGCTGCGCCAGGTGATGGCCGAGGTGACCGAGGCCTCGCGCGAGGTCTCCCGGTCGGCGGGGCAGGTCGCGGCGACCGGCGCGCAGCTGACCGCCTCGGCCGCGGCCGCCGCCGAGCAGGCCGGCTCCGCCACCCGCGCGGCCGGCGAGATCTCGGCCGTGGTGCAGACCGTGGCCGCGGGCGCCGAGCAGATGGGCGCTTCGATCGGGGAGATCTCGGGCAACGCCCAGGACGCCGCGCAGGCCGGGCGTGACGGCGTCGGCCTGACCGCCACCGCCTCCGGGGTGATCGACGAGCTGCGCTCCTCCACCGGCCAGATCGCCGACGTGGTCCGGCTGATCGCCAGCATCGCCGAGCAGACGAACCTGCTGGCCCTCAACGCGACGATCGAGGCGGCCCGGGCCGGTGACGCCGGCAAGGGCTTCGCGGTGGTCGCCGGCGAGGTGAAGGACCTGGCCCAGGAGACGGCGAAGGCGACGGAGGACGTCACCGCGCGGGTGTCGGCGATCGAGGGCGACACCGCGCGGGCGGTCGAGGCGATCAACGCGATCACGGCCACGATCGCCCGGGTGAACGACTACCAGAACGCGATCGCCGCCGCCGTGGAGCAGCAGGCCGCGACGACCGCCGAGATGTCCCGCAACATCGTCGAGGTGGCCGGCGGCAGCCGGGAGATCGCCGGCGACATCGGCGCGGTGAGCGGGGCGGTGGAGAGCACCCGCGCGGCGGTGACCGTGTCGCACGAGGCGGCCGGCGAGCTCGACGCGACCGCCCGGCGGCTGACCGAGCTGGTCGACCGCTTCACCGTCTGAAGCGGGACGCGACCCGCTCAGGCCGGGACGTACGTGATGACCTCGACCCCGGTCTTCGTGGTCCAGGAGCCGGTGTGGGTGAGCGCCACCTTGGTGCCCTCGTGCCAGAGCTTGCGGCCCTCGCCGACCACGACGGGGTAGATCATGATCCGGTACTCGTCGACCAGGTTGTGCCGGGTCAGATAGTTGAGCAGGTCGGCACTGCCGTTGAGCAGCAGGGTGCCGGGCCCGGCCTTCAGCCGCGCGACCGCCTCGGAGACCTCGCCCTGCAGGAACGTCGCGTTCCACTCGGGCTCGGTGAGCGTGGTCGTGGCGACGTGCTTGGGCATCGAGTTCATCCGCTTGCCGAAGTCCCCGGTCGAGGCCTCCATCTGCGGCCAGGCGGCCTTGAAACCCTCGTACGTCTTGCGCCCCAGCAGCAGGGCGCCGGCCTCGCGCAGGTTGGCGTCCTGCCAGCTGCCCAGCTCGTCGTTGAAGTACGGCCCGCTCCACGCCGGCTCCTCGAAGACGCCGTCGAGGGTCACGTACGACACCGCCACCAGCTTGCCCATGGCTCCCACTCCCTCAGCTCTCGTCCACCTGCGGGCAATGATCCCGCACCGGCTGGCGATCCGCGGTCTGCGCCGAGTGGGTGGGCGGGTCGGCCGGCCGGTCGGGTTTCTCGGGACGATGCGGGGAGAATGCCCGCCGGAGACGCGGGCCACCCTGCAAGATCGGCGTAGTCGCCCGATCGTTGGCCCGATGTCAGGTGTCGACCGGCAATGGGAAGGTTGGCACGGTGAACGTGGTCATCGACGGACGGTTCGTGCTCAACGCCGCGGACCTGCACCGCAGGCTGGCCGGGGCGCTCGGCTACGGGCCGTACTACCGGCACGATCTCGCCGATCTCCGCCGGCACCTCGCCGCCGGGGACCCGCGCCCGGTGCAGCTGGTGTGGACCCACGCCGACAGCATCCGGATGGCGCTCGGCGCGAGCGCGTACGAGCAGTTCGTGTCGACGCTGACGGAGATCGAGGCCGGCGACGAGGGGCGCGGCTGGAACGAGCGTTTCATCTTCCGCGTACTCGACTGAGGCGGGTGCACCCGCGCTGCACCCGCGGCCGTCTCAGGTCCGGCCCGGCCCGCCCGATTCCTTCTGGCACCTGCGGACGGCTCCGCGGGTGAGCGGGCCCGACCGTACCCCCCTCGGCGGCCGGGCCCGCTCTGCTACCGAGGCCGCCCGGGTTCGGCGGATTCGTCAGAGGCACCGGCCGGGAAGGGCGTGCGATGAGCGGACACCACGGCTCGTCCACCGGCGCCGCCGGCGAGAAGCTGTTCATCGGTGTCGACGCCGAGAAGATCGTGGTGTCGCCGTACCCGATCAAGATGCGGTCGGGGCGCGCCAAGCGCGACCGGCAGGGGTCGGTCGTCGAGGTCGTGCCGGTGGCGGCGAGCGGGCGGAGCAGGGAGGACCGGGTGCGGTTCTCGTCTCAGCTCTCGCTGGCCCTGCTCGTGCTGGTGGCCGTGCTCACCGCGCTCGGCATTCCCTGGTGGGCGGGCGTGGCGGGGGCCGTGGCCCTGGTCGCCTCCGTCACCGCCGGGCAGGCACGGGCCGCCCGCACCGGGGTGCTGGCGTTGCCCCGCGGTGACGACTCCTTCGTTCTGCACGCCGCCGAGGAGCGGGCCGTCTACGGGCGGGCGCTGGCGGTGGCCCGGCGGGTACGGCTGACCTGGCCGGCGTTGCGGCACATGGTCGACGCCGACCAGGCCGACCGCGACCTGACCGCGGCGCTGCGGGACCTGGCCGGGATCATGGCGCGCCGGCAGCAGATCCGGCGGCTGCGGGACGAGCTGGGTGCGGCCTCGCGGCACAATCTCCCCGCCGACAGCCCGGCCGTGCAGGCCCTCGCCGAGCAGCGGCTCCGGGTGGAAGGGCTGTGGCGCTCCACGGCCGAGGCGGCCAACCGGATCCTGGCGAGCATCAACACCGCCGCGCTGGCGGGTGAGGACCTGCTCCGCGAGCAGCGCATCGGCCGGACCGCCCGGGATGCCGAGCTGGCCATCTCCCGGCTGACGGCCGCCGCCGCGGCGCCCGCGGATTCGGGTCCGGAGCTGGCCGAGCGTACGGCGGCCGTCATCGCCGCCTACCGGGAGCTGGCCGCGGACCGCTGAGCCCCGGCCACCGCCTGCTGCACCTCCTCGGTGATCAGATCCATGTTCAGCTGAGCCGCCGTGTGCAGCCCGGCCGCGGCCGCGCTGACCACCTGCGCCATCTGGTCGGCCACGTTCCCGGCCACCCAGACGCCGGGTACCGCCGTGCGCCCCGTGGGCTCAGCCGCCACGGCCGACCCGCGCTCGTTCCCGGTGGCCTCCAGACCCAGCAACCCGAGCACCCCGGCATTGGCCACGAACCGCGGGGCCACGACGAGCGCGTCACACGCCACGATCGTGCCGTCGGTCAGCCGTACGCCGGTCAGGCTGCCGTCCGTGGCGACCACCTCGGCGACCTTGTCCGGCACGACCGTGATGCCGCGTGCGGCGAGTTCGCGGGCCTGGGTCTCGTCCGGGGCCGGGGCCGTGTGCAGGAAGAGGGTGATGTCGTCGCTCCACTGCCGCCACATCTGGGCCTGGTGCAGCGACATCGGGTCGGAGCCCAGGATGCCAATCGCCTTGCCGCGGACCTCGTACCCGTGGCAGTACGGGCAGTGCAGGACCCCGTGCCCCCACTGCTCCCGCAGGCCGGGCACGTCCGGCAGTTCGTCGGTGAGGCCGGTGGTGACCAGCAGCCGCCGGGCGTCGAACCGCCGCCCGTCCGCCAGCGTCACGCCGAGCAGCCCGTCGCCCGGCGCTGCCGACACGACCTCTCCGTCGATCACCTCGGCCCCGTAGCGGACGGCTTCCGCGCGCCCGAGCTCGCGGAATTCCGCCGGCGGGACCCCGTCGCGGGTCAGGTAGTTGTGGATGCCCTCGGCGGGCGCGTTGCGCGGCTCCGCCGCGTCGACCAGCAGAACCTTGCGCAGCGCCCGGCTCAGCGCCACCGTCGCACTCAATCCGGCGGGTCCCCCGCCGATCACGATCACGTCGTACGTCATGCCGCAACGGTGGCCGAGCCGCCCCGAAAGTGGCAAAGTTATTTGCCGTGATGGCAAACGATGAGGTGCTCGCGGCGGTCGGGCCGCGGTTGCGCGCGCTGCGGCAGGAACGCGGCACGACGCTCGCCGCGTTGTCGGAGAGCACCGGCATCTCGGTCAGCACCTTGTCGCGGCTCGAGTCGGGGCAGCGCAAGGCCACGCTGGAGCTGCTCCTACCGCTGGCCCGGGCCTACCACGTGCCGCTCGACGACCTGGTCGGAGCGCCGCCCACCGGGGACCCGCGGATCTACGCCCGGCCGATCAAGCACAGCAGCGGCCAGACGATCCTGCCGCTGAGCCGTCAGGCGACCGGCCTGCAGGCCTTCAAGCACCTCATCCCGCCGGGCCCGGCCGAGGTGCCGGACCCGAAGACCCATGAGGGGTACGAGTGGCTGTACGTGATCAGTGGCCGGCTCCGCGTCGTCCTCGGCGAGCACGATCTGGTCCTGCCGGCGGGGGAGGCGGCGGAGTTCGACACCCGCGTGCCGCACTGGTTCGGCCGCGCCTCCGGCGAGGCGGTCGAGTTCCTCACCATCTTCGGGCCGCAGGGCGAGCGCATGCACGTCCGCGCCCGGTCAACCCGGAAGTAGATCTCTACGGTACGCGACCAGCAGCACCGTGATGTCGCCCGCGGCGCGACATGAATGGTGACCATGGCCCGCATCGTGCCAGGATCCGTTCGCCGGTCACGAGCGGGTTTCATGCGCGGAGGGTGATCATGTGTTCACCCGTTCGGGTGAGTGCCTACCGCAAGGTAGGTCAATACGGTGGCTGCGACATGCATGCCACCGGCAGTGCCCGAATACCGTCCGCCACCAGCTCCGAGGAGCCGGCCGCCGGTCGGTGCGCGGCGTCCGGGCACGAACGCGGCGAGGACGGCTCAGGCGGCGCGGCGGGCCGTGGACATCTGCCGCGGCACGCTCAGCGGGGCGCCGGGCTGCGGACGCCGTCCCAGCGCGTCGAGCGCGTCCAGCAGCATCGCCTGCACGGTCGCAGAGGCGGGCAGCCGCCAGCCGTTCTCCTCCGGGGTGACGGCCCAGCGGACCTGTCCGTCCGGCGTCCGGCTCGGCGCGGCCGGGATCCACGAGCCGCGGCCGTGCCGCAGGACGTCCAGGCAGGACGCGAGCTCGGGGCGCAGCTCGTCGCCGGGGCGTACCAGGAACATCCAGCGTCCGGACGGCGCCACCGCGACCGGGCCGCGGGCGTCCTCGCGCTCCGGTCCGATCACGCCGGTGTGCAGCCGTACCGCGCCGAGGACCCGCAGGCCCACCGCGGCCGGCACCTCCAGGACGTCGAAGGCGCCGCCGGTGGCGAGCAGCACCGTGTACGGCCGGTCGCGCCACCAGCCGGCGATGCGCGCGGGGTCCGCGGACGCGTCGTCCTCCCAGCACTCGATCGCGGGATGGCAGCCCATGATCGGACAGCCGGGCCGGCCGCAGGCGAAGCGGTCGCCGCTGAGGTACGCCCCCGGCGTCACCGCCCAGCCCTGCCGGGCGTAGCGCAGCGCCGCACGGCGCAGGCGCAGCCGATCGAGGAGGGCCCGTGGGCCGATCGGCTCTCGGTTGCTCCACTGCATGGTCGGTTTACCCCCGGTTCGGGACTCGCTGCCGCTATATCAGGCGGGGTTGCCGTTACCAAGCGCGACACGCGTCGTTGGTTCGGTCAGATCACCCATTGCAAGTTGCATGAGAAACTACGAGCAACGGTGGGCAGGCGATCACACAACCTGTGCGACCAGCACGGACGAGTGAGGTCCACACTGCACGTGAAGCACCGGGTGCTCACCGGCGGGAGTCGCCGGGTGAGTTTGGGGAGGCACCGTGGACGAGCTGCCGATCGGCCGGCGAGTCGCCTACTGGCGCGGCCGGCGCAAGATGTCTCAGCAGGTCTTCGCGGACCGGTTGGGCAAGTCCAAGAGCTGGGTCGACAAGGTCGAGCGGGGGGTCCGCCGGCTCGACAAGTTCTCGGTCGTGTACGAGATCGCCGACGTGCTCGCGATCGACGTCCAGCTGCTGCTGGGCAAGGACGTCGAACGGCGGCCGGAGACGCAGAACTGCATCGACCAGGTCGAGGTCGAGGAGATCCGCGCCGCGCTCGAGCGCTACGACCAGATGAGCGCGTTCTTCCATCCCGTCCCGCAGGCGCCGCCGCTGACGGAGATGCGCAAGGCGGTCAGCCACGCCTGGCTGACCTATCAGCACGCGAAGTACGGCGTGCTCGCCCGCAAGCTGCCGCAGCTGCTGCGTGACGCGCAGGCCGCGGACAGCGCCCACGCGAGCGGCGAGGAGGCCCGCGACGCGGCGCACCTGCTCGGGCAGGTGTACCAGATCGCCTCCTCGGCGCTGCGCAAGGTCGGCGAGCACGAGCTGTCCTGGCTCGCGGCGGACCGCTCCATCGCGGTCTCGCAGCGCGCCGGCGACCAGCTGCTGGCCGGGATGGCCAGCCACCGGGTCGGCATGGCGCTGCTCTCGCTCGGCCGGGTCCGCTCGGCCCTCGAGGTCAACGTCAACATCGCGAACCGGCTCGCCCCGACGACGCCGGACTCGGCGACGCCGGAGCGGCTGTCCGTGTACGGGCTGCTGCTGCTCACCGGCGCGATGGCGGCGGCACGCATCGGCGACAGTGCCACCGTGCGCGACCTGGTCACCGGCGCCGAGCAGGCGGCGGCCGCGCTCGGCGGCGACTTCAACTACTACTGGACGTCCTTCGGGCCGACCAATGTGGAGCTGCACCGGGCCGCGGCCGCGGTCGAGCTCGGTGACGGCGGCAAGGCGATCGAGACGCACAACCGGATCGACCAGGAGCACTTCGCCGCGATGCTCCCGGAACGGCGCGCGCACCACTTCCTCGACATCGCGCGCGGGTACACCCAGCTGGGTGATGTGGAGAAGGCCAGCGAGATGCTGCTGGAGGGCGACCGGCTCGCCCCGTCCGAGATCCGCTGCCGCCCGCTGGCCCACGAGGTCATCTCCGACGTGCTGCGACGCACGCGGGGCACCCCGCCGGCACCCATCGCGGAGCTGGCCGAACAGATGGGAGTCGGCGTATGAGGTGGGTTGCGCGGTGAGCACGGCCAACCCCACGCCCGGCGTGCTCTACATCCTGGTGTGCGGCTCACCGATCGCCCGGGACGTGGGTGTGCTCGTCGACCTGGCCCAGCGTGACGGCTGGGAGGTCTGCGTGATCACCACCCCGGACGGGCGCAAGTTCGTCGACGCGGCGGCGCTGCAGGCGCAGACCGGGCACGCCGTCCGCAGCTACTACAAGAACCCGGGCGACGACGATCTGCTCCCGCCGGCCGACGCCATGATCGTGGCGCCCGCCACGGTCAACACCGTGAACAAGTGGGCTGCCGGCATCACCGACACGCTCGTGCTGGGGCTGCTGATCGAGGGGTACGGCTTCGGCATCCCGACCGTCGTGGTGCCGTACACGAACAAGGTCATGGCGATGCACCCGGCGCTGCACGAGAGCATGGCGAAGCTGCGTACCTGGGGCGTCGAGGTCCTGTACGGCGACGACGTGGTGAGCCTGGGCGGTCCCGGCCAGAACGACCGGTTCCGCAGCCGGTTCCCGTGGCGGCGGGCGCTGCAGACCCTGCACGCGCGCTTCGAGACGGACAACCGGGTCGAGCCGGGGGCTCGCTCCTAGGGGGCGTCCCGCAGGCCTCCAGTAGAGTTGGCGGCCGTGACCGACTCCGTGCTCGCCCCGCCGACCGTCCGTACGGTCATCGCCGCCCTCGACCGGCGTTATCCCAGGTCGTGGGCGGAGCAGTGGGATCGGGTCGGTCCCGTGCTGGGCGACTTCGAGCTGCCGGTCGAGCGCATCCTGTGCGTGGTCGACTGCGTCCCGGAGACGGTCGAGGAGGCGGTCGCGGCCGGTGCCGGGCTGATCGTCGCCCACCATCCGCTGCTGCTCAAGGGCGTCTCGTCGGTGGCGCCGGACACGTACAAGGGCCGCATCGTGCACCGGCTGATCAAGGCCGACATCGCCCTGTACGTCGCGCACACCAACGCCGACGTCGCGAATCCCGGCGTGTCCGACGCCCTCGCCGCCCGCCTCGACCTCGTCGGGCTGCGCCCGCTGGCGCCCGCCGCCCCGGGCAGCCCGGCCGCCGGCGAGGGCCGGGGGATCGGCCGGATCGGCGAGCTGGCCGCCCCGATGACGCTGGCGGAGCTGACCACGTTCGCCGCGCGCCGGCTGCCCGCCACCGCGGCCGGGGTCCGGGCCGCCGGTGACCCCGATCTGCTCGTGCGTACGCTGGCCGTCTGCGGCGGCGCGGGCGACTCCTTCCTCCAGCAGGCGACGGCCGCCGGCGTGGACGCGTACCTCTGCGCCGACCTGCGACACCACCCCGCCGGCGAGCATCTCGCCGCGGGCGGTCCCGCCCTGCTCGACGTGGCGCACTGGGCCAGCGAGCGCCCCTGGCTCGACGAGGTGGCCGGGTGGCTGCGCGCGCAGTTCGGCGTGGCCGTCCTCGTCTCCGACCTCGACACCGACCCCTGGACCGTGCACGCGGTCGCCGACGACAAGGAGATCCACCCGTGAAGGCCGCCCCGGAAGCCCAGCGCCGCCTGCTCGACCTGCAGGCCGTCGACACCGCGCTCAACCAGCTCGCGCACCGTCGCCGGTCGCTGCCCGAGCTCGCCGAGATCGACACCGTGGCCCGTGAGCTCTCCGCGCTGGAGGACGAGCGGGCCCGCGCCCAGGTGGCCGTCGACGACCTGGACCGCGACATCTCCCGCTACGAGAAGGACATCGAGCAGGTCCGTACGCGTAAGCAGCGCGACCAGGCCCGCCTCGACGCCGGCGGCGCGCTGCGCGAGATCGAGGGCCTGCAGCACGAGCTGGCGACGCTGAACCGCCGGCAGTCGGAGCTGGAGGACGCCGAGCTCGAGCTGATGGAGCGCCGCGAGACCGCCGAGCAGACGCTCAACGAGGTGCTGAAGCGCATCGCCGAGGCGAGCGAGCGCCGGGCGGCGGCCGAGTCACGACGGGACGAGGCGTACGCGGAGATCACCAAGGAGCAGGAGTTCAAGAACCAGGCCCGCGGCCCGCTCGCCGCCGACCTGCCGCCCGACCTGGTCAAGCTGTACGACAAGATCCGCGAGGAGACCGGGCTGGGCGCCGCGCTGTTCCGCTCCGGCCGGTGCGGCGGCTGCCGCATCGAGCTGTACGGCGCCGACCTGGCGCGGGTGAAGTCCGCCCCCGCCGACGAGGTGGTCCGCTGCGAGGAGTGCCGCCGGATCATGGTGCGTACGGCGGAGTCCGGTCTGTGAGCGACCTCCGGGTGGTCGTCGAGGCGGACGGGGGGTCGCGGGGCAACCCCGGCCCGGCCGGGTACGGCGCTGTCGTGCGCGACACCGGCTCGGGCGACGTGCTGCTCGAGCGGCACGGCTCGCTGGGCACCACGACGAACAACGTCGCCGAATACCAGGGCCTCATCGCGGGACTGCGCGCCGCCGCCGAGCTCGGTGCGGCGCGGGTCGACGTACGGATGGACTCGAAGCTGGTCATCGAGCAGATGTCCGGCCGCTGGCAGATCAAGAACCCGGGCCTGCGCCCGCTCGCCGCGGAGGCGGCCAAGCTGGTGGACGGCTTCGCCGGGGTGACCTTCGACTGGATCCCGCGCGAACGCAACAAGCTCGCCGACGCGCTCGCCAACCGCGCGATGGACGAGGCCGCCGGCAAGCCGGTCCGGGACGTGATCGAGCCCGAGGAGAAGACGCCGCCGCGCAGCTGGGCGCCCCCGTCGATGGAGGCGGCGACGCGGCTGATCCTCGTGCGCCACGGCGAGACCGCCCTCACCAAGCAGGGCCGATACTCCGGCCGCGGCGACGTGCCGCTCTCCGACGAGGGCGAGGCGCAGGCCATGGCCGCGGCCGGGCGGGTGGCCGGCATCAGCCGCGACGTCGCGGCCGTCGTCTCCTCACCCTTGAGCAGATGTACGCGCACAGCCGAGCTGATCGCCGCAGAGGTGGGCGGCGTCTCGGTCACCGTCATGCCGGAGCTGATCGAGTGCGACTTCGGCGACTGGGAGGGCCTGACCTTCGGCGAGGTGCGTGAGCGCTGGCCCGCGGAGATGGACCGCTGGCTCGGCTCGACGAGCGTGGCGCCGCCGGGCGGGGAGTCGTTCCAGACCGTGTCGAAGCGGGTCCGGGGCGCGCTGGCGACGCTGCAGTCCGCGTACCCGTCCTCGGTCGTCGTGGTGGTCTCGCACGTCTCGCCGATCAAGCTGATCCTGCGTGACGCGCTCGCCGCAGGCGACGCGTTCCTGCACCGGCTGTTCCTGGACGCGGCCGGCGTCTCCACGATGGACATGTGGCCGGATGGGGGCATAGCGGTGCGTTCGGTCAACGAGACGGCGCATCTTCGATAGATCGGCTTATTGCTTCTCCAGATCAGGGCGTTTAGCTTCCTCAATCAGGAAAGTTTGTTAAATGCTTCGCCCCTGGAGGGCTTCATGCGCGGACACACCCGTCGCTTCCTCGCCGTCGCCGCGGCCGTCCTGGTCGGCGTCACCGCCGCACCGGGCACGGCCCAGGCGCACGGGAAGAAGCCGTACGTCAAGGTCGGGTACTTCACCCAGTGGGGGATCTACGGCCGGGACTTTCAGCTCGCCAAGGTGGAGAAGTCCGGCGCCGCCGCCCGGCTCACCCACCTCAACTACGCGTTCGGGCCGGTCACGGCGGCCGGCGTCTGCGAATCGGCCGACCCGTGGGCGGACTGGCAGACGCCGTTCTCCGCGGAGCTCAGCGTCGACGGCGTGGCCGACGTGCCGGGCCAGCCGATCGCCGGCAACCTCAACCAGCTCGCCGAGCTCAAGAAGAAGAACCCGGACCTGCGGGTGCTGATCTCGCTCGGCGGCTGGACCGGCTCGGCGCACTTCTCCGACGCCGCGCTCACCGACGCGTCGCGGCAGAAGCTCGTCAGCTCCTGCGTGGACCTGTGGATCAAGGGCAACCTGCCGGGGCTGTCCGCGGGCGTCGCCGCCGGCATCTTCGACGGCATCGACCTCGACTGGGAATGGCCCGGCTCGGAAGGCAACGCCGGTAACGTGATCCGGCCCGAGGACAAGCAGAACTTCACCAAGCTGACCGCCGAGTTCCGCAAGCAGCTGGACAAGCTGTCGCGCACGACGAAGCGGCACTACGACCTCACCGCCTTCCTGCCGGCCGCCCCCGCCAAGATCGACGCGGGCTTCGAGCCGAAGATCTTCAAGTACCTCGACTTCGGTACGGTCCAGGGCTACGACTTCCACGGCTCGTGGGAGGCCCGGACGAACCAGCAGTCCGCTCTGCGCGTGCCCAAGGGCGCGCCGGACAACCCCGACTTCTCCGTCGAGGTCGCGATCGGCGCGTGGCGGGACCGGGGTGCGCCGAGCGGCAAGCTCGTGCTCGGCATCCCGTACTACGGCCAGGGCTGGACCGGCGTGACCGGCGGTGGCAACGGCCTGTTCGCCCCGGCCGCGGGCGGCGCGCCCGGCACCTTCGCCGTCGGCACCGAGGACTACAAGGTCCTCAAGAACCTGCCCGCCCAGGGCTACACCGTGCACCGCGACTGGCGGGCCGGGCACTCCTGGCTCTTCGACGGCACCACCTTCTGGACGTACGACGACCCGGCGCAGATCCTGCAGAAGACGGCGTACATCCGGGCGCAGGGGCTGGGCGGGGCGATGATGTGGTCGCTCGACGGCGACGACGAGAACGCGTCGCTGACCCGTACGATCTCGGCCGGTCTCTGGTCGCCCTGGCGGCACTGATCACCGTACGCAAGGGTGGTGTGCCGTTCGGCGCACCACCCTTGCCGTTCGGCGCAAGGTGATCTCCACTGTGACTTCGCTGTGAAACGTCTCGGTAACGTGCGGCCGATAACCGTCATTCACTCCGATCAGGAGGATCCCACCCATGACGGAACCGGTACGGTCCCCGCGCAGTGACCGCAGCCCCTGGTACTGGCTGCTCCTCATCCCCATCGTCCTGCCCCTGGTGACCCCGCTGTTCAACCGCGACTCGCCGCGGCTGTGGGGGTTCCCGGCGTTCTACTGGTTGCAGTTCCTCTTCATCTTCGTCGGCGTCGCCACGACCTCGCTGGTCTACCAGATGACCAAGCGGCCCACGCGGGTGTCCGCGCCCGAGACCCGGGAGGCCGTCGATGAGTGACCACATCACCGAGATCGTCATCTTCACGCTGCTCTTCCTGCTGGTCAGCGGCATGGGCTTCGTGGCTGCCCGGTGGCGCGCCCCGAAGGACATGGCGCACCTCGACGAGTGGGGGCTGGGCGGGCGCAGCTTCGGCGGCTGGATCACCTGGTTCCTGGTCGGCGGCGACCTCTACACGGCGTACACCTTCGTCGCCGTGCCGGCGCTGATCTTCGGTGCCGGTGCCGCCGGGTTCTTCGCGGTGCCGTACACGGTGGTCATCTACCCGCTGTTCTTCCTGATCCTCATCCGGCTCTGGTCGGTGTCGCACCGGCACGGCTTCGTCACCCCGGCCGACTTCGTCCGCTCCCGCTTCGACTCGCCGCTGCTCGCCCTGCTCGTGGCGATCACCGGGATCGTGGCGACCATGCCGTACATCGCGCTGCAGCTGGTCGGCATCGAGGCCGTGCTCAAGACGATGGGCGTGACGGGGGAGAGCGCCTTCGCCCGGCACCTGCCGATCATCATCGCGTTCGCGATCCTGGCCGCGTACACGTACCAGTCCGGCCTGCGCGCCCCGGCGCTGATCGCGTTCGTCAAGGACACGCTGATCTACATCGTGATCATCGTGGCGGTGCTCTACCTGCCGTACAAGCTGGGCGGCTGGGGCAGCATCTTCGACGACGCGAACGCGAAGTTCCAGGCCTCGAAGGCGCCCGGCGACGGCATCATCCTCAACGCCAACAACCAGCTCCAGTACATCACCCTGGCGCTCGGCTCGGCGCTCGCGCTGTTCCTCTACCCGCACAGCATCACGGGCGTGCTGGCCAGCAAGAACCGCAACGTCATCAAGCGGAACATGTCGGCGCTGCCCGCGTACAGTCTGCTGCTGGGCCTGATCGCCCTGCTCGGCTACATGGCGATCTCGGCCGGCGTCAAGCCGCTGCCCGGCGCCAAGGCCGGCAGCGTGGACAGCAACACGGTGGTGCCGCTGCTGTTCGACCAGCAGTTCCCGTCCTGGTTCGCGGGCGTCGCGTTCGCGGCCATCGGCATCGGCGCGCTGGTCCCGGCGGCCATCATGTCGATCGCGGCGGCGAACCTGTTCACCCGAAACATCTACAAGGAATACCTGAAGAAGGACGCGACCCCGGCGCAGGAGGCCAACGTCTCCAAGATCACGTCGCTGGTGGTCAAGGTCGGCGCGGTCGCCTGCATCATCTTCCTCGACCCGCAGTTCTCCATCGACCTGCAGCTCATCGGCGGCATCATCATCCTGCAGACCGGGCCCGCGGTGGCGCTCGGCCTGTTCATCCGCTGGCTGCACCGCTGGGCGCTGATCGCCGGCTGGGCGGCCGGCATGGCCATGGGCATGTGGATGCTCTACAACATCCCGAACGCCGCGACCGGCCGCAAGCACTTCGGCGGTTCGGCCTTCCTGCTGTCCGACCTGGGCTTCGACAGTCAGAAGACCATCTACGTGGGCTTCGTGGCGGTCGCGGTCAACCTGCTCGTGGCGGTCGTCGTGACGCTGATCCTGCGAGCCGCGAAGACCCCGGACGGCATGGACCACACCACCCCGGACGACTACTTCGCCGACGAGGGCGACCCGCGCCTCGAGAAAGCCCGTACGACCCCCGACGCGGACCCGATCGCCTCCTCGACCTGACCCGCTCCCTCATCCTGCCGCGGCCTCGGACGTCCTATCCGAGGCCGCGGCCTTTGATGTACGAGTCCATGTCCCGCGTGAGCCGCTCGAGGACGCCGGCCAGCTCCTTGCGCTCGTGGCTCGTCCAGTCCTTGAGCACCACGTCGTACAGCTCCCGCCGCGCCTTCGCGACCGCGTCCACCTGCGAGAGCCCCCGCTCGGTCGCGGCGATGACCGTGCCCCGCCCGTCGTCCGGGTCCGGGGTCCGCTCGACCAGGCCGTCGCGGTGCATGGCGCTCACCTGCCGGGTCACCGTCGAGCCGTCGAGGTTCAGGCGGTGCGCGACGGCGGAGACGTTCTGCGGCCCGGACTCCTTGAGCAGGCGCAGAATCACGTACGCGGCGCGGTCCAGCGCCCGGTGCGGCCGCGGTGAACTGCGCCGGGTCGCCTCACCCAGCCGGATGAGCATCGCCACCTGCGTCTCGATGACGCCGAGCGCCGCTTCGTCGTTCGCCATGTGTCCGTCCCTTGTCGTCCCCGGCATTGTGATCGGTGCGGCTGGGGGATCGCTGACAGCCATTCTCAACGGAAGGCCCGCCACAGCAGCACCAATCCGATCAACCCGCCGAACGTGACAATAAGTACCTTCAACACCTTTGCCGGCAAACGCCGTGCCAGCCGCGCCCCCGCGTACCCGCCCACCACCGTCGCGGGCGCCACCACCAGCACAGCCCCCCAATGGATCGGCGCGAACACGGAGAACACCACCACGGTCACCAGCCCGACACAGGCGGACAGCACATTCTTCAACGCGTTGATCCGGTTCAAGGTCTCGTCCAGCACCAGCGCGAGGGCGGCCACGTACATCACCCCCAGGGCGGCGCCGAAGTAACCCCCGTACACGGCCCCCACGAACACCACGACCGGCAACACACCCCGCCGCCGCCGGCTCGCATGCCCCACCAGCGCCCGCAACCGATCCTGAAACCCCAGCGTGGCGGCCGCCCCCAGCACCAGAAACGGCACGATCACATCGAACGCCCGCGCGGGCGTCCCGAGCAGCAACGCACAGCCACCGGCGGACCCGGCCACACACACCGGCACCAGCGACACCAGCCGCCGCCACTGCCCCCGCAGATCCGCGCGGCTGCCCACAACACTGGACACGTACCCCGGAAACACAGCCACCGAATTCGTGACGTTCGCGGCAACGCTCGGCAACCCCACCCCGATGAGACTCGGAAACGTGATCAGCGACCCGCCGCCGGCCAACGCATTGACGGCGCCCGCGACCAGACCGGCGGCGAGCAGCAGAAGAACGTGTCCCACATCCATGATGCGAAAGAATCTACGGCGACGGCCCGACGCTTTCCCGCCGGGCCGGCAGGTCCGGGATCTTTCCCGCCGGGGGTGCCCACTCGCCCGCCCCGCGGGCCGCCGGCGTCTGCCTTTCTCTCCCGCCTCGGCCCGCCGCCTTCTCTCTCGCCGCTCTGCCTGCCGCCTCTCCGGGGCCTCGCCGTTCCGCCCGCGGGCAGCCTTTGCCCGCTGCGCCGGGCCTCGTGCCCGCGCGCCCGCCCGGCGGCAGGTGCGCCGCCTGCGGGCGCGGACCGGTCGCTGCCGTAGGATGACGGCGACGGACGAGTCGGCTGGGCGGTCGCGTCGGCACCCTTGATCGGATGCCGCCGAGGAACGTCCGGACTCCGCAGAGCAGGGTGGTTGCTAACGGCAACCCGGGGTGACCCGCGGGAAAGTGCCACAGAAAACAGACCGCCGGCCCACGGGCCGGTAAGGGTGAAACGGTGGGGTAAGAGCCCACCAGCACCCCGGGCGACCGGGGTGGCTCGGTAAACCCCACCCGGAGCAAGGCCAAGAAAGGCCGCCGCCGCAAGGCAGCGACCGGCGCAGGCGTCCGAGGGCTGCTCGCCCGAGCCTGCGGGTAGGCCGCAAGAGCCTGCCGGCAACGGCAGGCCGAGATGGATGACCGCCCAGCGGCGAGAGATCGCCGCGGACAGAATCCGGCGTACAGGCCGACTCGTCCGTCACCCTCCTGAATCAGCCGGCGTTCGTTCGTCGCCGGCATGCGGCGAAGAACGCGGCATGCGGGCGCCCAGGTCGAAGGCCCGGGGCTGCGAACCCCGGGCCTTCATGGGTGAAGCGATGTCGGGCAGTGCTACTGCCGGGTCCAGGTCCAGTCCTTGATCAGCACCTCGTGCTGCGGGCCCCAGGTGGCCGTGGAGCCGGGGTAGAGGGAGATCGCCTCGGCCTGCAGGCGCGCCGCGACCTCGGTGCCCCAACCGTTCTTGGGCGTCCGGGAGTAGGGCGCCGCGATCGGGGTGCCGTCGATGGAGAGCTCCACCCGCTGGCCGACCGGGTCCACGAGGAAGGTGACCCGGTGCCAGGCCGTGTCCGGCTTCAGGTAGCCGGCCGCCTGCCAGGCGCTGCCGGTCCATACCCTGATCTTGCCGAAGTTCGCGTCCCACGGGTTCAGCACCCACTGGAACGCGGTGCCGTGGTCGACGCGGGTGTTCGCGCCGTCCCAGACGAACAGGCCACCCTCGACGGTCTGGGCGTTACGGGGGCCGCCGGCCGTGGTCGGCACGAAGGGCATCTGGAAGGAGTAGGCGGCCTGGTGGACGAGCGTCATCATGGACGGGTCCGTGACCGGCTTGTAGGTGATGTTGTGCGCCATGATGCCGCGGTTGAGGATGTTGGCGCGCAGCCGGGAATCGGCACCGCGGTGCTCGGTGGTGATGTCGGCGGCGTTCACCGGCGCCTGGCCGGCCGCTGCGTAGAGGCCGTCACCGACGACAGTGGTCCAGCCGGCCAGGTCGGTGCCGGAGGTGGTGACCGGCACGGCGGCCATGGCGGGCGCCGAGAGGGTCGTCGAAGCCGCCACGGCGAGGGCTCCTGCGCCCGCGCCCAGCAGCGTGAGGAAGCGTCGCCGGCCGTGCACGGCCGACTCGTTCAGGTTAGGCATGGGCCACCAGTCGACGGGCAACCGGTAGGACTGAGGCCCGTACGCTGTGACCCTTGTCTCGGCACTTTCCCCTCATGGCGTCGGTGCTTGCGGGGTGGACGAACAGACGGCCTTGAGTGCGGTCGGAAGCGGGAGATGATGAGGCAAGCGACGCTGTTCCTGACCGTGGGACTCCCGGGTACGGGAAAGACCACGGCAGCCCGGCGCATCGAGGTCGAGCGGGAAGCGCTTCGTCTCACGAAGGACGAGTGGGTGAAGGCGCTCTACGGCCACGAGAACCCGCCGGCGGCCGGGGACGTGATCGAGGGACGGCTCATCCAGATCGGGCTGCGTGCCCTGGAGCTGGGTAACAACGTCGTGATCGACTACGGGCTGTGGAGCCGGGACGAGCGTTCCGCTCTGCGCCAGGCGGCGGCTGACCGGGGCGCGACGGTGGAGATGTACTACTTCGCGGTCAGCGTGGCGGAGCAGCGGCGACGACTGGAGCGGCGGCAAGCCGAAGCGCCGCATACGACGTGGCCCATGTCCGACGACGAGCTCGTGGAGTGGGCCGCCCGCATCGAGGTTCCGACGCCGGGCGAACTCGACGGCACTGAAGCCGTTGACGCCCCGCCGGCTGGATTCGCGACCTGGGACGACTGGCGCGGACGCCGCTGGCCGCCGTCGGTTCGCTGACGCGAACCTGCTAGCCGGCACTCCTTCGGCCGACGAGGTGGAAGACGCGGCTGAGCTGCCGGTACGGGTCTCGCCGGCTCGCTTCGAGCTCGACCGCTGCCGTCGCCGCCACCTGCTGGGGGTCGCTGGGATCCAGGGTGGTCCCGCTGAACTCGAGCCAGTCGACGAACAGCCAGACGCCGTACCAGCGCACCGGCTCGACGCCCTGGCCGGCGAGGTGCGCGCTGAGTTCCTCCACCGTGTCGGCCCGGCCCGGCACCCCGAGCACACCGATCTCGGTCCTGCTGTCGAACGAGGCGAGGGCGTCGTCCCAGCGTCGCTCCAGGGCCGGCCGTACCGCTGCGGCCTTGGCGTTCCCCGTCATGATCGAGACGATGCCGCCGGGGACGGCGCACCGGCACAGCTGGTCGAGCATCGGCTCGGGCCGCTCCAGGTATCCGAGGACGCCGTGGCACAACACCGCGGCGAAGCGTTCGCCGTGCACTGCCTCGTACGCGTTCTCGCCGTCGGCCTCCAGGAGCGTCACCCGTCGCTGGACGTCGTCCGGAAGCGTGCCGAGTCGCTGCCGGGCCTTGCCCAGCATCGCGGGGGAGGAGTCGAGGACGGTCACGTCGTAGCCGGCTTCGGCCAGCGGGAACGACTGGTGGCCGGCCCCGCCGCCGACATCGAGCACGCGGGCGGGTGGCGGCGGCAGGTGGTCCAGCAGGTGGTGATGCAGGACGTACGTGCGCACGTAGCCCTTCACGGTCGCGTACGCGTCGTCCGCGAACCGCGCGACCAGTTCGGGGCTTGACCAGCTGTCATCGGCCACGACCAAGAACGTACGCCGCGTCAGGGACGCTCGTGGAAGCCCGGCTGGAAGCGGGGGTCCGGCTCGCCGGACTCCGCCCAGACGCGGCTGCCCCTCGCGGTGACGCCGGGAACGCCGGCGAGCACGCGGTCGGGTTCGGCGAGACCGGCCAGGGAGTTCAGCAGATCCGCCTTGAGCTCATCGGCCGCCGTCTGTAGGTCGTCCTCCTCCGCGGACCAGTCGATGTCGGCGGCGCGGAGACGCTCGACGGCGAGGTTCGTGACGGCCTCGGCGTCGTGGACGGTCACTGTCAGGCGGCAGTAGATCTGGACCGTTGTGGGTTGCGGTGGTTTCACGGCTGCATCTCGCTACCGCTCCGAGGATCCGGCTACGTGGTAGCCGTCGAAGAGTGGTCCGCCGTGCTGGTCGAGGACCTCTCGGATGAGGGCTTCGATCGCGGTGACGTCGTCATGGGCTTCCAGCCATCGTCCGGCGAGGCCTTCGTCGAGGTCGCGGAGTTCGCGGAGGAGCCACTTGCTGGTACCGGTCCAGTGGTCTGCCAGGGCGAGCGCCTGGTGCGCGACCGACGTCCACGCCGTGGTGGCGATGACCGTCCGTTCACCGGGGTCGCCGGCGTGGACGAGGTCGTCGAGCAGGTCGGTGAGGTGATAGCGGGCCCGGTCGCGTTCGTGAGGAGGCAGGGGAGCCGGTCCCGCGGCGAGGACGGCCGCGCACCGGGTCTGCCATTGCCGTGGGTCGCCTGATATCGGGACGCCGGTGGCCACCATGCGGTGCATGACCGGCCGGCGGCCCGGGAGGTCTTTGGTCAGGTAGTGGACGAGTGACTGCTCGTCGTGGACGAACAGTTCGACCGGCCAGCCGCGGTAGCGGCGGGAGTCGCGGTGCGGGACTTGCCGGTCGCCCTCGGGCAGGACGACGACGATGTCGAGATCCGAGCCCGCGGTGCGCTGGGCGGTGGTGACGCTGCCCGCGAGCAGAGCCCACCGGTTCCGGGGAAACAGCTCGGCGACGAGGTTGCGCGCGTCGGCCAGGGGATCGCGATCCATGCGCCCAGCTTGTAAGGCGCGTGGCGGTGAGCAAAGCGTATTTCCGCCGATCGGCAACCGGTCGGTGAGGGGCGATCGAGCGGTGAGGTATCGGAATTGCGGGCCGCCGATATCGCCCTGGTGGCTCGGTTGTGCGTACTCTTCCCCCTGGATGGACTGGCTATCGGGGGAGCGGCCATGGCCGAGGAGAAGACCGGCTGGGGTGGCGGCATCTGGGCCGCCGCCGACCTGATGACCCCGATGGCGATCCGCGTCGCGGCGACGTTGCGCTTGGCGGATCACATCGCCGCGGGCACGCGTACGGTCGAAGCTCTGGCCCCGGCCACGCACGCTGATCCGGACGCCCTCACGCGGTTGATGAATCACCTGGTGACCGCCGGCGTCCTCGCCCGTACCGAACATGGCGCTTTCGTCCTCACCGACCTGGGGGAGCAGCTCCGCGACGATCATCCGGACGGCGCCCGGGCCTGGCTCGATCTGGAGGGTGCGATCGGCCGGGCCGACCTGTGTTTCGGTCAGTTGCTGCACACGGTGCGCACCGGTGAGGCCGCCTATCCGCGGCAGTTCGGCCGGCCGTACTGGGAGGATCTGGCGGCCGACCCGGTCCTGGCCGCGTCGTTCGACGCTCTGATGGGGTCCCGGCTCGTCGACGGCGACGTGGTCGCCGCTGCGTATCCGTGGGGCGACCTGGGGCACGTGGTCGATGTGGGCGGAGGTAACGGCACGCTGCTGATCGCGCTGCTGCGGGCCCATCCCGGCTTGCGCGGCACGGTCGTCGACCTGGCCGGTCCGGTGGCGCGTGCCAGGGAGGCGTTCGCGGGGCTGGACGGCCGGGCCGAGGCTCGGGTCGGAAGTTTCTTCGAGCCGCTTCCGGGCGGCGCCGGCGGTTATCTGCTGTCCGGCGTCCTGCACGACTGGGACGACGAGGCGGCGTCCACGATCCTCACGCGGTGTGCCGAGGCGGCCGGGGCCGACGGCAGGGTGATCGTCATCGAGGACGGCGACGGCGGCCCGCCGGACACCGAGGGGGATCTGCGGATGCTCTGTTATGTGCGGGGCCGGAATCGCACGCCCGGGCAGATCGGTGTGCTGGCCCGGGCGGCCGGGCTGGAGCTCGGACCGGTCCGGGTCGCCGGATTGCGGATGATCATCGAGCTGCGTAGCGGACGTCGCTGAGTCGTCGCAGCGCCGGGCGAGCCGGAACGCCCCCGGCGCGAACGCGCGACCGCGATCATCGCGCCGTGCAGGCCGGCCACGTCGGTCCATGGTGAGGCCGAGTCGTATGCAGCCCGAGGAGGACACGGTCGCGCCGACCGCGGCATCGCCATCGACGAAAAAATCTTCAGCCACCGTAAAAACCGTGCTACGGTATTTTTACGTTGGCTAGAGAAAGGCATGCCCATGGACGTCTCCACCGGGCTCGCGATCCAGACCCACCAGCTCACCAAGACGTACGGCGACCTCACCGCCGTCGACGCCGTGGACCTCGAGGTCCCCGCCGGTTCCGTGGTGTCGGTGCTCGGCCCGAACGGCGCCGGCAAGACGACCCTCGTCCGGATGCTGACCACCCTGCTGCGGCCCACCTCGGGGACGGCGTACGTGTTCGGCCACGACGTACGCGCAGACCCGGACGCCGTCCGGTCCGTGATCAGCCTGACCGGGCAGTTCGCGGCGCTCGAGGAGAACCTCACGGCGCGCGAGAACCTGATGCTGGCGGCCCGCCTCCGCGGCTACCGCAGGGCCGCGGCGAAGCGGGTCGTGTCCGGGCTCATCGACCGGTTCGAGCTCGGCGAGTTCGCCGGCCGGGTGGTCAAGTCGGTGTCGGGCGGCCAGCGGCGGCGGGTGGATCTGGCGGCCGGGCTCGTGGTGCCGCCGCGGCTGCTGGTCCTCGACGAACCCACCACCGGGCTCGACCCGCGCAGCCGCCAGGTGATCTGGTCGACCGTACGGGACCTGGTCGCGGCCGGGATCACGGTGCTGCTGACCACCCAGTACCTCGACGAGGCCGACGCCCTGGCCGACCACATCGTCCTCGTCGACCACGGCCGTACCGTCGCGAGCGGCACGCCCGCCGAGCTCAAGCAGCGGATCGGCGAGCAGCGGGTGGACGTGATCGCGGCGGATACCGACGGCTTCCGGGCCCTGCTGGCCACGCTGGGCGGGAGCTTCGCGGTCACCGGCGCGCCCGAGCGGCGGACCGTCTCCGTCCCGGCCCCGCGCGCCGCGGAGGACCTGGCGCACATCACCTCCGCCGTACGCGGCACCGGCGTCGCCGTGGACGAGATCGCGCTGCGGCGGCCCACATTGGACGACGTCTTCCTGGCCCTCACCGGCTCCGTGCCGGCCGGTTCCGCCGTACCCGAATCCGCTCCGGTCGCCGCGCGACCGGCCGACCCGCAACCGGCCCGCCGCTAGCGGCCGCTCTCAGCCGGAAAGGACCTCGTCATGACGACTCTCATCCTCGAATCCACCGCCTGGCCGGCGGCCGCGGAACCCGTGCCACCCCGGCCGGCCGTAGCCTTCCGCGCGCTGCGCGAGACCGCCCTGCTGATCTCCCGCGGGCTCCGGACGATCGCCCGGGTCCCGATGCGCCTCTCCGACGTCACCCTCCAGCCGATCATGTTCACGCTGCTGTTCCTGTACGTCTTCGGCAGCGCCATCCACATCCCCGGCATGCGGTACCAGGACTACCTGCTGCCGGGCATGATCGCCCAGTCGATCGCCTTCGGCGTCATCGGCTCGGGCGTCGCCACGGCCACCGACTTCGCCAGCGGCGTCGTGGACCGGTTCACGTCGATGCCGATCACCCGTCTGGCCGTCATCACCGCGCAGATCGCCGGGCAGATGATCGAGCAGATCATCGGGATGGTGATCGTCGCGGGCGTCGGCCTGGCGCTCGGCTGGCGTCCCCATCTGAGCGTCACCGGTCTCGCCCAGCTCATCGGCGTGGTCCTGCTCGGGCTCTTCGCGTTCACCACGTTCGGCGTGCTCATGGGCATGCTGCTCGACAGCCCCGACGCCGTGCAGGGCATCGGGTTCGCCATCGTCTTCCCGCTGGCGTTCCTCGGCGGCACCTTCGTCCCGATCGCCGGCATGAGCCTCGTCCCGCGGGTCATCGGCGAGTACAACCCGCTGTCCGCGATCGTCGCCGCGGTGCGGCACCTCACCCAGGGCACGACCACCACAGGCAGCTGGCCGCTGGAACACCCCGTCCCGGCCGCCGTCCTCTACTGCGTCGTCCTCATCGCCGTCTGCCTGCCCCTCGCGCTGCGGGCCTTCGCCCGGCGAACGCGATAACCGGGAGGGACCCGTGTCCGACAACGAACGCCCACCGTCGGCGCCGCTCAGCCGGCGCAAGCTGCTCGCCGCCGGCGCCCTCGGCGCCGCCGGTGTCATCGCCGGAGGCCTGGCGATCGGCCACCAGGGCCAGGCCCGCCCGCCGGCCCGCCCCGCCACCGAGCCGTTGCCCAGCCCCTCCGGAGGTGACGCCGCGCCGGCCACCGCCCCGTTGCGCGCCGGCGGTGCCCTCCGCCGCATCACCCTGACCGCCGCGCCGGCGACCGTCGACCTGGCCGGCCGGCGTGCCGCCACCTGGACCTACGGCAACGGCGCGACCGGACCGGAGATCCGCGTACGGCGGGGCGACACGCTCGCCGTCACAGTGACCAACCGTCTCCCCGACCCCACCACCGTGCACTGGCACGGTCTGGCCATCCGGAACGCCTCCGACGGGGTTCCCGGCCTCACCCAGCCCGCCATCGCACCGGGCGCCCGCTACACGACCAGTTTCGTGGTCCCGGACGCCGGCACCTACTGGTACCACTCGCACCACGGCGTCCAGCTCGATCGCGGCCTGTACGGGCCGCTCGTCGTCGAGGACCCGGACGACCCCGGCGCCGACCTCGACCGGGTCATCGTCCTCGACGACTGGCTCGACGGCCTCGGCGCCACCCCGGACGCGGTTCTGGGCGGGCTCGGCGGCGCACCGGGCATGGCCGGCATGCACGGCGCGGCGCATGCGGGCCAGGGCGCCGTACCCTCCGGCCTGCTCCCGCCGGCACCGATGATCTCGTCGGCGCTCGGCGGGCTGGCCGGCCACATCGCCTACCCGCTGCACCTGCTCAACGGCAGGCCGCCCGCGGATCGCCACACCTTCCGGGCCGGACCCGGCGACCGGGTGCGGTTACGGCTGATCAACGCCGGCTCGGACACCGCCTACCGGTTCGCGGTCGGCGGTCACGAGCTCACCGTCACGCACGCCGACGGCTGGCGCGTCGAACCGGTCACCGTGCCCACCCTGATCATCGGCATGGGGGAGCGGTACGACGTCACCGTCACCGTCCGCTCCGGCGCGTGGCCCGTGTACGCCGCCGCGGAAGGCAAGCCGGGCGGAGCCGCCGCGGTTCTGCGTACCACCGACGCCGCCGTGCGCAGTGCGCCGCCCGCCGGCACCCGGCCGGGCGAGCTCGCCCGCGAACCGCTGGCGTACGACCGGCTGCGTCCCGCGGCGCACACCACCCTGGCGGGGCGCGACCCCGATCGGGAATTCCGGATGTTTCTCACCGGCAGCATGGGCAAGGCGGGTGTGGCCGGCGCCTGGCAGCTCGCCGGCGACACGGCCATGCGCGTCCACAAAGGAGAACGCGTACGCATCACCGTCGTCAACTACAGCGAGGTGTTCCACCCCATGCACCTGCACGGGCACACGTTCGCCGTCGCCGGCCCCGGCACCCGGCGCGACACCGTCACCGTGCTTCCGGGGCAGGCGCTCGGCATCGACTTCGACGCCACGAACCCGGGCGCCTGGATGTACCACTGCCACAACACGTACCACACGGCGATGGGCATGATGGCCACGCTGACCTACCGGTGAGCGGCCCGGCGAGGGGCCGTACCGTTGCGGTAAGTTCCGTCGCGGGACCGCGTTCCGTACTGGCCTGAGGTGATGCGATGACCACCGCCGACATCCGAGCGGCCGGCGAAGGACTGCGCGAGCGCAAGAAGCGTCTGATGCGCCGGCAGCTCGCCGACACCGCCGCCCGGATGTTCATGGACCGGGGCTTCGATGCGGTCAAGGTGGCGGAGGTCGCCGAGGCGTGCGGCGTGTCGGAGAAGACCGTCTTCAACTACTTCCCGACCAAGGAGGCGCTGGTCCTCGACCGGCTGGAGACGATGATGTCGGCCGTGAGCTCCGGCCTGGCCGACCCGGCGGTGCCACCGGTGCAGGCCATGCTGCGGATCCTCGACGCGGAGGTGGCGGGGTTCACGGAGTCCCTCGACGGCCATCCCGACCCGGCCGCGCAGATCAACGGGTTCCGGCGCTTCGGGGAGCTCATCCGGACCACTCCCGCGCTCCGGACGTACCAGAGCAGCGTGCTCGACCGGATCGTCGCGGCAGCGGCTCAGACGCTGGCCCAGCGACTCGGAATGCGCGCCGAGGACCCGGAGCCGCAGATCGCCGCCACGGCCCTGCTGGGCCTGTGGCGGGTGCAGTTCGCCAGCCTCAGCTGGCACCTGGACGCCGGCCGCACCCCGGCCGAGATCCGGCAGACGGTCGCCGCGGACGTCCGGCGCGCCGCGGACCTGATCGACACCGGGCTCGCCGGTCTGGTGGCCGCGCCCAGCGTCCCGGCGGGGCGCTGACCACCCGTCCGCCGGCCCGTTCCGTCACGCCGCCGTGCGGGTGCCGGTGAAGGGGATCGTGATGAGTCCGGCTCGGGCCCTACCGGTGATGGTGTCTCCGTCGACCGATGCCGACGCCTTGATCTTCACCTTGAACGGTGAGACGAGCTGCGCCGTGAAGCTGAGCTCCCTGCCGTCGGTGTGGCCGTCCTGAATAGCGACGCCGTCGTACGTTCCGGTCAGCCGACCGCCGTCGGTCCTGAAAACCATCTCGGCTCGGCCGGGCCCGCCGGGGGTGCGGAAAGCGATTGTCCACGCGCCGTCTACAGCCATTGGCCCGCCCTTCCAGATTCTACAGTGGCGATAAGTTTACACTGACTGAATCTAACTGCAAGGGGTGTGGATCAGGCCGGCTTGGCGGCCGCGATGACCTCGGTCAGCGCCGCGTGCAGCCGCCGCAGGTCCGCGATCGGCAGGCCCAGCCGCTGCACTACCGCCGGTGGAATCTTCTCCGCCTCGGCGCGCAGCTCCCGGCCCTTGGGCGTCAGCGTGATCGCCAGGCTCCGCTCGTCCGACTGGTCCCGCTCGCGGACGAGGTATCCGATCGCCTCCAGCCGCTTGAGCAGCGGTGACAGCGTGCCCGGGTCGAGGGCGAGCAGGTCGCTGAGCCGGCGTACGGACAGCGGCGCGTGCTGCCACAGCGCCAGCATCACCAGGTATTGCGGGTGGGTGAGGCCCATGGGCTCGAGCAGTGGACGGTAGACGGCCACGACGCTGCGTGCCGCCACCGAGAGGGCAAAGCAGATCTGCTGTTCCAGGGCCAGCGGGTCCACGTTGTCGATCGGGTCACTCACTGAACTCTCTTCAACGTGGCGAGGCGGGCCCTGCCGTTCGCCGGACGCCGGCCCGGCGCCGTCGGGCTCGATGCCCGGTTGAAAAAGGTTCACTGCTGCTCTCCTCGGCTCGCCCGCTAGACTACAACGATTGGTGCACCAACTATTGGGTCACCAACGATTCGAGGGAGTGCGGGCATGCCGACGTCGAGCCCGGGACAGAACCGGTTCCTGCGCTGGTTCCACGCGACGTTCGACAACTGGTTCTTCCGGTCGCTCATCGGTCCGGCCCAGACGTCGAACGCGGTGCACGGCTGCGAGCAGGACGCGCGTGACGGATGGAAGCGCGACCTCGAGGCGCGCAAGCAATACACCCGCGAGCAACGCGAACGCAAGCGGCTGGAGCGGGAGGCCGGGCGCCGTACCTGACTAACGGCTGTGTGATGCATTTCTGTCGGGGATCCGGCTGCCGCGTTCCGGACACCGGGCCGCCGCCCTAATCTGCGGGCAAGCCGTTCCCCCAGGAGGCGAGCATGACCACCCCGCAGGACAACGCCGAGTTCGTGGCCCGGCCGGCGGACGCCGTCGCCGGCCTCTTCCCCGACGAGCAGTGCGCGCAGACGGCGGTGGTGTCGCTGCGTGAGGCCGGTTTCGCTCCTTCGGAGGTACGCCCACAGCATCCCGAGCGCTGCCGGCTGCGCGACTGGGGCGGCGACGCGGCGATCATGAATTTGTACGTCGAGGGCCTCCACAAGGGGCATTCGCTGCTGGTGGTCCCGGTGTCCCGGGCCGATCGCGAGCGGGTGGGCCGGCTGCTGGTCCGGCACCAGGGGCACGCCGTCTACTACTTCGCCCGGGACGCGGTCGAGTCGCTGACCGTCCTGGTGTAGGTCCGCTGCCCTCCCGGCCTCGTCCCGGTGCGAGCCGGCCCCGTGCGAGGGAATCGGCTGTCGCGACACGGAAAGCGGGACAGCGGGAATCCCGGCCGGTGTGATGCCGGCCGCGGCAGCCCGTTTCGCGGCACCGAAGTTGCACGGCACGTGAATGAATTCGCCGGGGACTCCGGGGCCGTACGACAGTTTGGTGATCCGTTCCGCCGGTGCCGCCGGCCGGGCGCAGAAATGGCGTCGGAACGCCATTCAGCTGCAGCGATGTCTCGCTGTGGCGGCGGTACGGGTGGTGACCGTCGCGCCCCGCGTGCGCCCCGGAGCGGACATTACGGACTTGCCAGGGTGTGACTACTCACGCAGATCGACTCCGCTCACCGGCGCACCCCCACGGAATAGGCTGAAATCGCTGGTGGTTAACTCTGTCCGGAGCGGACGGTCGGGTGAGTAGGCCGGCGCCGGTGTGACGTGCCATCGGCCTGCATGATCGTGAACTTCTCCACGCGCCGCTCCGGTTGACGTGCAACTTGCACACTCATAGTGTCTGATATGTGACGCCGAGTGTTCGCTGGATGTCCGGCGCGGTCGCGTCGCGGTGTGCGGGGAATTCGGCCGGCGCGAGGAGTTCTTTGTGGCTGTCAGGATCGGCATCAACGGTTTCGGCCGGATCGGGCGCAGCATTATGCGGATCGTCGACGCCGCACCGGAGTCCGGAATCACCGTCGCCGCCATTAATGACATCGCACCGCTGGACCGATTGGCATACGCGTTGAAACGCGACAGCTTACGCGGCCGTTTCGCGGGGACGGTGGAGGCGGCGCCCGGGCGGCTCATCGTCTCCGACCGTCCGATCTGGGCGTTCCACGAGGCGCAGCCCGGCCGGATCCCCTGGTCCGACGCCGATGTGGACGTGGTGATCGAGGCGACCGGCCGGTTCCGCAGCGGTGACATCGCCCGGACGCACATCACCCACGGCGGTGCGCGCAAGGTGGTGATCAGCGCGTCGGCCACCGACCCGGACGCGGTCCTGGTGTGGGGCGCCAACCAGCACACGTACGACCCGGTCCGGCACGACGTCGTCTCGCCGGCCTCGTGCGGGGTCAACGCGCTCTCGATGATGGCGAAGGTGCTGCTCGACCGGTTCGGCCTACGTGGCGTGCAGACCTCGGTGGTGCTGGCGGCGCAGGGCTGGCAGAAGATCCACGACACCACGACCGGCACCTCGCGCGACGATCCCCGGCTGGGCCGGGCCACGGCGGAGAGCATCATCCCGCACGACCACGTCGCCGGAGACCTGATCAGCGTCGCGCTTCCCCAGCTCGGTGAGGTCCGCTACAGCTACTACTGCGTGCCCACCCCGATCGGCTCCCTGGCCGAGCTCGGCGGGTACACCGACCGCCCGGTCAGCGCAGACGACGTCAACCGGGCGATGGCCGATGCCGCGACCGGCACGATGCGCGGCCTCATCGACTACGAGCCCGACCCCACCGTCTCGATCGATGTGCGCGACAACCCCGCATCCTGCCTTTTCGACCCGTCCGGCACGCAGACCACGTCCGACGGCGGTGTCAAGGTGCGAGGCTGGTTCGACAACGAGTGGGGCTTCTCGCACCGGCTGCTCGACCTGGCCCGCCTGGTGGGGGAACGTGAGCCCGTGCCGGCGGGCGCCCGCTTGCTCCTCGGCCGCGGGGTAAAGCATGGTGTAGAACGGATCTGGTGATCCCTGCCGACGCCATCCAGGCCGCCGCCCGCCGCATCGCCGGCCGGGTCCGGCGGACACCCGTCCTCACCGACGGCGCCACGACCTACAAGCTCGAGCTCGTCCAGCACGCCGGCTCCTTCAAGACCCGCGGCATGCTCAACCGGATTCTGGCGGCCGCCGAGCGCGGCCTGCCGGCGGCCGGGGTGGTGGCCGCGTCGGGCGGCAACGCGGGGCTGGCGGCCGCGTACGCCGCCCGCGAGCTGGGCGTGCCCGCCGAGATCTACGTGCCGGTCACCGCGCCGCCGGTCAAGGTCGCGAAGCTGGCCAAGCTGGGCGCGCGGGTCACCCAGGTCGGCAACGAGTACGCGGAGGCGTACGCGGCGGCCGTGGTGCACGCCGAGTCGTCCGGCGCGCTGTTCTGCCACGCGTACGACGACCCGGACATGGTGGCCGGCAACGGCACGCTGGGCCTCGAACTGCTGGAGCAGGTGCCCGGCGGGTTCGACACGGTCCTGGTCGCCGTCGGCGGGGGCGGGCTGATCGCCGGGGTGGCCGCGGCGTTGCACGGGCGTGCGAAGGTGGTCGCGGTCGAGCCGCGGACCGCTCGTGCCCTGCACGCCGCGCTCGAGGCCGGCGAGCCGGTGGACGTGCCGGTGTCCGGAGTGGCGGCCGACTCGCTCGGGGCCCGCCGGGTGGGCGACATCGCCTTCCGGACCGCGGTCGAGGCCGGCATCGAGGCGGTGCTGGTCGACGATCAGGCGATCGTCGAGGCGCGCCGCCGGCTGTGGGAGGACTACCGCCTCGCGGTCGAGCACGGTACGGCCGCGGCCCAGGCCGCCCTGACCGCGGGCGCGTACGTCCCCGCGCCGGGCGAGCGGGTCGTCGTGCTGCTGTGCGGGGCGAACACCGACCCGTCGACCCTTGCCTGAGCGGCACGAGCGGCTCATCGCGCGTACCGGCTGGGTATGGCGATCCTGCCGCGTTTCGCCGTACCGGAAGAGCTTGATCTGATGGTGCGGCCGCCGGCCGGCGCGGGCCTGGATTGGCCGCCCGGGGCGCTGCTCGGCGTGGCCGACCGGCATGTGCGGCCGCCGGCGGACTGAGCGAACCGTCTGCGCACGCAGGGTGATCTCCGCGATGCTGATGGTCATGACAACTGAGGACGTACGGGTGCGATCGGTGCGGCAGTTCCGCCGCTTCGCCCTCGCGGTCTGCATCGCCGGCGCCCTCGTCCAGCTCGCGCTGACGGCGTACTACCTGGGCATGGGGCACAAGGCGACGCCGCACGACGTACCCGTGGGGCTGGTGTCCCCGGTCGCCAAGCAGGCCGCGATCAACGACCTGCTGGAACGCGACGGCGTCTTCGAGGTCCGGATGTATCGCGACGCCGGCGAGCTGCGGGCCGCGATCGAACGCCGCGACGTGTACGGCGGCGTCGACGTGACCGCGGCGCAGCCGCACCTGTACGTGGCGGGCGCCGGGGGAACCGCCGCCGCGAGCCTGCTGCGGACGACGTACACGAGTGTCATAGCGCAGCAGAACGCCCAGCAGATAGCCGCCCTCGCGCAGCAGGGCGGCACGGTCCCGATCGCGCAGGCGCAGGCGCTCGCCACCCCGCCGCCGGTCACCGACGTGGTGCCGCTGCCCGCCGACGACGTCAACGGCGCCTCGCTCGGCTTCCTCACCCAGGCGCTCGCGCTCGGTGGCACCATCGCCTCCGTGGGCCTCGGCCGGCTCATCCCGCGGACCCGCCGGTCCTGGCGGCGCGGGCTCGCCCACCTGGCCACGCTCCTGGTGTACGCGCTGGGCTCGGCCGCCGTGGTGCTCTGGTCGATGAGCTGGTTCGGCGTCGGCGAGGGCGCGAACGGCTGGGAGATGTTCGGCATCTTCGCGCTGGTCTCGCTCGCGATCACGGGCTCGACCGCGGGTGCGGTGGCGCTGCTCGGCCCCGGCGGCGCGCTGGTCGGCGGCCTCTACTTCACCGTCGGTACGGTCATCAGCGGCGCCAGCATCCTCCCGGAGTTCCTGCCCGCGTTCGGCCGCGTCCTGGGCGAGAACCTGCCGACCGGCGCCGGTGTGCAGGCCGTCCGCGACAACCTCTACTTCCCGGCCGCGCCCATCGGCGGTCACCTGCTCGTGCTGGCCCTGTACGCCGGCATCGGCTGCGCGCTGGTGCTGGTCACGAACCTGCTGCCGAACCGCAGCGACCGCATCTCGGAGCTCGACCTGGAGGTGCGGGACCGGATCGAGGGCAACGACGTCCGCGAGCCCGCGCGGATTCCCTTGGCCACATCTTGATCCGTTGTGACGTCCGGCTCGTGGATTCCCTTGACCGATGCGGAGTACGGTCGAGCCGTACTTGAAGCGTCAAGTGCCAGAGGGAGCCGTCATGTCTTTGGGTATTCGCAGCCGTGTCACCGTGCCGCTCAAGTTCGCGGACGGGTACAGCACCACGGCGGAGGTCATCACCTTCGACGGGCTCGCCGACGGCAAGGAGCACCTCGCCCTGGCGCTGGGTGACGTTTCGGGCGCCGGCGTGCCGCTGGTCCGGCCGCACTCCGAATGCCTCACGGGCGACGTCTTCGGCTCCGAGCGCTGCGACTGCGGGCCGCAGCTGCGCGAGGCGGTGGAACGCATCGCCACGGCCGGCGGCTACCTGCTCTACCTGCGCCAGGAGGGCCGCGGCATCGGCCTGTACGCGAAGCTCGACGCGTACGCGCTGCAGGATCAGGGCCTGGACACGTACGAGGCGAACCGGGCGCTCGGGCACGCCGACGACGAACGCGACTACACCGCCGCCGCGCAGATGCTCTCGGCGCTCGGCGCCACCACGGTCGACCTGCTGACCAACAACCCGGACAAGGCCGCGCAGTTGCGTGCGCACGACGTGGAGGTGCGGTCGGTGCTGCCGACGGGGGTGCACGCGTCCGACGCGAACGTGCGTTACCTGCAGGCGAAGGTGTCGCACACGGCGCACACGATCGACCTGCCGCTCGCCGTGTGACACTGCTCCCGCTCAGGGATCCCGCCGCCGCGCCGAACGGACAGGGGTAGGCCGGACTAACGCGCGGAGGTTTCGCTGTGGGGATCGAGGCCGTCAACAACCGGATCGCGGACATCCAGAGCCGCATCATCGCGCTGCAGACCCAGCAGGCGACCAAGGCTGCTCCGGCCTCGACCACCTCTCCGGCCCCTTCGGCCTCGGGGACCGCCTTCGCGTCGGCCCTCGCGGACGCCATGGGTACGCAGGCAACCGGCTCCACCGCCGCCGACAAGACCTTCAAGCTGAACGGCAAGGGGATTCCGGTCGAGCTGGCCGCGTACGGCAACGGCAAGATCCCGGCGTCGGCGCTGGAGAAGGTCGGCAACACCGGCCACAAACTGTGGGCGCCGGCGGCCGAATCCCTGAACCGGATGATCGCTGATGCCAAGGCGCAGGGAGTGCACATCGGCATCACCGACTCCTACCGCTCCTATTCCGAGCAGGTCGACGTGGCCCGCCGGAAGGGGCTGTACTCCCAGGGCGGGCTGGCCGCGAAGCCGGGTACCAGTGAGCACGGGTGGGGGATGGCCACCGACCTCGACCTGAACTCCAAGGCTCAGTCGTGGATGCGCGCCAACGCCTCCCGGTACGGCTTCGTGGAGAACGTTCCGCGGGAGCCTTGGCATTGGGCCTTCAAGCCTTAGTTCTTGGTTGCCCCCGAAGCCGGTGTGGTCCACCTTTTCGATCAGGCGCGGGCTATGACTTCGCCGTGCAGGATCGAGAGCCAGCCGTCTTCGTCCGCCGCCCACTTCTGCCAGCCGTCGGCGATGCGGTCGAGGTCGGCTTGCGTGGCGGCTTTGGTGTCCAGCGCTTGGCGTGCCATCGCGGATTTGGTGATGCGGTCCGCCCAGAGGTTGCCCCACCAGGCTCTGTCTTCCGGGGTTGCGAAGCACCAGGTGCTGGATGTCGCTGTGACGTCCGTCAGGCCGGCGGCGTGGGACCAGGCGAGGAGGCGGCGGGCGGCGTTCGGTTCGCCACCGTTGGCTCGGGCGATGCGCTGGTAGAGGTCCAGCCATTCGGCGAGTTCGGGCAGTTCGGGGAACCACGTGAAGGCTGCGTAGTCGCTGTCGCGTACGGCGATGACGCCGCCGGGGCGGGTGACGCGGCGCATCTCGCGGAGGGCCTGGACCGGGTCGGCGACGTGCTGCAGGACCTGGTGGGCGTGGACGACGTCGAAGGTGTCGTTCGGGAATTCGAGGGCGTGCACGTCGCCGACGGCGAAGGTCACGTTGGTCAGGCCGCGGCCGGCGATCTCCGTCCTGGCGAGGTCGAGGGCGTCCTCGGTCATCTCGAGGGCGGTGATCCGGCCGGGTGTGATTCGCGTCGCCAGGTCGGCCGTGATGGTGCCGGGACCGCAGCCGACGTCCAGCACGGTCGCGCCGGAGGTCAGGTGGGGGAGAACGTACGCGGCCGAATTTTCTGCGGTGCGCCAGCGGTGTGAGCGCAGGACCGATTCGTGGTGCCCGTGGGTGTAGACAGCAGCCATGCCACTGACGCTAGGACCGCGTCTCGAATATCGGGAGAGCAATCTCGATAATTGGGATCGTGACGGATACCTGATTTCCGTACGCGCAGATGGGGCCGTACTTTTGTGCCCATGAGGATCGGCATCGTCGGCGCGACGGGACAGGTCGGTGGCGTCATGCGCCGCATCCTGGCCGAGCGCCAGTTCCCAGTGGACCAGCTCCGGCTCTTCGCGTCCGCGCGCTCCGCGGGCCGCACCCTGCCTTGGCAGAACGGTGAAGTCACGGTCGAGGACGCCGCCACGGCGGACTACCGCGGCCTCGACATCGTGCTGTTCTCCGCAGGCAAGGGCAGCTCAAAGGAGTACGCGCCGCGCGTCGCCGAAGCCGGCGCCGTGGTGATCGACAACTCCTCCGCCTGGCGGATGGACCCCGACGTCCCGCTCGTGGTGGCCGAGGTGAACCCGGACGCCGCCGCGCAGCGCCCCAAGGGCATCATCGCCAACCCCAACTGCACCACGATGGCCGCGATGCCGGTGCTGCGCCCGCTGCACGACGAGGCCCAGCTGGTCGCGCTGGTCGCCACCACGTACCAGGCTGTCTCCGGCGCCGGGCTGGCCGGTGTGGCCGAGCTCGACGAGCAGGTCAAGAAGGTCGCCGACCGGGCCACCGAGCTGACCCACGACGGCGCCGCGGTCGAGTTCCCCGCGCCGCGCTCCTTCGCCCGCCCCATCGCGTTCAACGTGCTTCCGCTCGCCGGCTCGATCGTCGACGACGGCCTCGGCGAGACCGACGAGGAGCAGAAGCTGCGCAACGAGAGCCGGAAGATCCTCGGCATCCCGGACCTCAAGGTCTCCGGCACGTGCGTGCGCGTACCGGTCTTCACCGGGCACTCGCTGCAGGTGAACGCCCGCTTCGCCCGGGCGATCAGCCCGGACCGCGCGCGCGAGCTGCTCGCCACCGCGCCCGGCGTGGAGCTGTCGGACGTGCCCACCCCGCTGCAGGCGGCCGGTCAGGACCCGACGTACGTGGGCCGCATCCGCGCCGACGAGACCGTCGACAACGGGCTGGCCCTGTTCCTGTCGAACGACAACCTGCGCAAGGGTGCCGCTTTGAACGCGGTCCAGGTGGCGGAAGTGGTCGCCAAGTCGCTCTGATCTCCGCTCCGCAAAACCCGTCCCGCCGTGCCGGTGGGGCGGGTTTTGTCCTTCGCGGGACCCCGTCTTGCCGTGCCGGTGGGGCGGGTTTTGTCGTTCCTTCGGGGGGTCTTTGCGACGCTCCACTATGGAAAAACGGGGCTTTTTGCCTGAATCGGTAGCGCATGGTGGGTTTGAGGTGCACAGTGATGTCATGAACGACAGTGGGCCTGGCGGGGGCGGCTATTTCTGGTGCCTCCGGCACGACCGGGTCGAGTCCGGGGACGACGTGTGTCCTGCCCAGTACCGGCTCGGTCCGTACGCCTCCGCTGACGACGCCACGCGGGCACTCGAGACCGTCGAGAAACGCAATGCGGCGTGGGATGCCGAGGATGCCCGCTGGACCGGGGAGGTCAGCTAGGCCCGGCACGACCGCTGTGTCCAAGCCGGAATCTTCGGTCTCCATGCGGAGACTAGCCCGCAGTCATTCGCTAGGAGGAACGACCCCATGGCCGTGACCAAGAAGGCCGCCCCGACCCGGGCTGCCGCGACGAAGCCCGCCGCCCGGCCGGCCGCCGCGCCTAAGCCCGCGGCCGGCAAGCGCGCCGTCGCCGCCACCTCGGCCGCCGGCAAACGCGGCACCACCACCGCGACCGCCGCCAAGCGGACCGCTGCGGCCACCTCGGCCGCCACCAAGCGCACCAGCACCACGACCGCGGCCGCCCCGAAGCGCGCCGCCGCCGCGACGTCGACGGCCGGCAAGCGCACCACCACGGCCGCCGCCGGGTCGACCGCTGCCAAGCGCGCGTCCTCGGCCGCCTCGCCCGCCGCGAAGGCGGCGACCAAGTCCCTCGCCGGCCGCGCCTCCGCGGCTTCGTCCTCGGCCAAGGCCTCGGTCTCGAAGAGCGCATCCGCGAAGACCGCGACGCCCCGCTCGTCCGCCAAGACGGGCACCGCCGGCAAGGCGTCCGCCAAGACGGGCACCGCCGGCAAGGCGTCCGCCAAGACGGGCACCGCCGGCAAGGCGTCCGCCAAGACGGGGACCGCGGCCAAGGCGAAGTCCGCGGTGAAGACGGCCGCGTCGAAGGCCGCCACCGCGGTCAAGTCCACGGCGGCCAAGGCGACGAAGGCGGCGGCCAAGCCGGCCGCCAAGAAGACGACCCCGGCGAAGTCGGCCGCCACCAAGTCCAGCCCGGCCAAGTCGACTGCGGCCAAGTCGGCCACGGCGGCGAAGAGGACGGCGGCGAAGTCGGCCACGGCGGCGAAGTCCGCGACGGCGGCGAAGAAGGCTCCGGCCAAGTCGGCGACCGTCGCGAAGAAGGCGCCGGCCAAGTCCGCGGTGGCGAAGAAGGCGCCCGCCGCGAAGTCGGCCCCCGCGAAGACCGCCGCGGCGAAGAAGGCCCCGGCCAAGTCGGCCACCGTCGCGAAGAAGGCTCCCGCGAGGAGCGCGACCGTCGCGAAGAAGGCTCCCGCGAAGAGCGCGACCGTCGCGAAGAAGGCTCCGGCGAAGACGGCGACCGCCGCCAAGTCCGCGCCGGCGGCGAAGGCGACCCGGGCGACCGGTAACGCCGCCGCCGCGAAGGTGCGTCCCGCCGCCAAGTCGGCCAACGCCAAGCCCGCGGCCATGACCAAGAACTCCGCCACGAACGCCGGCCGGGTGAAGCAGCCCTCCGGCGCCGCCGCGGCCCGGAAGGCGACCGCTGCCAGCAACGGCCGGGCCGGGTCGGCCACGGCGCGCAAGGCGACCGCCAAGCGCTGACCGTTCCGTACGTCCGACAGGGCCGCGCCGTCACGGGCGTGGCCCTGTCGCGTGTTAGGAATGACCCCGTGCCGATCAAACGGGTTGTGGCTCCGCGCATCGACTTCTCCGAGCTGCGGCGGGAGCTGCACCTGCCGGACGGGTATCCGGCCGCGGCGCTCGAGGAGGCCGAGAAGGCCGCCGCCACGCCGCTGCCCGCCACCGACCGCACCGACGTGCCGTTCGTGACCGTCGACCCGCCCACGTCGCGGGATCTCGATCAGGCCGTGCACCTGAGCCGCCGTCCCGGCGGTTACCGCGTCCGCTACGCGATCGCGGACGTCGCCGCGTACGTGCGGCCGGGCGGTGCGCTGGAGGCCGAGAGCTGGGTACGCGGCCAGACTGTGTATCTGCCCGACGGCAAGGTTCCGCTGCATCCGGCCGTGCTCAGCGAGGACGCGGTGAGCCTGCTGCCGGACGTGGACCGGGCGGCCGTCATGTGGACCATCGACCTGGACTCGGACGGCGCCATCGCTGCGATCGCGCTGGAGCGGGCCCGCGTACGCAGCCGCGCCAAACTGGACTATGCCGGGCTGCAGCAGGCCGTCGACGCCGGAACCGCGGCGGAGGCGATCGCCCTGCTGCCCGAGATCGGGACGTTGCTGGCGGCCCGGGCAGCCGATCGCGGCGCCGTGAACCTGCCGCTGCCCGAGCAGGAGGTCGAGCCCGACGGCGACGGCTGGCGCCTGATGCTGCGGGCCCCGCTGCCCGTCGAGGAGCACAACGCACAGATCTCGCTGCTCACCGGTATGGCCGCGGCGACGCTGATGCTCGGCGGCGAGGTGGGTCTGCTCCGCACGATGCCGGCGCCGCGGCCGGAGGCCGTCGTGAAGTTGCGGGCCGCCGCGGCGTCGCTGGACGTGACGTGGCCGGACGGTGCGTCGGTCGGTGCGGTTGTCGCCTCGGTGGATCCGGCCGGGCCGCGGGGGGCCGCGTTCCTCATGCAGGCGGCCGAGTTGCTGCGCGGGGCGGCGTACACGGCGTTCGACGGGCAGGCGCCGGAGCAGACCCGGCACGGCGGGGTCGGGGCGCCGTACGCGCACGTCACCGCGCCGCTGCGCCGCCTCGCCGACCGGTACGCCACCGAGGCGTGCCTCGCCCTGTACGAGGGGCGCGAGGTTCCCGGCTGGGTCCGTGAGGCCCTGCCGCGGCTGCCGAAGGCGATGGCCACGACCGACCGGGTGGCCTCCGCCGCGGACCGGGGCGCCGTCTCGCTGGCCGAGGCGGTGCTGCTCGCGCATCGGGTGGGGGAGACGTTCGAGGCCGGCGTGCTGGACGTCGACGACCCGGCGGAGCCCGGCGCGAAGCCGCGGCCGGCCGGCGGGACCGTGGCGATCGACGAGCCGGCCGTGCAGGCCCGCTGCGTGGGGGAGCTGCCGCTGGGCGAGCGGATCCCCGTACGCCTGGCCGAGGCCGACCCGAAGACCCGGACCGTACGCTTCGAGCGGCCCTAAGGCAGTTGGGGGACGCCCGCGGCGTCCAGCGGCCAATCGGGGTTGTGGGTGATCTCCCACAGGTGCCCGTCGGGGTCGGTGAAGTAGCCGAGGTAGCCGCCCCACTCCGCCGGGCTGCCCGCCTTCACCAGGGTCGCGCCGGCCTGCACGACCGTGCGCAGCGCCTCGTCGACGGCGGCCGGGGAGTCCACGTTGATCGCCAGCATCGTGCCGCGGAAGTCCGTGGCCGGGTTGGGCGGGGCGGGCCGCGCCGGCAGGCCCGCGTCGGCCGACATGTCCTCCGTGGCGACCAGCGAGAGCAGCCCGCCGGCGGTGTGGAAGAAGCTCACCACCCCGGGCACCGAGGCGGGCGACAACCGCCATCCGAGCGACCCGTAGAACTCGGTCGCGCGGACGACGTCGGCCACGCCGAGGGTGGCGAGGCTGACCCGGGCAGGAACGGACATGTGGCACCTCCTCAGGACGAAGTCTGCCACGATGGTTGATCTTGCCCGGGGCCGCCCTGGATCTAGAAGGTGTGCTCCGCGGTCGGGAACTCGCCGTTGCGCACCTCGTCGGCGTAGCGCCGGGCCGCGTCGCCCAGCACGCCGGCGAGGTCGGCGTACCGCTTGACGAAGCGCGGCGCCTTGCCCTCGCGCAGCCCGGCCATGTCCTGCCAGACCAGCACCTGGGCGTCGGTGTCCGGGCCCGCGCCGATGCCGACGGTCGGGATCGGCAGCTCCTTGGTGATCTGCTTGGCGACCTCGCCGGGCACCATCTCGAGGACCACCGCGAAGGCGCCGGCCTCGGCGACCGCGCGGGCGTCGGCGATGACCTCCTCGGCGGCGCTGCCCCGGCCCTGCACCCGGTAGCCGCCGATGGCGTGCTCGCTCTGCGGGGTGAAGCCGATGTGCGCCATCACCGGGATGCCGGCGCCCGTGATGGCCCGGATCTGCTCGGCGACGCGACGGCCGCCCTCCAGCTTCACGGCGTGCGCGCCGCCCTCCTTCATGAACCGGACCGCGGTGCGCAGGCCCTGCACCGGGCCCTCCTCGTACGAGCCGAAGGGCAGGTCGGCCACGATGAGCGCGGTGCTCGTGGCGCGGACGACCGCGCGGACGAGGGGCAGCAGCTCGTCGGCGGTGACGGGCAGCGTCGTCTCGTACCCGAAGACGTTGTTGGCCGCGGAGTCGCCGACCAGCAGCACCGGGATGCCGGAACGGTCGAACAGCGCGGCGGTGTACTGGTCGTACGAGGTCAGCATCGCCCAGCGGTCGCCGCGTTCCTTGGCCGCGAGCAGGTCGCGGGTGCGGACGCGGCGCGTGGGCGGGCCGCCGTACAGGGTGGGCACCTCGGCGGGTGTCTCGGACATCGTCGTCTCCTTCCCTCGAGGCCGCGGTGTGCGGTCCCCGGGTCTGATTCGCATCGTCGCACCCGGGGCGGGCTTGCGGTCAGAGGTGAGTGGAGCCGGTCACACGAGCCTCACGCGCCCTCGCGGAACCGGTTGGTGATGGGCAGGCGGCGGTCGCGGCCGAACGCCTTGATGGAGATCTTCGTGCCCGGCGCGGACTGGCGGCGCTTGTACTCGGCGATGTCGACCATGCGCAGCACCCGGTCGACGAGCGCGGCGTCGTGGCCGGCGGCGACGAGGTCGTCGCGGCCCAGGTCGCCGTCGATGTACCCGGACAGGATCGCGTCGAGGATCTCGTAGTCCGGCAGCGAGTCGGTGTCGACCTGGCCCGGCCGCAGCTCCGCCGAGGGCGGCTTGGTGATGGAGTTCTCCGGGATGGGCGGCTCGCCGCCGCGGCGGGCCGCGTCCTCGTTGCGCCACTTGGCCAGGCGCCACACCATCGTCTTGGGCACGTCCTTGAGCGGGTTGAAGCCGCCGACCGAGTCGCCGTACAGCGTCGAGTAGCCGACCGCGAGCTCGCTCTTGTTGCCCGTGGTGAGCACGAGGTGGCCCTCCTGGTTCGACAGCGCCATGAGGATGACGCCGCGGACTCGGGCCTGCAGGTTCTCGACCGCGAGCCCGGAGAGCGACAGGTTGGCCAGGAACGCGTCGACCATCGGCTGGATCGGCTCGCTGCGGTAGTCCAGGCCGGTGCGCTTGGCCAGGTCGGCGGCGTCGTCGCGGGAGTGCGTGGACGAGTATCCGCTGGGCATGGAGACGCCGACGACGCGCTGCGGGCCGAGGGCGTCCACGGCGATCGCCGCCACGACCGCCGAGTCGATGCCGCCGGACAGGCCCAGCACGACCGAGCGGAAGCCGTTCTTCTCCACGTAGTCGCGCAGGCCCAGGGTCAGCGCGGACCAGATCTCCGCCTCGTCGTTCACCCGCTCCGCGATGCCGCCGACCGCCGGCCCGTCGCTGAGCGGCCGGGGCGTGGCGGTGAGGCGTACGCGTTCGATCGTCATGTCGTCGTCGCCCCGGTCCTCGCCGTGCGGCGATTCCGAGGACGGCGGCGGTACGGGTGCGGCGACCGCGCCGGCCGGTGCGGAGTCGACCTCCACGTCGTGCACGAGCAGCTCCTCGGTGAACTGCCCCGCCCGGGTGAGCAGCTCGCCGGCGGCGGTGACGATCATCGAGTCGCCGTCGAAGACCAGCTCGTCCTGGCCGCCGACGAGGTTCACGTACGCCACGGTCGCGCCCGCCTCGGCGGCCCGGCGCTTGACCAGCGGCAGCCGGACGTCGTCCTTGTCGAGCTCGTACGGCGAGGCGTTGATCGTGACGACGAGCCCGACGCCGGCCCGGCGCGCGGCGGCGAACGGGCCGCCCGCCTGCCACAGGTCCTCGCAGACGGTGAGCGCGACGTCGACGTCGCCGAACCGCACCACGGTCAGCGAGGTGCCCGGCTCGAAGTAGCGGTTCTCGTCGAAGACGCCGTAGTTGGGCAGGTGGTGCTTGTAGTACGTGGCCGCCACCTCGCCGCCGATCAGCAGCGCGGAGGCGTCCCGGCGGCCGCTGCCGGGCACCGCGCCGGCGCTGGTGGGCGCGGGGCCGTCGGCGTCCACGTACCCGACGATCACCGCCACGTCGCCGAGGCCGTCCGCGGCGAGGTCGGTGGCCAGCTGCCGCAGCGCGTGCTGGGACGCCGTGACGAAGGAGTCGCGGAAGACCAGGTCCTCGATGGGATAGCCGGTCAGCATCATCTCGGGGAACGCGACGAGCTGGGCGCCGGCGTCGGCGGCCCGGCGGGTCCAGCGACGGACCGCGGCGGCGTTGCCGGGGACGTCCCCGACGGTCGAGTTCACCTGGGCGAGGGCGATGCGCAACGAGGGCATGTCACTATTCTTGCCCAGGTGGGGCCATCCCATGTCGGTGTCCCCTGCCACCGGTCCCTCATGGTCAGCGTAATCTCGGCGTAACGGAACAAGGGGAGACTGGCCGCCGGGCGAGTACGAGGGGTTGACGTGGACCGACAGCAGGAGTTCGTGCTCCGGACGCTCGAAGAGCGCGACATCCGTTTTGTCCGCCTCTGGTTCACCGACGTGCTGGGCACCCTGAAGAGCGTGTCGGTCGCGCCCGCCGAGCTCGAGTCCGCGTTCGAGGAGGGCATCGGCATCGACGGCTCGGCCATCGAGGGCTTCGCCCGGGTCTCCGAGTCCGACATGGTCGCCATGCCCGACCCCACCACGTTCCAGGTCTTCCCGTTCGAGGGCGGCGCCAGCGGCGAGAGCGCCCGGATGTTCTGCGACATCCTGCTGCCCGACGGCAGCGCCGCCTGGGCCGACCCGCGCCACGTGCTGCGCCGCATGCTCGCCAAGGCGGCCGAGAAGGGCTTCACCTTCTACACGCACCCCGAGGTCGAGTTCTTCCTGGTGCAGGACAGCCCGCTGGACGGCTCGGTGCCGATCCCGGTCGACGGCGGCGGCTACTTCGACCACACCACGCACTCGGTGGCGCGCGACTTCCGCCGCCAGGCCGTGCTCGCGCTGGAGCGCATCGGCATCTCGGTCGAGTTCAGCCACCACGAGGTCGCCCCCGGCCAGCAGGAGATCGACCTGCGGTACGCGGACGCGCTCACCACCGCCGACAACATCATGACGTTCCGGCACGTGGTCAAGGAGGTGGCGCTGTCGCAGGGCGTACGCGCGACCTTCATGCCGAAGCCGTACACCGACCAGCCGGGCAGCGGCATGCACACGCACCTGTCGCTGTTCGAGGGCGAGAGCAACGCGTTCCACGACGCCGAGGACCCGCTCAAGCTGTCCAAGACCGCCCGCGCGTTCATCGCCGGCCTGCTCGTGCACGCCCGGGAGTACACGGCCGTCACGAACCAGTGGGTCAACTCGTACAAGCGGCTCTTCCCGCTGCAGCTGCCGGACCGCATCACCGAGTCGCCGGCGTTCGTCAGCTGGGGTCACCTGAACCGCTCCGCGCTGGTCCGGGTGCCCGCGTTCGGCAAGCCCAACTCGGCCCGCGTCGAGGTGCGCTCGATCGACTCGGCCACCAACCCGTACCTCGCTTTCGCAGTGCTGCTCGGCGCCGGTCTCAAGGGCATCGAGGAGGGGTACGAGCTGCCCCCGGGCGCCGAGGACGACGTGCTCGCGCTGTCGCCGCAGGAGCGCAAGGCCATGGGGTACGACTCGCTGCCGGAGAACCTGGCCGAGGCGATCGACGTGATGGCCAAGTCGGAGCTGATCCCGGAGGTGCTCGGCGAGCACGTCTTCGACTTCTTCCTGCGCAACAAGCGGCAGGAATGGGAGCAGTACCGGCGCGAGGTCACCCCGTACGAGCGGCAGCGCTACCTCGGGACACTCTGATCTTTCGGCCGGGCGGTGGATCACCCGCCTGTGCTGGTCCGATACGGTGCCTCTGACGTCATCGCGAGGGAGACACCGTGCTGGAGAATCTGCTGGAGGGCGCCGGACGCAGCATCGTGTTCGGCGCGGTCGGCATCGGGCTGATGGCCCTGGGCTTCGTGCTCGTCGATCTGCTGACCCCGGGCAAGCTGCGTGACCTGATCTGGGTGGACCGGAACCCGAACGCCGCCCTGCTCCTGGCCTCGAACCAGCTCGGCATCGCGGCGATCGTGTTCACGGCCATCTTCACCAGCTACGAGAACTTCGGCGAGGGGCTGGCCTCCACGGCGATCTTCGGCGTGCTCGGCATCGCGGTGATGGCCCTGGCGTTCCTGGTGCTCGACTGGATGACGCCGGGCAAGCTGGGCGAGGTCATCTGCACGCCGGACCGGCACCCGGGGGCGCTGGTCAGCGCGGCCTCGCACTTCGGCGCCGCCCTGATCGTCTGCGCCTGCATCGCCTGACGCCGCCGGCGCCGTGCAGATCGATCTGGAGCCGGTCACCGCGGACGACTGGCGGGCCTGCGCCGCGCTGACCGTACGGCCGGAGCAGCGTGAATTCGTCAGCGAGGTCACGTACTACCTCTGCCTGTGCCACTACGGCGGCCTGTGGCACCCGCTGGCGGTCACCGTCGACGGGCAGGTCGCGGCGTTCTGCATGTGGGCCGTGGACGACGACCGCAGCCGGTGGATCGGCGGGGTCGTCGTGGACCGGGCGTGGCAGCGGCAGGGCATCGGCCGGGCGCTGGTGCTCGCGTTGCGTGACCGGCTCGCCGCTGAGGAGGGCACGCCGAACGTCGCCCTCAGTTACTCGCCGCGCAACGCGGCCGCGCGGGCGCTCTACCTCTCGCTGGGGTTCGCCGAGACCGGCGAGACGGAGGGCTACGAGGTCGTGGCCCGGTGGAGCGTGCCGCGCGTCGCGTGAACGGGGTGCGGGCGGGGTTTGTGTCGGTCCCACCCGATAGCCTCGACGGGTGGGTACAGCACTGGTGATCGAGAACGACCCGTCGGACGATCTGCGCCGGCTCGGCGACTGGCTCGCCGAGGCGGGGCTCGAGCTGACGGTCGTGCGGCCGCACGCCGGCGAGCCGCTCCCGGAGAGCCTGGACGGCTTCCTGGGCCTGGTCGTGCTGGGCGGCGACCAGAGCGCCTTCCCGGACGGCCAGGGGCAGCCCGGCGCGCCCTGGTTCCCGCAGCTCGAGGGGCTGCTGCGCAAGGCGGTGCGGCACCACGTGCCGACGCTCGGCGTGTGCCTCGGCGCGCAGTTGCTCGCGCAGGCCCACGGCGGCCTGGTGGAGCGCAGCACGTCCGGTCCGGAGATCGGTCCGGGCCTGGTGGGGCGCCGCGACGCCGCCGACGGCGACCCGCTGTTCAAGTTCGTGCCGCTGCTGCCCGACGTGGTCCAGTGGCACGCCGACGAGATCACCGAGCTGCCCGTCGGCGCCGTGCTGCTGGCCGCCTCGACCCGCTACCCGCACCAGGCGTTCCGCATCGGCGACCGGGCCTGGGGCCTGCAGTTCCACATCGAGTGCGACACCGACATGATCGCGGCGTGGGCCCGGTCGGACGCGGACGTCCTCGAGGAGCTGGGCTACGACCCCGACGTGGTCGTCGCCGCGACCGCCGAGGTGCTCGCCGACGTCGAGGAGGTCTGGCAGCCGTTCACCGCCCGGTTCGCCGCGCTGGCCCGCGGCGAGCTGGCCGGCGCCGACATCCCCGCCCCCGGCACCCCGCGCACGCTGCCGCTGCTGGGACAGTGAGATGACCAGGCCCAGCCGGCTCGCCCGGTACGGCTTCGCCGACGACGGCGCGCGTGTGGCCGATCTGCTCGGGCCGGGCGGCCTGCGACTGTGGGACACCGAGGCGCAGGAGCCCGTCGACGCGCCCGCATCCGAGCTGATCCAGGCGCTGTCCCGGGCGGCCGACCCCAACCTGGCGCTGCGCCAGCTGCACCGGATGGTCGACGCGGCGGCGCGGGCCGCGCTGCGGGGCAACGGCGGCCCGGTCACCGGGCCGGGCGAGGAGATCGCGGCGAGCCCCGCCGCCGACGCGATCGTGGCGGCCCTGGCCGACGACGGGGGGCTGCGGCGACGGCTCATCGCCGTGCTGGGCGCCTCCAGCGCGCTGGGCGACCACCTCGTCGCCAACCCCGACCAATGGCGGGTGCTCGCCACCGCCAAGACCGGCATGCCGCCCAGCGCCGAGGGGCGTCTGGAGTTCGGCGACTCGACCGGGGAGGGGGCACCGACCGTTCCGGCGCTGCGCACGGCGTACCGGACGGCGCTCTTGCGCATCGTGGCGGCCGATCTGACCGGTGGCCGGGGCCTGGAGCCCACCATGGCGGCGCTGTCCCGGCTGGCCGACGAGACGTTGTGCGCCGCGTACGCGATCGCCGCCGGGGAGCTGCCGCAGAAGACCAACGAGCCGCGCCTCGCCGTGGTGGCCATGGGCAAGTGCGGCGGCAACGAGCTCAACTACGTGTCCGACGTGGACGTCATCTTCGTGGCGGCCGGCGACGAGGACCTCAGCGCGGGCACCACGGTCGCGGCCCGGCTCATCGAGATCTGCGGGCAGGTGGCCTGGCCGGTCGACGCCGCGCTGCGTCCCGAGGGCAACCGCGGCCCGCTGGTCCGCACGCTGGCCAGCCACCAGGCGTATTACCGCCGCTGGGCTCGCACGTGGGAGTTCCAGGCGCTGCTCAAGGCGCGCCCGGCGGCCGGCGACCTGGCCCTCGCCCAGGAGTGGATCGACGACCTCGCGCCGCTGGTGTGGCACGCCGCCGAGCGCCCCGAGGCCGTCGACGACGTCCGGGACATGCGTCGCAAGATCATCGAGAACGTCCCGGCCAAGGAGGTCGACCGCGAGATCAAGCGGGGGCCCGGCGGCCTGCGCGACATCGAGTTCGCGGTGCAGCTGCTCCAGCTCGTGCACGGCCGCGTCGACGAGAGCCTGCGGGAGCCCGGCACGCTGCCGGCGCTGCGGGCCCTGGTCGCCGGCGGGTACGTGGGCCGCGAGGACGGCGAGACGCTGCTGCGGGGGTATCGCTTCCTGCGTACGGTCGAGCACCGGCTGCAGTTGCAGAACCTGCGCCGGACGCACACCGTGCCCGACGATCCGCAGGCGTTGCGCTGGCTCGCCGCGGCCCTCGGCTACAAGGCGCTCAACGGGCGCGACGCGGTCGAGGCGTTCCGCTCCGACTGGGTGAGCCACGCCGCGCAGGTGCGCCGCCTGCACGTCAAGCTGCTGTATCAGCCGCTGCTCGAGGCGGTCGCCCGGGTGCCGGCCGAGGCGCTGCGGATGACCACCGAGTCGGCCGGGCGCCGCCTGGAGATCCTCGGCTTCGCGGATCCCGCCGGCGCGCTGCGGCACCTGCAGGCCCTGACCGGCGGCGTGAGCCGCACCGCGGCGATCCAGCGCACGCTGCTGCCGATGCTGCTGCAGGACTTCGCCGACGCGCCCGAGCCGGACCGGGGGTTGCTCAACTACCGGCAGGTCTCCGACAAGCTCGGCAGCACGCCCTGGTATCTGCGGCTGCTGCGCGACGGCGGCCCGGTCGCGCGCCGGCTCGCCCGCGTCATCGGCCTCTCCCGGTACGCGACCGACCTGCTCATCCGCGACCCGGAGGCGCTGCGCCTGCTGGCCAACGACGCCGAGCTGCAACCCCGCCCGCGCGAGGTGCTCCGCGAGGGGTTCGTGGCCGCCGCCGACCGGCACCTGCGCGACGGCGCGACCGACCCGGGCCCGGCCATCGCCGCGGTCCGCGCGCTGCGCCGGCGGGAGCTGTTCCGGCTGGCCTGCGCCGACATCCTGAGCCGGGGCGGCGACCTGGCCCCCGCCAACCCGCTCGACGTGCACGCCATCGGCATCGCGCTCTCCGACGTCGCCGACGCCACGCTGGGCGCCGCGCTGCACGCCGCCCGGCGCGTCCACCCGGGCCCCGAGGGGCTGCGGTTCGCGGTGATCGGCATGGGCCGGCTCGGCGGCTACGAGATGAGTTACCCGTCCGACGCGGACGTGCTCTTCGTCTACGCCCCGCCGGAGGGCGCCCCCGAGAGCCAAGCCAGCGCGGCCGCGCAGGCCATCGCCGAGGAGATGCGCCGCACGCTCGGCGCTCCGGCACCCGACCCGCCGCTCGGTGTGGACGCCGATCTGCGCCCCGAGGGCCGGCAGGGTCCGCTGGTACGCAGCCTGAACGCGTACGCGCAGTATTACGCCCGCTGGTCCAAGGTGTGGGAGTCGCAGGCGCTGCTGCGCGCCCGGTTCGTCTGCGGCGACGAGGACCTGGGCCGCGAGTTCGAACGGCTCGCCGACGGCATGCGCTATCCCGGCGGCGGCCTGACCCGCGAACAGGTCACCGAGATCCGGCGGATCAAGGCGCGCGTGGAGACCGAACGGATGCCGCGCGGCGCCGACCCGAACACGCACGCGAAGCTGGGCCGCGGCGGGCTCGCCGACGTCGAATGGGCCGTGCAGCTGCTGCAGTTGCGGCACGCGTACGCCCTGCCGGGGCTGCGCCGCACCCGTACCCTCGAGGCGCTGTCGGCGGAGCTGGAGGGGAAGCTGATCGACAAGGTGGACGCGGCCGCGATGACCGCCGGCTGGACCCTGGCCGCGCAGGTCCGCAACGCGCTGACCCTGGTCCGCGGCCGCCCCACCGATCAGCTGCCCCGGCACGGCGTCGAGCTGGCCGGGGTGGTGCAGCTGCTCGGCGGCGGCGACCCGGGCGAGTTCGTGGACCGCTACCTGCGCATCACCCGGCGGTCGCGGGCGGCGATGGAGCGCGTCCTCGATGCGTGAGCGCCCCGCCGGCACGGGCCCGCGGCGCCGGTGTCCGTCGTGAGCGCCGTCCTGGACCGGCCGCCGCCGCGCGCCGGGCTGCGGGCGGCCGCCGCGCCGATCGCGGCCGCCGTCGTGGTCGCGGTGCTGCTGCGTGTGCCGTTCCTGTTCACCGGGCTCTCCACCGACGAGGGCGGCTACGCGTACGTGGCCCGGCAGTGGGCGCGCGGTGACCTTCTCTACAGCGACGTGTGGCTCGACCGGCCGCAGGGGTTGCTGCTGACCTACCGGGCGCTGCTGGCGATCGACGAGTCCGGCTGGGCCATCCGGCTCGGCGTGGTCCTGGCCGGCGCGATCCTCACCGTGGCCGTGGCCGCGATCGGGTGGGGGCTGGCCGGGCGGGCCGCCGGTGTCGTGGCCGCCTGGCTGTACGCGGTGGTCGGCGTGGCCCCGCACCTGGAGGGCATGACGCTCAACGGCGAGCTGCTCGCGAGCGTCCCGTCGACCGTCTCGATCGCGCTCGCCGTGCTGTGGTGGCGGAGGGGACGATCGCTGTGGTGGCTCGCCGGGGCCGGGGTGCTCGCGGGCGTCGCACTGACCATGAAGCAGTCCGGCATCGACGGTGTCCTCGTCGGGCTGCTCGTCCTCGTCCTCGCCCGGCGCGGTAAACCGGTGCCGGTGTTCCTGGCCGGTGTCGCGCTCCCGCTGCTCGCCTCCGCGCTGCACGGGCTGGCGGTCGGCTGGTCGGCATACTGGACGGCGCTCGTCGGGTATCAGTTGTCGGCGCTCGGCGGATCGGGCTCGAACGCGTCGACCCGCTGGACGGATCTGGGCCGGCAGGCGGGCGACATCGCGCTCGGCGTGGTTCCCGTCCTGCTCGTGTCCCTGCTCGGGTGGAGAGTGCTGGACCGCGGCGCGCGCCGGCTGCTCGGCGTGTGGTTGTTCGCCGGGTTCATCGGCATCAACCTCGGTGGCTCGTACTGGCCGCACTACTTCGTCCAGCCGTTGCCGGCCCTCGTCGTGCTCGCCGCCGTCGCGGTGATCGGGGTGCGCGCGGGGTGGCGGCGGTGGGCGCTGGCCGCCGTCGCGACGGTGCCGACGCTGGTGTGGCTGGCGGCGCTCGTACCCATGTCGCCGGGCGGCCGGGCGGACACGATCCCGTACGATGCGCTCGCGGCCCGCGACGACCGGATCGCGGCCGTGATCAGGGCTTCGACCGGCCCGGACGACCGCATCTACGTCCTGGAGTCCGAGGCGTACCTGTACTTCGCGGCCGACCGCGAGGCCTCCTATCCGTACCTGTGGGGTAAACCGATCGACAAGATCCCGGACGCGCTGCCGCGGCTGCGCGCGATGCTCGCGTCGCCGCAGCGGCCCGTGCTCGTCGTCCTCGACACCCCGCCGGCCGCGGTCGACCCGAGCGGCGGGATCGCCGCGGACCTGGCCGCGTACTACCACCCCGAGACGACCGTCGAGGGTGTGCCGATCCTGCGGGCGAACCCGTGACCGGACCTGCCGCCGACACCGGGGCGCGCCCCTGGCAGGCCGGCGCGGCGGCACTGCGCTTGTGGCTCGGCCGGCCGGCCGGCGTGCGGTGGCTGGGGTTCTTCGGCGCGGTGTGCTGCGCGGCCGACGCGGTGCTGTTCGGCGCGCCCCCGTGGATCCGGCAGGGCGTGTCGGTCGTCAGCATTCTGCGCGGCCCGAACGGCGTGCTGATCATGCTGCTGTGGCTCGCCGGGCTGACCGCGTTGTGCGCCGCCTGGTGGTACGGCCGCCGCCTCGAGCTGTCCCGCCGCTGGATCGTGGTCACCGCGGCGCTGTGGATCGTGCCGCTGCTGGCCGTGCCGCCGCTGGCCAGCCGCGACATGTACGCGTACGCCTGCCAGGGCGCCCTGTTCGACGCCGGCTTCAACCCCTCGCAGGTGGGGATCGCGGCGCAGCCCTGCCCGTGGCTCGACTCGGTGTCCCTGGTGTGGCGCGACACGCCCACCCCGTACGGGCCGCTGTGGATCCTGCTGACCGGCTTCGCCGCGTCGTTCGGCTCGCAGGCCGTGGCCCTCGGCATCTTCCGGGTGTACGCCGTCCTCGCCGTGGGCGCCCTCGCGGCAGCCGTCCCGGCGCTGGCCCGCCGCCGGGGCGTGGCGCCGGAGAAGGCGCTGTGGCTGGTGCTGTGCTGTCCGCTCGTACCGGTGCACTTCGTCGGCGGCGGCCACAACGACACGCTGACGATGGCGCTGCTCGCGGCCGGTCTGGCGCTGGTGGCCGGCCGCCGGCCCATGCCCGCGCTGATCGCCGGGGGCGCGCTGGTCGGCGCGGCCGTCGCGGTCAAGACGACGGTCGGGGTGGTCCTGCCGTTCGCGGCCCTGCTCGCCGCCGGCGGCCTGGAGCTGACCCGTGAGGGGCTGCTGCGGTTCCTGCGCCGCGGTGGCGCCGTCGTCGGGGGAGCGGTCGCGCTGCTGGCGGTCCTGTCCGTCGTCTCGGGGCTCGGGTTCGGCTGGGCGGTCGCGCTGTCCGGCGCGGGTGAGTCGCGCAGCTGGACGTCCCCGCCCACCGCGGTCGGCATCGCCGTCAACGCGGCCGGGAAGTGGTTCGGCGCCGGCTACGACGTCGTGCCCGCGCTGCGGACGGCCGCCCTCGTCGTGCTGCTCGTGGCGCTCGTGGTGATCTGGTGGCGGTTCCGCCGCTCCGACCCGCTGCACGGGGCCGGCCTCGCGTGCCTGGCGGTCATCTTCCTCGCGCCGATCACCCAGCCCTGGTATCTGTTCTGGCCGCTGACGCTGCTTGCCGTCACCACGGTCGGCCTGCGCTGGCTCGAGGTCACCATCGTGGCCTCGATGTTCCTGATCCTGCCGGACGGCGACGGCGCCTGGAAACCGCTGCAGGTCCCGTTCGCGTTCCTGGTCACGGCGGGAGTCGTCTGGGTGGCCCGGCACTCGTGGCGGTGGCTGCGCTCACCCGTGCCCGCCGCGGAGGTGCCCGCGTGCGACTGACCCCTCGGCTCGTCCGCTGGGGTGGTCTGGCGGGCAGCGCCGCCACGGCGGGCACGGCCTGGCTGGGCGGCTCCGGCTTCGCACGGGTGCCCAGCATCAACCCGCTGACCCTGCTCAGCGGCCAGCGCGGCGTCGCGCTGCCGATCCTGTGGGTGCTCGGCACGGCGGTGCTGATCACGGCGTGGTGGTTCGGCCGGCACGTGGTGCCCTCGACGCGGTGGGCGCTGGTCACGGCGGGGCTGTGGTTCCTGCCGGTGCTGCCGTTCCTGCCGCTGGGCAGCGCGGACGTCTACTCGTACGCGTGCCAGGGCTACGTCCAGTACGCCGGGGGAGACCCGTACGCCACCGGGGTCGCCGAGTTCGGCTGCCCCTGGGTGAGCTCGGTCGCGTCGTCGTGGCTGGACTCGCCGGCCCCGTACGGCCCGCTCTTCCTGCTGATCGCCGCCCGGGTGGTCGCGCTCGCCGGCGACTCGCTCGCCGGGGTGATCGCCGGGCTCCGGGTCGTGGCCGTGGCCGGGGTGGCGCTGATCGCGGTGGGGGTGCCCGCGCTGGCCCGCCGTTGCGGCATCGACCCCGCCCGCGCGACGTGGATGGTGCTGGCCTGCCCGATCGTGCTGGTCCACCTGGTGTCCGGCACGCACAACGACGCCCTGATGGTGGGGCTCATCGTCTGCGGTCTCGCGCTGGCGGTCACCGGCGCCTCCCCGGTGCGCCTGGCCGCCGCGGGAGCGGTCCTGGGCCTCGCGGTCGGCGTCAAGGCCACCGCGATCGTCGTGGTCCCGTTCGCCGTTCTCGCCGCGCTGCCGCTCACCCGCCGGGCGACCCAGCCGGCTCCCGCGTCGCGCCTTCTTCCCGCCGACCGCCGCGCGCTGCGGGACCTGTGGCGTCCGGCCGCGGCGATCGGCGGCGGGTTGCTGCTGTCCACGGCCGCTCTGGCGATCGCCTCCGGGCGCGGCGCCGGCTGGGTCGCCGGGCTGCTGCGCAGCGGTGACAGCGTGACGTGGGGGTCACCGTCGACGGCGGTCGGGCTCGCGATCGAGTTCGGTACGGGGCTGCACGCCGTACCCGTGACGCGGTTTCTCGGGGTGTTGTTCCTGGCCGTCCTGCTCGTGGCGCTGTGGTGGCGGGCGTGGCGGCACGGTGCCGCCCTCGACCATGCCGGCCTTGCGCTGGCGGCCACCGTCCTCTGCGCCCCGGTCTTCCATCCCTGGTACGCGACCTGGCCGCTCGCCGTGCTCGCCGCCACCCGCGTGGAGAACCGATGGCTGCTCGGCCTGTGCGCGTTCGCCGCGACGCTGACCACGCCGGCCGGGTACAACTGGGCGCTCTACACGCGCATCCCGGGCGCCCTCGTCGTCACGGCCGCCCTCGTGACGCTGCTCGTCGTGACTGTGCGCAGGCATCGCGCCCGTAGGGTGGTCGCGTGAACCGCCGGATCATGACCCTCGCCGCGCTGGGGGCCGTCGCCGCCGGCGCGCTCGTGTGGGCGGCGATCCTGCACTACTACTTCGACTCCGCCGTCTACGCCGGGGCAGTGCGCTACTGGTTCCGTGACGGCGGCATGGTGTACGACTACCTCAAGCGCGGCTCGCCGTACGGGTTCACGTACCCGCCGTTCGCCGCCCTCCTGATGGCGCCGATGGCATACCTGCCGCTCTGGGCCATCGCCACGCTGGCGTCGATCGCGACCGTGATCGTCACGGTCGTGGTGACCCGGTGGCTGATCGCGCCGATGATCCGCCGCGAGGGCTGGACCCCCTGGTACGCGGTCGCCGTCGCGTCCTGCCTGGCGCTGATCTTCGAACCGGTCCGCGAGACGTTCGGCTTCGGCCAGGTCAACCTGCTGCTGCTCGCCCTCGTCGCCGGCGACGTCCTGTTCGGCGTGGCCCGCGGACGGCGCTGGGCCGGCATCGGCATCGGCGTGGCCACCGCGATCAAGCTGACACCCGGCGTCTTCATCCTCTACCTGCTGGTGACCCGCCGCTGGCGCGCCGCCGGTGCCGCGGCCGGGGCGGTCGCGGCGACCACCCTGGCGGCCGCCGCGCTCTGGCCCGACGCCTCGCGTGAGTTCTGGACCGCCGCGCTGTGGGACACCAACCGGGTCGGCAACCTCGAGTACGTCTCCAACCAGTCGCTGCGCGGCATGCTGGCCCGGCTGCCGGTGGACGCGTGGGAGTCGAAGGTGTGGGTGCTGTGCGTGCTGGCCGCTCTCGCGCTCTGGGCGTGGCGCGTGCGGCGGGCGGACGCGCTCGGCGGGCTGGCACTCACCGGGATGGTCGGTTGCCTGATCAGCCCGGTGACCTGGGTGCACCACTGGGTCTGGCTGCTGCCCGCCCTGGTCCGCTGCGTGGAGGTCGCCCGGACCAACCGGCGGGTGCTCTACCTCGGCGTCGCCACGTACACGCTGCTCAGCGCCCACATCACCTTCCTGTACGAACGCGGCCCCAAACCGCCGCTCGCCGTGATCGGCGCGAACCTCTACGTGCTGTTCGGCATCGCGTTGCTGGTGTGGCTGCCCGCCGTACGGGAGGTTGCGCCGCCGGCACCCCGGGAGCAGGGGATCGGCAAGGTCGAGAAACCGGGTGTTTCCCCGGTGTCCACCTGAGCGACCGCGGAGCCCCGTAGGCAGGGACCATGCACACAGCACTCCGCGGCCCGGCAGCGCTCATCGTCCTGGCGGCCGCCGCCATCCCCGCCACCCCGGCGGCCGTGGACGGTCGGCCGGGTGGCGCTGACCGGGCTCGCCCAGATCGCGCCCGGCGACCCCGAGCCGGAGTACGTCAGCATCAACTCCCGCGACGAGGCGGTGGTCAGCCTCCAGGAGAACAACCACCTCGCCGTCGTGTCGCTGCGTGACCGCCGGGTGGTCCGGCACTTCAGCGCCGGTACGGTCACCGTCACCGGCGTGGACACCGAGGACGACGACCGCATCGACCCCTCCGGTTCGCTCACCGTCAAGCGGGAGCCCGACGGTGTCACGTGGATCTCCGACGACCTCTTCGCCACCGCCAACGGCACCCGACCCGGCTGGTGTCGGTGACCGACAGCGCGTACACCCCGACCCGGCTCCTGACCGTCGAGACCGCGACCCGGCCGGCCACCATCACCCGTGAGCTGACGGTGACCAGGGACGGCGAGCCGGTCGGCTACGACGCGGAGGGCGTCGCGGCGCTGCGGAACGGCGGATACTGGCCGGCGGTCGAGCCCTCTCTGCTCGTCCGTCTCGACGCCGCCGGCCGGGTCCGGGAGGAGGTCCCGCTGCCCGGCGACATCCGGGCGACGATCACCAGCAACGGCCTGGAAGGCATCGCCGTGTCCGGCGACGCGGTGTGGGTCGCGGTCCAGCGGCCGCTCAAGGGCGAGACCACGACCAGGATCGGACGGTACGCGCACGGCACGTGGTCCTGGCTCGCGTACCCGCTCGACGCGGCGCCGACCGGCTGGACGGGGGCTCCCGGCCGCTCTTTCTGATCAGCTCCCGGCCGCCGGCCGGGGCTGCTTGACGACGATGGAGCCGGCCGCGCGGTCGTGCAGACCGCGGCGGTCGGCGTCCATGATGACCGCCGGTACGAGTAACGCCAGCAGCACGCCGCGCAGCAGGCCCTTCGGGATGCCGATCGCGCCGCCGTCCGCCACCGACACGCAACGCAGGCGCGCGAGGGCCATGCCGGGCGTCTGTCCGAACAGACCGATGAAGAACGCGTTGACGAAGACCAGCACGACGACCGGCGGCCAGGCCACCACCCGCGGATCCGCGTAGAAGCTCGACACCAGCAGGCACAGCGCCCAGTCGATGATGAGCGCGGCGAAGCGCCGGCCGAAGTCGGAGGGTTCGAAACGGGCCGGATCGAGTGCGCGGGTCGCCACGGTTGATCAGGGTAATCGCCGGTGCACGGGCTCATCCCGGGGGCTCACCCGGGACGTGCCAGTCGGTCGAAAGCGGCCCCGGCGGCGACCGCCCGGCGCTAGGGTCGCCGAAGGTCACGCGACTCACAGGCTCCGTAACACGGCGGAAACAATAGGGATACGCCCGGGCAACGGCCGGCCCATAGCGTCGCGACCAGCCTAGCCACGTGGCGGCCCGCGCCGCCCCGCGTACAAAATCTGTGCCAGGAGGACGTGTGTTCGCCAATCCCGAGGAACTCCTGCGATACCTCAAAGACGAGGATGTCAAGTTCGTCGACGTACGGTTCTGTGATCTTCCCGGCGTGATGCAGCACTTCAACATGCCGGTGGAATCGTTCGACGACAGCGTCGTCACCGACGGCCTCGCCTTCGACGGATCCTCGATCCGCGGGTTCCAGGCCATCCACGAGTCCGACATGATGCTGCTGCCGGACGTCACCACGGCCTTCGTGGACCCGTTCCGCATCCAGAAGACCCTGGCGCTCAACTTCTTCATCCACGACCCGTTCACGCGCGAGCCGTACTCGCGTGACCCGCGCAACGTGGCGAAGAAGGCCGAGACCTACCTCGCGTCCAGCGGCATCGCGGACACGGCGTACTTCGGCGCCGAGGCGGAGTTCTACATCTTCGACTCGATCCGCCACTCCACCTCCGCGAACGAGTCGTTCTACTACATCGACTCCATCGAGGGCGCCTGGAACTCCGGCAAGGAGGAGGAGGGCGGCAACCGCGGCTACAAGACCGCGTACAAGGGCGGCTACTTCCCGGTCGCGCCGCTCGACCACTACTCCGACCTGCGTGACGCCATGGTCCGCCGCCTCATCGACGTCGGCTTCACCGTCGAGCGTTCGCACCACGAGGTCGGCACCGCGGGCCAGGCCGAGATCAACTACAAGTTCTCGACGCTGCTGCACGCCGGCGACCAGATGCAGATGTTCAAGTACATCATCAAGAACACCGCCTGGGAGCACGGCAAGACCGTCACGTTCATGCCGAAGCCGCTGTTCGGCGACAACGGCTCGGGCATGCACACCCACCAGAGCCTCTGGCTGGGCGGCGAGCCGCTGTTCTACGACGAGACCGGCTACGCCGGCCTGTCCGACACGGCCCGCTGGTACATCGGCGGCCTGCTGCACCACGCGCCGTCGCTGCTCGCGTTCACCAACCCGACCGTCAACTCGTACCGGCGCCTGGTGCCCGGCTACGAGGCCCCGGTCAACCTGGTCTACTCGCAGCGCAACCGCTCCGCCTGCACCCGCATCCCGGTCACGGGCAGCAACCCCAAGGCCAAGCGCGTCGAGTTCCGCGTCCCGGACCCGTCGTCGAACCCGTACCTGTCGTTCTCGGCCCAGATGATGGCCGGCCTCGACGGCATCAAGAACAAGATCGAGCCCCCGGCCCCGATCGACAAGGACCTGTACGACCTGCCGCCGGAGGAGTGGGGCTCGGTCAAGCAGGTCCCGGGCTCGCTGGACGCGGTCCTCAACTCCCTCGAGGGCGACCACGAGTTCCTGACCGCGGGCGGCGTCTTCACCGAGGACCTGATCTCGACCTGGATCGACTGGAAGCGCGCCAACGAGATCGACCCGGTCCGGCTCCGCCCGACCCCCCACGAGTTCGAGATGTACTACAACGTCTGACCTGCGCTGACGTCGTCAACGGCGGTCACGTCCGGCTCTCCGCCGGCGTGGCCGCCGTTTTTCGGCACCGGGAACCTGACAACTTCCGAACGTTCGGCAGCGAGGCTGACTTCCGCACCAGCCGGGACCGTCCCGGCTGACGAGGGAGGATCAGCATGCGCGGAACCCGTGCGTTGATCGTCGTGATTGCGCTCACCGCTCTGTCGGCCTGTGATGCCGCCGAAGACGACGGTTCCGGGGCGAAGGTGGCGTCGTTGGTCAGTGCCGCGCCGTCGGCGAGCGCGTCGCCTGGTTCACCGCGGCCGCGGTATCGGTTCGACATGACCGCCGAGGATGAGAAGGCGTTGTGGGTGCCGTACAACAGGTGCCTGGAGGAGCACGGTTACACCCGGGTGGACGCCAAGAAGGCGGAGGACGCGCGCGCGAGAGGTGCGTCCGGCGGTGGGAAGAAGGCCGCGGAGCTGCGGGAATGCGAGGAGAAGTACCTGCCGCTGCCCGAGTGGGAGAAAGACCCGGCCAACCCGAGGGCAGGCGACTTCGCGCGGGCCGTGGCCAAGTGTCTCAAGGCCAAGGGGATCAAAATGGAAGGCGACGAGATCGCCGACAGCGAGGATGTCGCCACGGCCCTCGACGCGTCCGGTGACTGCGAGCGCGAGGTCGCGGCTTCGAGATACTGATCTTTCGGTGGTGCAGCTATCGGTGGTGCAGAATGTGCCGGGGGTGAGCGATGGCTGCGTGGCGGTGGGGGACGGCAGCTGCGGCGGCTCTTGCCGCGGTGCTGCCCGGTGGCTGCGACGCCGACGTCGTCACGGACCGGGCGTCGCCGCCGGCTCCCGGGCAGACCCTCGGTGAGCTGCGACGGCATGCGGCTCAGCTCCTCGACCGGTACGACGAAGCCGCCGCGGCAGCCGCACCGTCCGCGGCTGTCGAGATCAGCGCGCCGCCCTGGGACGCCACGAATCCGCCACCGGGGCTGTCCATCGCAGCGGCGAAGGGTGCCCCGGGCGGCACGCGATTGACCGTGACCTTCACCGGCGCCCGTGGTCCGGCGACCGAGCCGTGTGGTGCCGACTATTTCGCGGAGGCGGTCGAGTCCGCGCGGGCGGTCGTCGTCATCCTGGTCGAGGAGTCCTATGCCGCCGGCGAGACCTGCCCTCTTCTGGGCTACGAACGTACAGCCACGGCGACCTTGGCGTGGCCGCTGGGGGATCGGGCCGTCCTGGAGGTGCGGGAAGGGCAGTCCGTGCCGGTGGAACCGGCCCTGATCATGGAGTGACGCAAGGGCCGGTCCGGCTGCTACGGCGGGGGCTGTGAGGCGGCGCGGTAGCGCTCGTTCTGGCGCAGCGCCTCTTCGAGCTGGTCCTCGAGGATGATGATCCGGCACGCGGCGGCCATGTCGGTGCCCTGGTCGCAGAGTTCCCTGGCTCGCGCCGCGAGGCGGAGCTGGTAGCGGGAGTATCGGCGGTGCCCGCCGGCTGAGCGGAACGGGTCGATCAGCCTCGCGTCGCCGAGCCGGCGGAGGAAGTCCTGGGAGACGCCGACGATCTCCGCGGCGCGGCCCATCGTGTAGGCGGGATAGTTCTCGTCGTCGAGCATGTCGTCGGGTTGGGCCATGCCACCTCCATGTCGAGGGCCCCGGCGCCAACAGCGCCGGGGCCCAGGGTTACGGGTCTGAAACACCATCTACCGGCACGTGTGCCGATGATTCTTCTCCGCACCGGCCGTTGACCACGGCTGAGGGTGCGGGGATCGCGTAAGCGTGACCGGAGACCACCTCGCAATCGAGGAGTAACTGCGGTAATCCGCCCGACCGGCGCTGCCGGCCCAGGGGGCGGGCGATCCAACGGTGTACGGCCCTCCCTTTCCTCTGCGTTCTTGATCATCTGTGCGTTGCCTCAGGTCGAGCCCTGAAACGAACATCAGCCCGGCCTGCTGGTGGTGCGGCCGGGGCCGCAAGGTGCTCGGCCCCGGCCCTTCGCCTCGTGGGGGCGGTTCGTCTGCGTCTTTGTTCCTTCGTTCTCGACTCCAGGAACGTTAGTCGACGAGGCGCAGGAAATCTAGTAGCCGAGGGCTAGTTTTTCTGCGCGCCGACGCGAAGGTGGTGGCTCGGGCCTTGACGGTAGAGATGGTAAGTCATAACTTACCGTTCGTGACTACTTACCAATCCGACGACGGGTGGAACGCGCTCGGCGATCCCACGCGCCGGGCCATCGTCGCCTGCCTCGCCGAGCGGCCCCGGGCCGTCGGCGAGCTCGCCGACGAGCTGCCCATCAGCCGTCCCGCCGTCTCCCAGCACCTCAAGGTGCTCAAGGAGGCCGGCCTGGTCACCGATCACGCGGCCGGCACCCGGCGGGTCTACCGGCTCAACCCCGCCGGCGTGGCCGCACTGCGCGACCAGCTGGACACCTTCTGGAACCGCGCGCTGGACAGCTACCGAGACGTCGCCGAACAACCGAGCGAGGAGAACCCGTGACCGAGACGACAACGCCCGTGGTGCACCGCCAGATCGTGGTGCAAGCACCGATCGAGCGGGCATTCACCGTGTTCACCGAGCGCTTCGGTGACTTCAAGCCGCCGGAACACAACCTGCTCGCGGCGCCGATCGCGGAGACCGTGTTCGAGCCGCGGGTCGGCGGCCACATCTACGACCGGGCCGTCGACGGCAGCGAGTGCCGGTGGGCGCGGGTGCTGGCGTACGAGCCGCCGGACCGCGTCGTGTTCAGCTGGGACATCGGTCCTCAGTGGCAGGTCGAGACCGACCCGGAGCTGACCAGTGAGGTGGAGGTGCGGTTCATCGCCGAGACGCCGGACCGCACCCGGGTGGAGCTCGAGCACCGCCACCTCGACCGGCACGGGCCCGGCTGGCAGTCGGTCGGCGACGGGGTCGGGCACGACCAGGGCTGGCCGCTCTACCTGCGCCGGTACGCCGCGCTCCTCGAGGCGGCGAGCTGACGATCGTGTCGCATACCGGTCGGCCGGGCTGTGTAGTTCTGCACAGACCCGGCCGCGGCGGGCTTCGATACTCGGGCGATGCCTACGTCGAACCGGAGCCACGCGCTCGTGCTCGGTGGCAGCATCGCCGGCCTGCTGGCCGCCCGGGTGCTCGCCGACCGGTACGCCACAGTGACGATCGCCGAGCGGGACCGGCTGCCGTCCGCGGCGGAACACCGCCGCGGCGTGCCGCACGGCAAGCATGCCCACGGCCTGCTGCCCCGGGGTCTGCAGATCATGGAGGAGCTGCTGCCCGGCCTGCGCGGTGACCTCGAGCGGGGCGGCGGCCTGATCGCCGACATCCTCGGCAACTGCCGCTGGTACCTCAACGGCCGCCTGCTCCGGCAGGCCGACGCCGGGTTGCCCGCCCTGGCGGCCAGCCGGCCGCTCATCGAGGGCGAGATCCGGCGGAGGGTACGGGCGCTGCCGAACGTCACGGTGCTCGACGGCCACGACATCACCGGGCTGTGCGCCTCGGCGGACGGCCGGCGGATCACCGGGGCGGCGATCAGCGGTGCTCAGCCGCGTACGGTCGAAGCGGACCTCGTGGTCGACGCGACCGGAAGGGGCACGCGGACGCCGAGATGGCTGGCGGAGCTCGGGTTCGAGCCGCCGGTGGCCGACCGCGTCTCCATCGGCCTGGCGTACACGTCGTGCGTGTACGAGGAGCCGGCCGGCCTGTTCGGCGACGACGTCTTCGTGGTCACCACGCGGTTTCCGGGGCAGCGGCGCAGCTCCGTCATGCAGCGCCTCGAAGGCGGGCGGGTGCTGGTCACGCTCGCCGGCGTGCTCGGGGAGCGCCCGCCGGAGACACCGGCCGCGATGCCGGAGTACGCCCGGACGCTCGCCGTGCCGGACACGTACGAGATGATCAGCCGGGCGACGCCGGTGAGTGAGCCCGTCCCGTTCCGTTACCCGGGCTACGTGCGGCATCGCTACGAGAACCTCACCGATCTCCCCGCCGGCCTGCTGGTCACCGGCGACGCGGTCTGCGGCTTCAACCCCGTGTACGGCCAGGGCATGAGCATCGCCGCGATGAACGCGTACGCCCTGCGCGAGGAGCTGGAGCACGGTGGCGAGCCGGACCCGTACCGCTATTTCGCGGCCGTGGCCCGGGACCTGGAGGCGCCGTGGCGCCTCGCCGTCGGCGCCGATCTGGCGCTGCCCGGCGTGACCGGGCCCGCGCTGCCCGAGTCGCCGCTGACCGGCGAGTACGTCGGCCGGCTGCAGCTCGCCGCCGCCGAGGACGCCGAGCTGGCCAAGGCGTTCATCCGGGTCACCGGTCTCGTCGACTCGCCGGCTGCCCTGCTGCGGCCGGAGATCGTGCAGCGGGTGCAGCGGGCCGGAGCCGTCGTCACCCCGTGACGTCCATGCGCTGCGTACCCAGAACCGCCAGCAGCCGCAGCGCCTCCTCCGACGGCGACCCGGGCGTCGCGGTGTAGATGACGACGTGCTGGTCGCGATCGGCGATGTCGAGCACGTCGCAGTTGACGGTGACCGGACCGACCACCGGATGCTGGAAGGTCTTGCACAGGGTCGGCTCGTCGGAGACGTCGTGCGAGGCCCACAGCCGGGCGAACTCGGCGCTGCCCGCCAGCAGCTCCTCCACCAGCTCGGTCACTTCCGGGGCATCGGGGTAACGGGCCGCCACGGCGCGCAGGCGCCGGGCCGAGTGGCGGGCGAACGTGTCCGCGTCGGACACGCCGTACAGCCGTACGCCGTCGCGGTGCGGCCCGAGGAACACCCGGCGGACCAGGTTGCGCTCGCGCCGCGGCACGGCCGAGAAGTCCTCCATCAGCGCGGCGGCGAGATCGTTCCAGGCGATGACCTCGTACGCCGCGGACATGACGATCGCCGCCGCGTGCGGTAGCCGGTGCAGCAGGTCGAGGATGCTGTGGCGTACCTCCCGGGAAGGCCCGGGCCGCGGACCCGGCGGCGCGCCGGCGAGATGGTGCAGGTGGTCGCGTTCGACGTCGGACAGGCGCAGCGCGCGGGCCAGGCCGGACAGCACCTCATGCGACGGCCGCGGGGCGCGACCCTGCTCCAACCGGGTGTAGTACTCGGTCGAGATGAACGCCAGCTGCGCCGCTTCCTCGCGGCGCAATCCGGGGGTACGGCGGCGCGTCCCGGCGGGCAGGCCCACGTCCGCGGGGGTGATCCGCTCGCGCCTGCTGCGCAGGAAGTCCGCCAGCTCTTGTCTGTCCACGCCTGAAGTGTGGCTCGGCCGTCATTCTTGTAGCCAGGTACAGCCGGTACCTGGCTCGGATCCGGGGACCGGACGCAGGCTCGAACCATGAATTCGACGATAACTCCCGGCCTGCTCGACGGCAAAGTCGCCCTCATCACCGGCGCCGGTCGCGGCATCGGCGCCGCCGCGGCCCGGCTTTTCGCCCGCGAGGGCGCCCGCGTCCTGCTGGCGGCACGGACGGAATCCGAATTGCGTACGGTCACCGAGGACATTCGTAGTGCGGGCGGCACAGCGGAGTACGTGGTGTGCGACCTGGCCGAATCCGCCGACATCCACGCCGCCGTCGACCGCGCCGTCGACCGGTACGGACGCCTCGACGTGGCCTTCAACAACGGCGCCGCCATCCAGCCGCCCGGGCCCATGGACCGCCTGGAGGAGACCGCATTCGACCAGCTCTACGCCGTGAATCTGCGAGGGCCGTGGCTGTCCATGGTCGCGGAAGTCAACGCCATGAGGGCCACCGCGGGGCTCGGCGCGATCGTCAACAACTCCAGTGTGGGCAGCCTGATGGGCAACCCCGAGCTGCCGGCGTACGGGGCCCTGAAACGAGCCGTCAACAGCCTCACGGAATCGGCCGCCATCACGTACGGGCCGGAAGGTATCCGGGTCAACGCGATCGCGCCGGGCAATACGCGTACGGAAATGATCCGGACCTGGGAACAGGCGTCGCCGGGGCTGGTCGAACGGCTCGAAGCGGCGACGCCGCTGCGGCGGTCGGCGGAGCCGGAGGAGATCGCGCAGGCCGCGGCGTGGTTGTTGAGCGACCGGTCCTCGTTCGTGACCGGGGCCGTGCTACGGGTCGACGGGGGAGCGCGGGCCTGAGATCCGCTCCGTCCGGACTGCGGCTAGATTGCTGCACCATGACGGACGACGATCTGCGGGCGCTGCGGGAGCGGGCCGCCGCCGGTGACCAGGATGCCACCGGCCGGCTCGTGGAGCTGGCCGGTGAGCGCGGCGACATGGCCGAACTGCGGCGCCTGGCCGACGCGGGCAGCGGGGATGCGGTGGATCAGTTGGTGGAGCTGGCGGGGGAGCTGGGCGACCTCGATGAGTTGCGTCGCCTGGCCGGGCTGGGGAATCGGGACGCGGCTGAGGTGCTCAGCGAGCTTCTCGAATCCGAGGATGCCGACGAGGAGTAGCCCTTCTCGCCTGCTCACCCGTCTTTCTCGGCTTACCCGGCGGCTTTGCCTGCTTACCCGGCGGGTTTCGCCGGGTTACCGGGGGCGTTGCTGGCGCATTCCCTTGCCACCCGGGCGCATGTTCTTCGGGATCGCGCCCTTGGGCATCTGCGGCCGGGCCATCAGCGCGCCCAGACGCTTGTCCAGGGCGTTGACGTCCTTGCCGGTCAGGTTGCGGGGCAGCTTCATCACCGTCGTCCGCAGCTTGCGGATCGAGAGCTCGCCCTCCTGGGATCCGATGACGTAGTCGTACATCGGGGCGTTGCCGATCACCTTCGCCAGCCGGCGCTTCTCCTGGCCCATGAGGTTGCGGACCCGCTGCGGCTGCCCCTCGCCGAGCAGGATCACGCCCGGACGGCCGATCACCACGTGCACCATGTCGAACTGCGTGGTGGAGCTCGCCGCGGGGCGTACGCGCCAGTCGCCGCGCATGTTCTCCATGATCGAGGCCGCGGCGCCGGGCTGACCCTCGGCGGCGTTCATCATGGCGGCGTTCGAGCGCAGGTTCAGCACGATCAGCGCGGCGAGCAGCGCCACCATGATGCCGATCGGGATCCAGACCCAGGCCCAGCCCAGCAGCACGGCCAGCACGGTCAGCGCCAGCGGGATCAGCACCGCGGCGGCGATCAGCGGCACGAACCACTTGTCCTGCCGTGCCGTGAACGTGAACACCTGGCCGATCTGCTTCAGGCGCTCACCGAACGACACCTTCTCCTGGGGCTTTGCCATACCCGGAAGTGTAAGGGTCGGCGTGGTGCCTTACGTGCCCAGGACCCTCAGGTAAGGCGCAGCCCGGCCGCGATATGCGGCACCTTCCCCATGCGGCGCCGGGGCCTTCGCGCGAAGAGTCGAGGACATCGGAGAACGACCCACAAGGAGACCACGATGTTCCCGTTCCAGGACCCCGGATTCCACCTCGACCTGTACCGCCAGCGCGCCACCGAATTGCAGCAGGCCGCGACCGAGAGCCGGGTGGCGCGCGAGGCCGCCGGCCGGCACCGCCAGACCTGGTGGGCCCACCCGGGTCGCCGGCCCCGCCCGGTGCGGGCGCCGGCCGCATCCTGACGGCTGGGCGGTGTGCGGGGGCGCGACCCCGCACACCGCGCTGCCCTCCGGCGGCCTGCGCTGCCACCGCCGGGAGCGCGTGCGCATCGCGGATTCAAATGAGCGGGAGGTTTGGTGGTTGTCGCACCTTTTGGGCCCGGCGGCGGAGCGGCGTTGCATGGCATGCTCGACAGCGTGACCGCGCACGCCAGCAGCGATGTCCTGGTCGGCAGGGAGGCCGATCTCGCCACCCTGCGCGACGCGCTCAAACGGACCCGCAGCGCCGAGCCGTCGACCGTGCTGGTCGGCGGTGAGGCTGGGGTCGGCAAGACCCGGCTGGTGGAGGAGTTCTGCCGTGCGGCGGTCGCCGACGGCGCTCGCGTGCTCACCGGGCAGTGCCTGGAGCTGGGCGAGGAAGGCCTGCCGTTCGCGCCCTTCGCGGCGGCCCTGCGGGAGCTCGTCCACTCCGACGGCACCGATGTCCTGGAGGGCCGGGAGCACGACTTCGCGCGGCTGCTCCCCGAGCTGGGACCCGCCGAGGCCACCGTGGAAACCCGGCGGGGCTACCTGTTCGAGCTTGTTGCGGCACTGTTCGGGCGGGTGTCCGAGCGGCAGCCGCTGGTGCTGGTGCTGGAGGACCTGCACTGGGCCGACCGCTCCACCCGCGACCTGATCGGATTCCTCGTGCGGTCCGCCCGGCTGCCGCACGTGCTTCTGCTGGCCACATACCGCACCGACGAGCTGCACCGCGGGCATCCGTTGCGACCGTTCCTGGCCGAGCTGGATCGCGTACGCGGGGTGCAGCGCACCGAGCTGGACCGGCTGGAGCGTGACGGCACCGCGGAGATGCTCACCCACCTGCTCGGGGCCGAGCCGGAGCCCGGCCTGGTCGACACCGTTCACGAGCGGGCGCAGGGAAATCCCTTCTTCATCGAGCAATTCGCGGCCTGCGGCGACCCGCAGTGCGGCGACATCCCGCACAGCCTGCGCGACCTCTTGCTGACCCGGGTCGACCTGCTGCCGGAGCAGGCCCAGCGGGTGCTGCGGGTGGCGGCGGTCGGCGGCACGAAGTTCGGCCACGACCTGCTCAGCCGGGTGGCGGGCATCGAGGAGGCGGAGCTCGAGTCGGCGCTGCGCGTCATCGTCGCGGCCCAGCTGATCGTGGTCGACGCCGACGGCGGATACGAGTTCCGGCATGCGCTGGTGCGTGAGGCCGTGCACGATGACCTGCTGCCGGGCGAGCACGCGCGGCTGCATGCGCGCTACGCGCAGGCGGTGGAGGCCGAGCCGCAGCTGGTGGCCATGGGCCGTGCGCCCGCGGAGATAGCCCATCACTGGCACGCCGCGCATGACTATCCGCGGGCACTCACGACCGCGCGGCGGGCGGCGACCGCTGCCGGCGAGCGGTATGCGTACGCGGAGCAGTCCCGCCTGCTGGAGCGGGTTCTCGAGCTGTGGGAGGTCGTCGACGCCGCCGCCGAGTTGCTCGGCGCCGGCCACATCGACCTGCTCGAGGAGAGCGCGCTGGCCGCGATCGCCGCGGGCGATCACCAGCGGGCACTCAAGCTGACGAAGGCCGCGCTGGCCGATCTCGACCCGGAAGCCGAGCCGCTGCGTGCCGCCCGCCTGCTGGTACGCCGCGCCAAACTGCTCTACAACGCGGGCACGAGCGACGGCTCGGCCGAGTCCCGGGAGGCGTACCGGCTGCTGCTGGCCGCCCCGCCGTCCTCGGAGCGGACGGTGCTGATGGCCGACGTCGCGTACCAGTTCGCCGGCATCGACGACGACCTGGCCGCCCGGGTCTCCGCCGAGGTGATGACCGCCGCGGCCGAGACCGGCGACGTCGCCACGGAGGTGTCCGCGACCATCACGTACGGACGGGTCTGCGGCGGCCGCCTCTCCGCGGAGGAGGCGCTGCCCGCGATGCAGCAGGCCGCCGCCCGGGCCCGGGAAACCGGTGACCTGCCCAACCTGGCCCGTGCGCTCGTCAACGTCTCCGACTCGCTGTTCGAGCTCGGTCGCTACGAGGAGTCGGCTGCCGCCGCGGCCGAGGGCGTCCCGTACGCGGACCGCGTCGGCGTCAGTCGCACCACCGGGGTCTTCCTGCTGGCCAACCATGCCGAGGCGCTGATGGCCCTGGGCCGCTGGGACGAGGCGGACGCCCGGCTCGAGGAGGCCGCCCGCCTCGACCCGCCCGGCACGTTGGGCCTGCCTTGGCTCCGGCTCCGCGCCCACCTGCGCCTGGCCCGTGGCCACGAGGGCGCGCAACCGCTGGTGCACCGGGCGGTGGCGTTCCTCGGCCGGCCGTACCTGCACCGCGAGAACCGGCTCTCCCTGCTCGAACTGCGTATCCGCGAGGCGCAGTGCTCCGGCGACGAGGCGGCTGCAACGGCCGCCGCCCGACTGGCGGTCGCGGAACCGACGGAACCCGACCGCGCGCGCTACCGCTGGCCCCTCCTGGCGGCGGCCGCGGCGGTTGAAGCACCCGACGTCCGAGAAGCCGTCGCCCGCGTCGCCTCCGTCATGCCCCAGCGCTACCCCGCCGACCGCGCGTACGCCGCCCAGGTACGCGCCCTGCTCGGCCAAGGCCCCGAACCATGGCGCGAGGCGGTGACCGCCTGGCGGGCCGACGGCCAGCGCTACCCCCTCGCAGTGGCCGCCCTGGGCCTGGCGACGGCAGAGGCGGCCGCAGGCAACCGCGCAGCCGCCGCCGAGGCGATCGAGGAGGCAACGGCAACGGCCGCCGCACTGGGCGCGGCCCCCCTGACGGCCCAGGCAGACACGCTGGCCCGGCGCGTCGGTCTCCGCTCGGCAACCCACCCGGCCCCCACGGGCACGGAAGTGCTCACCGACCGGGAACGCGAGGTGCTGCGGCTGGTGGCGGAGGGCCACAGCAACAGCCGGATCGCGGAACAGCTCTACATCTCCCCGAAGACGGCCAGCGTGCACGTGTCCCGAATCATCGCGAAGCTCGCGGTGACGAGCAGAGGAGAGGCAGCGGCTGTTGCCCACCGGCTGGGCTTGCTGGACTGAGCGGCAGCCGGCCGCTTGAGCCGTCTACGGCGCTGGCGTCCTCGTGACGCTGCTGCCCCGAACGGTGGCCGGTGGACCGGTGGAGTTGAGCGGTGGCCATTGGGTCCGAGCGGTGGTCGGTTGAGGGCCGGCTGTGGCCAGCCGGCTTCGGGCAGTGATCGGTGCGCTTGGGCCGTTGGTGTGTGCCAGCGGTGATCGGCTGCTCGGCGTGCGCTCCGCTGAAGCGCGCCGGCGGCCGGCCGACTTCGGCGCGACCGGGCGACTTCGGCGAGGCTGGCCGACTTGGGCAGGGTCAGCTGGATTGGGCATGGTCAGCTGGATTGGGCAGGGTCAGCTGACTTGGACAGGGTCAGCTGGATTGGGCGGGGCGCCGGCTTGGGCAGGGCCAGCTGGCTTGGCGGGGTGGCTGGCTTTGGCGGGGCGGGCCAGATCAAAGGGTGACTGACCGGCGCGCGTGGTCCGTCGCCTGGTCCTCGGGTCTGTTCAGGCGGGTTCTGTTGCAGGCCTGGCATGCGCGGGCGGGCCGGGCACTGGTGCGAACAGGAACGCGGGCCTGCCCACGGCGGTGGCCAGGCTGGAGGTGCGTCTACAGGAGTGCAGCGGTTCGCACCCCCGTCCGATGCCGCGCCCCGCGCGAGAAGGCCGGGCGCCGCGTGCGCGGCTGGGCCCGTTGCCGGATGGCGGGCGGTGTGGCTGGGCCCGTTGCCGGATGGCGGGCGGTGTGGCTGGGCCCGTTGCCGGATGGCGGGCGGTGTGGCTGGGCCCGTTGCTCGACGCCGGGTATGCGGTGCTTGGGCTGTCGCCGGTTTCAGGCATGCCCCGCTGCGCCTGCCGCTGGTTCAGGCTGGCGTCGAGCCAGCCGGTGGCCGGTCGTCGGTGGCCGGGTCCCGGTGGGCGGGTCCCGGTGGGCGGTCGCCGCTGAGGGTCGCCCAGTGGCCGGCGCGGGGCAGGGCGGGCGGGCAGAGCGGGGCGGGGCAGAGCGGGGCAGAGCAGAGCGGGGCAGAGCGGAGCGGGGCGGAGTGGAGCGGGCGGAGCGGGGCGGGTGGTCAGGCTCGGGCGGCGAGGGCTTGCTGGTACAGGCGGCCTGCGCGGTAGGACGAGCGGACCAGGGGGCCCGACATGACGCCTGCGAAGCCGATCTGCTCGGCTTCTTCGCGGAGTTCGACGAATTCCTCGGGCTTGACCCAGCGGTCGACCGGGTGGTGGCGGGGGGTGGGGCGCAGGTACTGGGTGATGGTGATGAGCTCGCAGCCCGCGGCGTGGAGGTCTCGGAGGGCCTGGGAGACCTCGGCGCGTTCCTCGCCCATGCCGAGGATGAGGTTGGACTTGGTGACGAGGCCGGCGGCGCGGGCCTGGGTGATGACGTCGAGGGAGCGTTCGTAGCGGAAGCCGGGGCGGATTCGCTTGAAGATGCGGGGGACGGTCTCGACGTTGTGAGCGAGGACCTCGGGGGCGGAGCCGAAGACCTCGGCCAGCTGCTGGGGGTCGGCGTTGAAGTCGGGGATGAGGAGCTCGACGCCGCAGCCGGGCTGGAGTTTGTGGATCTGGCGGACCGTCTCCGCGTAGAGCCAGGCGCCGCCGTCGGGGAGGTCGTCGCGGGCCACGCCGGTGACCGTCGCGTACTTCAGGCCCATCGTGGCGACCGACTCGCCGACGCGGCGGGGCTCGTCGGCGTCGAACTCGGCCGGCTTGCCCGTGTCGATCTGGCAGAAGTCGCAGCGGCGGGTGCACTGGTCGCCGCCGATGAGGAAGGTGGCCTCGCGGTCTTCCCAGCACTCATAGATGTTGGGGCACCCGGCCTCCTGGCAGACCGTGTGCAGGCCTTCCTTCTGCACGAGCCCGCGCATGTGCGTGTATTCCGGGCCCATCTTGGCTTTGACTTTGATCCACGGCGGCTTCCGCTCGATGGGAGTTTCGGCGTTGCGCGCCTCGATGCGCAGCATGCGGCGGCCCTCGGGAGCAATAGTCACAGCCCTGAGATTACGCCGATCGCAAGATCAAGCGGGCTAGGGGCGACGAGGCTCACGTGGGCGAATCTGTGAGGGCCCTCACGCCGGGCCGGAAAAGCGCGTGCGAGCACTTCTTTCCCGCTGTTAACGTCCCGGCCACGGCAGTGACGGAACCGAGTAACGCCCCGATCCCGCCGGCCGAGAGAGCCACCGGCAGCTGTGAAGGTGGACCGGCGCCGGGGCGCGAAGACACTCCTGAGCCGCGCAAGACAAGAGGCGCCCGTCGAGCACGGACACCTCCGTCGGGCCCAGGCCCGGACTCACCCGTGCGCAGCGGTCGGTCCAGCCGGTGCCTGGCCGGGACCGGCAGCGAATCGGCGGTCGGTGCGGCGGGGACCTGCGCAGACAGGCTGTGGCGGTGGTCCGGACCGAAAGCCCGGTCCATGACCAGCCGCGCGCGGCGGCATCCCGGCCGGGACCGGTTCGGGAACGGCCGCGTGGGGCGGCATCCCGGCCGGGACCGGTTCGGGAACGGCCGCGTGGGGCGGCATCCCGGCCGGGACCGGTTCGGGAACGGCCGCGCGCGGCGGTGGTCCGGCCGGGTGCCGGTTCGGTACGACCGCGTGGGCGGTGGTCCGGCCGCCGGTTCGGTACGACCGCTTGTGGCGGCCGGGGCCGGGCGGTGGGCGTACGGGGTGGCTGGGTGGACGGGTGCGAAGGTGTGGTGGTACCGCGAGGTTTCCCGCTCGCCCACACCTCCCTGGGGCCGCGTTGCACACACCAGAGGAGGTCACCGCCATGCAACGCATCCTCTCCACCGAGTTGGCCGCCCACGAGACGCAGACCGTCACGATCGCCGGGTGGGTGCATCGCCGGCGGCTGCTGAAGTCCGTGGCTTTTCTGATCGTCCGGGACGCCGCCGGGCTCAGTCAGGTCGTCGTCACCGAGCCGGGCGTACGGGCACTGCTCGAGGAGCTGCCGGAGGAGACCGTCGTCGAGGTCACCGCCACGGTCACCGCGAACGCCGCGGCTCCGGGCGGGGTTGAGCTCACTGCCCCCTCCGTACGGCGGATCAGTGGTGCTGTGGCCGTACCGTTGCCTTTCGAATTGCATCGGCCGACGCTGAGCGCGACCATGGCGACGCAGCTGGACCATGCCGCTCTGGCCCTTCGGCATCCGTCGCGAGCGACCGCGTTGCGGGTCGCGGCCGCCGCGACCGCCGGGTTCCGCGAGGCGCTGGAGCGGCGGCGGTTCGTGGAGATTCATACCCCGAAGATCGTGGGTACGGCGACCGAGTCCGGTGCGAACGTCTTCGAGCTGGACTATTTCGGGCGTTCCGCTTATCTGGCGCAGTCGCCGCAGTTCTACAAGCAGCTGATGGTCGGCGTCTTCGAGCGGGTGTACGAGGTGGGACCGGTGTTCCGGGCCGAGCCGCACGACACCGCCCGGCACCTGGCCCAGTACACGTCGCTCGACGCGGAGCTGGGATTCATCGGCGACCACCGTGACGTGATGGCCGTGCTCACCGAGGTGGTGGCGGGCATGACGGCGGCCGTCGCCGAGCGGACCGGGGTCGCGGTGCCCGCGGTGCCGGCGGAGATCCCGGCGGTGCACTTCGCGGAGGCGCTGCGGATCGCCGGGGCGCCCGCCGACGAGCCGGACCTGGCGCCGGCGCACGAGCGGGCGCTGGGGGAGTGGGCGCTGCGGGAGCACGGCTCGGAGTTCGTGTTCGTCACCGGGTACCCGATGGCGAAGCGGCCGTTCTACACGCATCCGCAGCCGTCCGACCCGAGGTGGAGCAACAGCTTCGACCTGCTGTTCCGGGGATTGGAGCTGGTGACGGGCGGGCAGCGGCTGCACCGGTACGAGGACTATCTCGTCGTTGTCCCCGAACCGGGGGCGTTGGGTGGGTATTTGGACGGTTTTCGGTATGGGATGCCGCCGCATGGGGGGTTCGCGATCGGGCTGGAGCGGTTCGTGGCGCGGCTGACGGGGGCGGGGAATGTGCGGGAGGTGACGGCCTTTCCGCGGGACTTGCATCGGGTGACGCCGTAGGTCCGCGGTGCTCGGCCGTGCCGCCGGCGTCGTGCCGGCGGCGCTGCCGCCGACGGTCACGGCCGCGGTGCCGCCTCCAAGCCCGGCGTGCCGTTGCCGTCGAGCCGGCCGTGCTGCCGCTGCCGTGCCGGCCGTGCCGGCCGTGCCGTGACTTTCGGTTCCCGGGAGCCGAGCCGCCGGCGTCGGGTCGGCGGCGGTCTCGATGAGGCGGGCCGGCGCGGCGACGTCCGTGGGCCGACGCGGCGGTGCCTGTGGGTTGACGAGGCGGCGTCCGTGGGTCGACGTGGCAGCGCCTGTGGGCTGACTCGGCGGTGCCTGTGGGCTGACTCGGCGGTGCCTGTGGGCTGTCGCGGCAGCGCCTGTGGGTTGACGCGGCGGTGCCTGTGGGTTGACGCGGTGCGGTGGTGCCGGTTGGTGAAGTGCGTCAGCCGGCGATCACCGCGATGGTCACGCCGACCACGATGACCAGCGGGATGATCGTCATCAGCACGAGGATCCACCAGGCGATCGGGTGGCCGAAGTTCAGCGAGACGCCGCCCGCCTTGTTGGGGACGAAGACGCGCTTGTCGCGGGGGTCGTTGTAGAGCTTCACAGCAGCGTCGGGAGGTGTCGTTCGACCACCGGCATGACGTCGGCGACCGTGACCGGGCGGCCCAGCTCAGCCGTCAGCGAGGTGACGCCCGCGTCGCGGATGCCGCAGGGGACGAAGCGGTCGAAGTTGGACAGGTCGCAGTCGCAGTTGATGGCGAAGCCGTGCTGGGTGACGCCGCGCGCCACGCGGATGCCGATTGCGGCGACCTTGCGGTCCGGGCCACGGTCGTCGGCCCGGACCCAGGCGCCGCTGCGGCCCTCGACGCGGTCCACGATGACGCCGAACTCGGCGCAGACGTCGATGAGCATCTGTTCGATGCGGCGGACGTACGCGACCACGTCGACCGGGTCGGTGAGCTTGACGATCGGGTACCCGACGAGCTGCCCCGGACCGTGCCACGTGATCTTGCCGCCGCGGTCGACGTCGACGACCGGGGTGCCGTCCATCGGGCGGTCCATCGGCTCGGTGCGCTTGCCGGCGGTGAAGACGCTGGGGTGCTCGAGCAACAGGATCGTGTCGGGCCGCTCGCCGGCCACCACGGCGTCGTGCAGCCGGCGCTGTTCGTCCCAGGCCTCGCGGTAGTCGACCAGGCCCGGGCGCAGGACCTGCAGCGTGGAAGTCGTCACCGGTCCAGCCTAGTCCGTCCGGCCACGGGCGCGACGGGACGCCGTGCAGCGCGCGGTGCAGCGGGGGCGCGGTGCAGCGGGGCGCGGGATCCGGCGGGGGCACGGTCCGGCGGGATCGCCGGGTGAGCGAGGTGGAATCGCCGGGGTGAGCGAGGCGGGATCGCTGGGGTGAGCGAGGCGGGATCGCTGGGAGTGAGCGAGGCCGGACCGCCGGCTAGTCGGTCGGGCGGCGCGGGCCGTCCGGGCCGTCCCCGGGCACCGGCATCGGGTCGATACCCGGCCGTACGCGCCACACCAGGACGTCCTCGACCCGTTCGCCCGGTCCGAAGAGGTCCTCCATGGTGTGTACCAGTGCCGCCCGGAACAGGATGCCGTCCTTGCCGCTGAGCCGGTCCGGGATGAAGAGGGCGTTGATCTTCCAGTACGCGAGGTCGCCGCGGACCTTGGCGCGGTCGAAGTTGTCGATGTCGTACGCATAGCCGGTGGTGGCGACGCGCAGCCACATCACGTCCGTACGTCGTTCCGGCGCTCCCACGCGGCCCGTGCCGTTGGGGCCGCCGGGGCCGAGGAAGTAGCCGTCGGGAGTGGCGAACTGGCGGCCGCCGCGGGCCATTGTGTACGCCTGCCAGCGCTGCGCGTCGGGGGTGGAGCTGGCCGCGTACGGCAAGGCGCTCATCACCCCGCCCTCCGGCACGTACCGCTCCCAGCTGCCGTCGGCGATGAAGCGGGGTTCGGGGGAGCGGTCGGTGGTGAGGACCGGCCGGGGGAAGATCGGCACGAGGGCCACGGCGAACGCGACTCCCCAGGCGACGCGCCGCCGCAGGCGCATGGGCACGGTCAGCAGGCGGTCGGTCAGCAGCGCGAGCGTCGTGCCGATCACGCACGCGACCACCAGGGCCATCCGGGCGGGCAGAGCCGCGTCGAAGATCGGCAGGTGGGCGAGGGGCGCGTACAACAGCGGGACGTCGTATTCCTTGGTGAACCAGTTGAAGCGGGGGCCGAGCGACAGCACGGTGAACAGGAGGCCGACGATCGTCAGCGCGCGCATCAGCGCCTTGCGTCTGCGGTTGCCGCGCCACCACAGCAGCGCCGTGCCGGCGACGATGAGGATCAGCAGGGGCGCGCCGAAGAAGGAGGCGCCCTCGGTCTGGTTGGAGGCCAGGTCGCCGCGTTGCACGCCGACGAAGCCGGCGAGCGACAGGAAGGGGTAGACGAGGTAGCCGGCCGCGTCTTCGACGTACTTGCGCTGGTTGAAGCCGGTGCCGTCGAATGAGCCCGGCCCCGCGAAGTGCATGTAGAGCGGGTACGCCAGCAGCGCGCCCGCCACCAGCGCGCTCACGCCCAGCGCGGCCAGGGTGGTGGGGGCCGCGGCGCGGGCCAGCGGCCAGGTGGCTCGTCCGGTGCTCCACGCGATGACGAAGATCGCCGCGGCCAGGGCGATGTAGAACAGCATCTCGGCGGCGATGGTGAAGCCGACCGCCATGAGCACGCCGAGCACGATGCCGTCGCGCAGCCAGCGGCGGGACGCGCGCAGCTTCAGCACCCACCAGAGGATCGCCGGCGCCAGCCAGCCGGCCGTCCAATTGAGATGGCCGTTGGCGTGTGCGATCCAGCCGGGCGCGAAGCCGCAGAAGAGCCCGCCCACCACAGCCGCGGAGCGGTGCCGGACGGCGTGGCCGTGGAGCAGGAAATACCAGCCGTACGCGGACGCCGCGAGGTTCAGCGTGAGGATCGTCACGTACGAGATCTGGGCCCCGGCCAGCATGGTCAGCGGTGCGAAGAGGACGGCGTACGCGGTGATGGACGTGTTCGCGGCGAGGTTGACGCCCATCGGCGCGTTGAGCAGGTCGGTGTGGAACGGGTTTGCGCCGTGGCGCAGGATCTGCACGCCGTAGCCCAGCAGCCATTCGAAGAAGGCGTGGTCGCCCTCGTTGTAGCTGACTGTGCGCCGGTACGGGTTCTCCCACAGCCCGGAGGTGACCCAGTACGCCATGCCGAGGCAGAGCAGCGCGACGCCCACGTCCCAGAGCCAGCTGGGCGACCAGTGGCTGCGCCTCGCCCGCGCCTCGGATGCCGCCGGCGGTTCGGCGGCGACGGCGGGGACGGTTGTTGCGACGGCCACGCGCCGAAGTTAGCAGCGTCCGGACAGTCGCACCGGCTGGGAGGGAGCCGGTTATCGATCTTTAAGCCTACGTTCAGCCGGGCGCGTTAATCTCCGGTGCCGCGCGTCACCGGGTCGATGCCGGGGCGGACGCGCCAGAGCAGCACGCCACCGACGCGTTCCGGCGTGCCCAGCAGGTCCGTCGCCGTGATCTCCACGGCGGAGCGGAACAGGTCGGTGTGCGAGCCGGTGATCTCGTCCGGCAGGAAGACGGCCTCGACCCCCCAGAAGGCGAAGTCGCGCCGGGCCTGGTCCCGGTCGAAGTCGTCGACCGGCACCACCGAGCCGTAGTAGGCGGCCCGGAAGAACAGCCAGTCGGTGGCCCGGGACTCCGCGCCGATCCGGCCGGTGCCGTCCGGGCCGCCCGGCCCGAGGAAGTATCCGCCGGGGATGCGGAACTGCTTACCGGCCCGGGCCATCGTGTACGCCTGCCAGCGCTGCCCGTCCGGGGTGTCCGTGGTCGCGACCGGCAGCGCGGTCAGCACGCCGTTGTCGCTGACGTAGTCGCGCCAGATGCCGTCGGCGATGAACGCGGGCTCCGGGGCGCGCGGCCGCGTCAGCACGGGCAGCGGAACCAGCGGCACCAGCGCGAGCGCGAACGCGGCGGCCCAGGTGGCGTGCGCGCGTACGGACGGCAGCGGCTCGGTGAGCAGGCGGTCGGCGAGCAGCGCCAGGACGACGCCGATCACCGCGGCCACCACGAGCGCGTACCGGGCCGGGAGGGCCGAGTCGAACAGGGGAAGGTGGCGCAGGGCCTCGTACGGAAGATTGATGGTCGTCTGGGTTTTGAAGAACTTCAGCTGCGGTCCCCACGAGAGCAGCAGGAACACCACGCCGACCGCGGAGATCGCGGCCAGCGTCGAGCGCCGGCCGGGTGCCGCGCCCCGCCACAGCACCACCAGGCCCACGACCACGAGGATCATGAGGGGTACGCCGAAGAACGACGTCTCCTCCGTCGGGTTCGGGGCGAGGTTGCTGCCCAGCCCCAGCCATCCCGCGATCGACCGGGTCGGGTACTCGAAGTAGGCACCGAGGTCCTCGGCGTAGTGCGCCTGGTTGAAGCCCGTGCCGGTGAAGGTGCGCGGACCGGCGAAGTGCATGTAGAGCGGGTACGCCAGCAGCAGCCCGGCCTGCACCGCCGCCACGCCCAGCGCGGCCAGCACGGTCGGCGCGGCGGCCCGGGCCTCCCCGCGCGTCGCCGGCACCAGGGACCAGGCCAGCACGAAGACGCCCGTGGCGAGCGCGGTGAAGAACAGGCCCTCGGCGGCGATGGAGAAGCCGATGGCGAGCAGCACACCGAGGATGACGCCGCGCAGCAGCCATCGGCCCGGCTCGCGCAGCCGCAGCACCGCCCACAGCACGACGGGCGCGACCCACCCGGCCGTCCAGTTGAGATGCCCGTTGGCGTGCGAGATGAAGCCGGGCGCGAACCCGATGAACAGCCCACCCAGCGCCGCCGCCACCGGCAGCCGTACCAGCCAGCGGCGCAGGAACAGATACCAGGCGAAGCCGGAGGCGGCGAGGTTCAGCGTCAGGATGGTCACGAAGCTGACCTGCGGGCCCGCGAGGAACGTCAGCGGGGAGAACAGCGTCGTGTAGACGGTCACGGACGTGTTCGCGGCGAGGTTGACCCCGAGCGGCGCGTTCATCATCCACGTGTAGAACGGGTCGGCGCCGTGTCCCAGCGTGTAGACGCCGTAGCCGAGGAGCCACTCGAAGAACGCCTGGTCGCCCATGTTCTCGGTGAGGCCCCGGCCGGCCGGGTCGCGCCACAGACCGCTGGTCACGTACGTGGCGAGGGCCAGCGCGACGAGCGCGACGATCAGATGCGGACGGCGCGAACCGGAGCCGCGGCCCTCCGGCGACGAAGCCGGCGGCTCTGCGGACTCGGACGGGGCTGCGGCGACGACGGACACCAGCCGCAGGTTAGCAACAAACCGCCGGGTTCAGGCGACCGCCGGCCGGTCCTCGTCCACCGCCGCGCGCAACGCGGACTCGAGATCCGGGTACGCGAAGGTGAAGCCGGCCCGCTGCAGGACGCCGGGCAGCACCCGCTGGCTGCGCAGCGCCTCGTGGGCGAACTCGCCGAGGGCCACCTGCAGCGCCAGGCCGGGGACCTGCAGCACGGCCGGGCGGTTCAGGACCTTGCCGAGCGTACGGGTGAACTCGGCGTTGGTGGCCGGCTCGGGGCCCACCAGGTTCACCGGGCCCGCCAGATCGTCGCGCTCCAGTACGAACTCCACGGCGGCGAGCCAGTCGGCGAAGGCGATCCAGGGCACCCACTGCTTGCCGCCGCCCAGCTTCGCCCCGGCGCCCGCGCGGAACAGCGGCATCTGCGGCTTCAGCAGCCCGCCGCGCGCGTCCAGGGGCAACCCGGTGCGCAGCAGCGCGACCCGGGTGCCCGCGTCCTCGGCGGGGCGGGCGGCGGCCTCCCAGACCCGGCACACGTCGGCCAAGAAGCCGGTGCCTGCCGGGGCCTCCTCGGTGACCTCGCGGTCGCCGGTGTCGCCGTACCAGCCGACGGCGGAGGACTGCAGCAGCGCGCGGGGCCGGTCGGCGGCCGGCAGCTTGCTGATCGTGCTGGCGATGGTGCCGGTGGTGTCCACGCGGCTGCTGCGGATGAGGCTCTTGTAGCGGGCGTTCCAGCGCTTGTCGCCGACGCCCGCGCCGGCGAGGTTGATCACCACGTCGGCGGCGGCCACCAGCGCCGGGTCCAGCTGGCCCGCGGAGGGCTTCCAGGCGGCCTCGCCGGGGTTCTCGGCGGGGCGGCGTACCAGCTGGGTGATCTCGTGACCGGACCGGCGCAGCCGCTCGGAGAGGGAGGTGCCCAGGAAACCCGACGCGCCGGCCATGAGGATCCGCATGGTCACCATCATTCCCGACGATGAACCCGTTCAAAACAGAAGAAGGGGCGCCGGGGCGCCCCTTCTTCCGTGATCTTTCGCTCAGGCGTGCAGGCCGAGGTCGCCCTCGAACTGGCCGGCCTCCAGCCGCTCCTTGATCGTGACCAGGAAGCGGGCGGCGTCCGCGCCGTCCACGATCCGGTGGTCGTAGCTGAGCGCCAGGTAGACCATCGACCGCGGCACGATCAGCTCGCCGAGGTTCGGGTCGTCGACGACCACGGCACGCTTGACCACCGCGCCGGTGCCGAGGATGCCGACCTGCGGCTGGTTGATGATCGGCGTGTCGAACAGCGCCCCGCGGCTGCCGGTGTTGGTCAGCGTGAAGGTGCCGCCGGACAGCTCGTCCGGGCTGATCTTGTTGTTGCGGGTGCGGTCCGCGACGTCGGCGATCCGCTTCGCCAGGCCCGCGAGGTTCAGGTCGCCGGCGTCCTTGATCACCGGGACGACCAGGCCCTTCGGGGTGTCGACCGCGATGCCCAGGTGCTCGCCGTCGTGGTACGTGACCGTGCCGGCCTCCTGGTCGATGGAGGAGTTCACGACCGGGTGCTGACGCAGCGCCTCGACGGCGGCCAGGGCGAAGAACGGCAGGAACGACAGCTTGACGCCGTTCTGGGCCACGAAGTCGGCCTTCGCGCGGTTGCGCAGCTGGGCGATCTTCGTGACGTCCACCTCGACGACCGTGGTGAGCTGCGCCGAGACCTGCAGCGACTCGACCATGCGGCGGGCGATCGTCGCGCGGATGCGGGTCAGCTTCTCGGTACGGCCGCGCAGCGGGCTCGCCGCGGGCTTCGGCGTGGGCGCCGCCGCCGGGGCCGACGCCGCGGCAGGCTGCTGCGCCGGGGCCGGCGCGGACGCGGCGGCCTTCGCGGCGGCCGCCTTGTCGGCCGCCTCGACGACGTCCTGCTTGCGGATGCGGCCGCCGACGCCGGTGCCGGTGATCGACGACAGGTCGACACCCTTCTCGGCGGCGAGCTTGCGCACCAGCGGGGTCACGTAACCGGCGTCGCCGGCTCCGTTGCCGCGGACCGTCTCGGCGGCGGGCGCGGCGGCCTGAGCCGGTGCGGGCTCGGCCGCGCGCTCGGCGGCGACCGGGTTCTCGGCCACCTCGGCCTCGGGGGCCGGCTCCGCGTACGAGGAACCGGGCTCGACCGACGGCGCCTGCTGCTGCGGGGCCGGGGCCTGCTCCTGCTTCGGGGCTTCCTGCTTCGGAGCCTCCTGCTTCGGGGCTTCCTGCTCGGGGGTCTCCTGCGCCGGGGCCGGGCTCTGCTGCGGGGCCGGCGCGGCGGCCGGGGCGCTGCCCGGGGTGCCGATGATCGCGAGGTCGGCGCCGACGTCCGCGGTCTCGTCCTCCGGGACCTTGATCTCCAGCACGGTGCCGGCCACGGGCGACGGGATCTCGGTGTCGACCTTGTCGGTGGAGACCTCGAGCAGCGGCTCGTCGACCTCCACCGTCTCGCCGACCTGCTTGAGCCAGCGGGTGACGGTGCCCTCGGTGACGCTCTCGCCGAGCGCCGGCATCTTCACGGCCGTGCCGTCGCCGCTACCGGTCGCCGCGCCGGTCTGCGGGGCGGGCGCCTCCTCCTCGACCGGCTTCTCGGTCGACGGCGTGGTCAGCGCGGCGGGCTCCGGTTCGGGCTGCTCCTCGGCGGCCGGCGGCTGCTGGACCGGGGCCTCCTGGGCGGGTGCCTCCTGCTGGGCGGCCGGCGCGGGGGCGGACGACTCCGCCTCCTCGCCGTCGCCGGCGATCACCGCGAGCTCGCTGCCGACGTCGGCCGTCTCGTCCTCGCCGACGACGATGCGCGAGAGCACACCGGCGGCCGGCGACGGGATCTCGGTGTCGACCTTGTCGGTGGAGACCTCGAGCAGCGGCTCGTCCGCCTCGACCCGCTCGCCCTCCTGCTTGAGCCAGCGAGTGACGGTGCCCTCGGTGACACTCTCACCCAGCCGCGGCATGGTGACCGATACCGGCATGTCTCAGAACTCCTTAACCGCTTGAACGGGCTGCTGGTTGGGGTCAGGCGTGTGCGTGCAGGGGCTTGCCCGCGAGCGCCAGGAAGGCCTCGCCGAGCGCCTCGTTCTGCGTCGGGTGCGCGTGTACCAGCTGGGCCACCTCCGCCGGGAAGGCCTCCCAGTTGTAGATCAGCTGCGCCTCGCCGACGAGCTCGCCCATCCGGGCGCCGACCATGTGCACGCCGACGACCGGACCGTCCTCGACCCGGACCAGCTTGACGAAGCCCTGGGTCTTGAGGATCTGGCTCTTGCCGTTGCCGCCCAGGTTGTAGTTGTACGTCGAGACCTTGTCCGCGCCGTACTGCTCCTTGGCCTTGGCCTCGGTGAGGCCGACCGAGGCGACCTCGGGGTCGGAGTAGGTGACGCGCGGGATGCCGGCCTCGTCGATGACGGCCGGGCGCAGGCCGGCGATCTCCTCGGCGACGAAGATGCCCTGCTGGAAGCCGCGGTGCGCCAGCTGCAGGCCGGGGACGATGTCGCCGACCGCGTAGATGTTGCCGACGCCGGTGTGCAGCCGCTCGTTCGTGATGACGAAGCCGCGGTCCAGGGTGACGCCCTGCTCCTCGTAGCCCAGGCCCTGGGTCGTCGGGCCGCGGCCGACGGCGACCAGAAGGATCTCCGCCTCGACGGTCTCGCCGCCGGCGATGGTGGCCCGGACGCCGTTCTCGGTGTGCTCCACCTTCTCGAACGGCTTGCCGACCTTGAAGTTGATCTTCCGCTTGCGGAACGCCCGCTCGACCGCCTTCGAGATGTCCTCGTCCTCGGCGGCGACGAGCCGGGGCAGCGCCTCCAGGATCGTCACGTCCGCGCCGAAGGACTTCCACACGCTGGCGAACTCGACGCCGATCACGCCGCCGCCGAGCACGATCGCCGAGCTGGGCACCCGGTCGAGCTTGAGCGCGTGCTCGCTGGTCAGGACGCGCTTGCCGTCGACCTCCAGGCCGGGCAGCGACCGCGAGTAGGAACCGGTGGCGAGGATGACGTTGCGGCCGGTGTAACGCTGCCCGTCCACCTCGACGGTGTCCTGCGAGACCAGCTTGCCGGCGCCCTGCACCACGGTGATCTTGTCCTGCTTGAGCAGGCCCTGCAGGCCCTTGTACAGGCGGCCGACGACGCCGTCCTTGTACGCGTTGACGCCGGCCATGTCGATGCCGACGAGGTCCGCCTTGACACCGAACTGCTCGCTCTCACGGGTCTGGTCGGCCAGCTCCGCGGCGTGCAGTAGCGCCTTGGTGGGGATGCAGCCCCGGTGCAGGCAGGTGCCGCCCAGCTCCGCCTTGTCGATCAGCGCCACCGAGAGGTTCAGCTCGGCCGCGCGCAGGGCGGCCGCGTACCCGCCGCTGCCGGCGCCGAGGATCACGATGTCGAAGGTTCCGCCAGGCTGGCTCACGTCTACTCCCGGATCGCTGCCGTCGGTGATCTGCCGTTACCCCACGGGTCACATGGTGGAAACGGTCACAGCTGTCCAGCTCATCTTGTCACTTGACGAACCGACGGACGCAGTCAGGTGCCCAACGACACGTGCTCAACACGTACCCTTGCGGCAGTCGACTGCTGAGGAGGGTTCGTGGCCTGGTTCCGGCGGCGCAAGGAGCCCACCCGCACCAGTGGACGACCTGCGGATCGCGCCGATCTCGAGTATCTTGCCGAGTTCGTCCGGTCGCGTCGCGGTGTGGAGGCGTTCATCGAGCCCCGCACCACGGTGACCGAGACCACGATCCTGCTCATCGCGCACGACGGCGAGTGGACCCGCCGGCGCATCGAGTCGCCCGAGGCGGCCCGGCGCTTCGCCCACCAGCTGGCGATGCCGATCTACGACATCCGGCTGATGGGCTACCCGCAGCGGATGCGCGACTACAACGCCCGCCAGAAGCGCCGCCCGGCCTGAGCACCGACCCGGCCGGCGGCTGCGCGGCGAGGCCGGGACGGCAGCAGGCGCGGCGTGTGTCACGCGCGCCTGCTGTGCCCGTACCTGTGAAGGTCTTATCCGTTGGCGGCGACGTCGTCGATGAGCGCGAGGAACGTGCGGACCGGGACGCCCGTGCCGCCCTTCGTCCAGTAACCCGTCGGCTCGCCGGTGTGGTAGGACGGCCCGGCGATGTCGATGTGCGCCCACGGCACGCCCTCCGCGACGAACTCGCGGAGGAACACGCCGCCCTGCAGCATGTGGCCGGCGCGGTCCATGCTCGCGTTGACCTGGCTGATGTCGGCGATCTCCGACTCCATGCCCTTGCGCACGTCGTCCGGCAGCGGCATCGGCCAGGCCGGCTCGCCGACCGACTCGCCGGCGGCCTTGACCCGCTCGCAGGTCTCCGGGTCGCCCATGACGCCCGCGATGCGCTTGCCGAGCGCGACGACCTGGCCGCCGGTCAGCGTGGAGGTCTCGAAGACGTAGTCGGTGCCGTCGGCGCAGGCGCGGGCGATGGCGTCGCCCAGCACCATGCGGCCTTCGGCGTCGGTGTTGAGCACCTCGACGCGCTTGCCGTTGAACATCGTGATGACGTCGCCCGGCCGGTACGCGGTGCCCGACGGCATGTTCTCCGCCATGGCGAGGTAGCCGGTGACCGCGACGGCCGGCTTGAGCGCGGCGACGGCGAGCATCGTGGCGCCGACCGCGGCGGCCCCGGCCATGTCGGACTTCATCTCCCACATGCCGGCGGTGGGCTTGATGCTGATGCCGCCGGTGTCGAAGGTGATGCCCTTGCCGACGAGCGCGACCCGCTTGGGGTTCTCCACGCCCTCGGGGGTGTAGCTGAGCTTGACCAGCCGCGGCGGCGCCTCGGAGCCCTGGCCGACCGCGACGATGCCGCCGTAGCCGCCCGCCTTCAGCTGCTCGAAGTCCAGCACCTCGACCTCGAGGCCGGTGCCGTCGGCGGCCGCCACGACCGCGTCGGCGAACGCCGGGGGCCGCAGGTTGTTGGGGGCGGTGTTGACCCAGTCGCGCGTCAGGCGCACGGCCCGGGAGACCGCCTCGGCGCGGGTGACCTCGGCGCCCGCGGCGGCGTCGGCCGCATCCGCGACGACCACCTGCAGCGCGGCGACCGGCTCGCGGCGGCCCGGCTGCGGCTTGGTCTTGTAACCGGCGAACCGGTACGACCCCAGCAGCGCGCCTTCGAGGATCGCGCGCAGCACGCCGGGCGCGTCGGCGTCGTCGGGCACCGGCAGGGCGAGCGCCACGGTGCCGCTGCCGGCGAGCGCCCGGACGGCCGCGCCCGTGCCGCGGCGCAGCGTCTCCGGGGCCGGCGCCGAACCGGACGGCTCGTCGCCGAGGCCGACCGCGACGATCAGCGGAGCGGTGACCGTGCCCAGCGTGGCGAGCTTGGTCACCTCGCCGGGCGCGCCGGTCGCGCCCAGCAGGGCCAGGGTCGCGGTGAGCCGGCCGTCGAAGGCGGCGGCGATGCTCTCCGCGCCGGCCGCGGGCAGCAGCGCACCGGCCTCGTCCGGCTGGCTGTGCAGGCCGATGACCAGCGCATCGACGGCCAGCTCGGCGGGGTCGCTGTCGACCAGGCTCAATGAGGGGGCGGGGTGGGTCACTCGGGCTCTCCGCGGGCGACTGGGGCCGGAGCTCCCTCGTGGGCGGCTCCAGCGGATGGTCCGTCCGGTGCGGGTCGCCCGGACGGCGGTGTCCCGCCGATGCTAACCACATGCAAGGTCACGGGTAAGTTGCCACTCATGTCCACCGACGCCACGCCTCTGCTCCGTTCGCCCCTGCACGAGCGCCACAGCGCTCTGGGCGCCAAGTTCGCCGCGTTCGGCGGCTGGGAGATGCCGCTGGAGTACGCCGGCGGTGGTGTGCTGCGCGAGCACGCCGCCGTCCGCGAGGCCGTCGGCGTCTTCGACGTGTCCCATCTGGGCAAGGCGCGGGTGTCCGGGCCGGGCGCGGCGGAGTTCGTCAACGCCTGCCTCACCAACGACCTGGGCCGCATCCGGCCGGGCAAGGCGCAGTACACGCTCTGCTGCGACGACGCGACCGGCGGGGTGGTCGACGACCTCATCGCGTACCTGGTCGGGCCGGACGAGGTGTTCCTCATCCCGAACGCGGCCAACACCGCCGAGGTCGTGCGCCGGCTGAGTGCCGCCGCTCCCGCGGGCATTCTGGTACGCGACGAGCACCGCGATCACGCCGTCCTCGCGGTGCAGGGCCCGCAGTCGCCGGACACCGTCAAGGCGCTCGGGCTGCCGGTCGAGCACGAGTACATGTCGTTCTCCACCGGCCGCGTCGACGGCGTCGAGCTGATCGTGTGCCGCACGGGGTACACCGGCGAGGTGGGCTACGAGCTCGTCGTGCCGTGGGACGACGCGACCAGGGTGTGGGACGCTCTGGTGCGGGCCGGCGTACGGCCCTGCGGTCTGGGCGCGCGGGACACGCTGCGTACCGAGATGGGCTATCCGCTGCACGGCCAGGAGCTGTCGCTGGAGATCACCCCGGTGCAGGCCCGCTCCGGCTGGGCGGTCGGCTGGTCCAAGCCCGCGTTCTGGGGCCGCGACGCGCTGCTGGCCGAGAAGGAGCGGGGACCCCGGCGGTCGCTGCGCGGCCTGGAGCTGACGGGCCGCGGCGTCCCGCGGGGACACATGCAGGTGTACGCGGGCAGCACGCTCGTCGGCGAGACCACCAGCGGCACGTTCTCGCCCACGAAGAAGGCCGGGATCGCGCTGGCGCTGCTCGACACGGCGGCCGGGCTGGCCGAGGGCGACGAGGTCGAGATCGACATCCGGGGCCGCCGGACCGGTGCGCGGATCGTGAAGCCGCCGTTCGTGCAGACCTCGGTGCGCTGACCCCGGCTTCTACGCCAGCACGAGGCCGCACAGGGCCAGCGTCGTCCCGAGCTCCGTGAGCGCGCCGAGGACGTCGCCGGTGATGCCGCCGAAGCGGCGTACGGCGTGCCGCAGGAGCAGCAGCACGACCACCACGACGACGGCGACGACTGCCGGGCCTGCCCAGGGCCGGTCCGGCACCGCCCACACCCCGGCCGCCGCGACGGCGACGCCGATGGCCGCCGCCAGGGGGGTGGGCACGGTGGAGGCGACCAGCGCACCGAGGCCCTCGGGACGCGCGGCCGGGACGCCCCGGCGGCAGGCCAGCACGATGCCCAGCCGCCCGGCGGCCCACGCGGCGACGATCGCCCACGGACCTGCCTCGGTGAGGGCGGCGGCCTGGATGAGCAGCGTCAGGGCGATCGCCGCGACACCGAACGGGCCGATGTCCGGCTTCTTCATGATCTCCAGCGCCGCGTCGCCGGTCCGGTACGACCCCAGCGCGTCCACAGTGTCGGCGAGCCCGTCCAGGTGCAGCCCCCGGGTGAGCAGCACGCCCACGGCCACTGTCACGGTGGCGCCCAGCGCCCCGGCCGGCAGGGCCGCGTGCACACCGGCCAGCGCGAGACCGAGCAACGCGCCCACCACCGGGGCGAGGCTCATCGCGCGGGCCGCCACCTGCCGGTCGATCCGTCCGGCGCGGACCGGCAGGACCGTCAGGGTGGTCAGTGCCAGGCGGGGACCGTCAAGCACGGGCCGGGCCGGGACCGCCCGGCTCGGGCTCGGCGAACTCGGCGTCGTCGTCGCTCAGCCCGTCGTCGCCGGGGGTCGTGAGCAGGGCCGGGTGCACCGGCAGTGAGCCGGCCAGGGCGATCGCCGACCGCAGCAGCGGCAGGGTGGCCAGCGCGTTCGCGCCTTCACCCAGGTCGAGGCCGAGGTCCAGCACCGGGGTCAGGCCCAGCACGTCGGCGCCCTGGCGGACCAGCTCCAGCCGGCCCGCGTCGGCGAGCAGCAGCCAGAGCCGGCTCTGCGAGGAGATGTCCCGGGCGACGAGCCCCGCCGCGATGCCCACCGGGCCGTCCACCAGCACCGGCATCCGGTGGGCCGCCGCGCCGAGCACAGCGCCCGCGGCCACGGCGAGGTCCGCGCCGCCGAGCTGGGCCAGCACGTCCTTGGCGCCGCGCGGCTCCTGCCGGATGCGGTGCATCGCGTCGCGGACCGCGGCGCAGCGGCGCATCCACGCCTCGTCGTCGTAGCGTCCGCCCGGCACGAGCACCCTGGGCAGCACGGCGACCGGCTCCGCCCCGGTGGTCGCCGCGACCACGGCGGTGGCGGCCGCATCCGTCCCGGTGCCGCACGAGCCGATGACGAGGGCGTCGCGTCCCTCGCCGGCGGCCGCGGCGGCCAGTTCCCAGCCCTGACGCAGGGCCGCGTCCACAGACGCCTCGTCCAGCACGGGGCCGTCCTCCATCGCGCCGGACGCGGGCACCCGGACCACGGTGACGTCGGCGTCGGCGGTGGCCGCCAGCCGGGCGAGCGCGCCCTCGCCGGTCTCCGCCTCGGCGGCCCGCCGGTCCGAGTCCCGCGGGTCGGCGCCCGCGGCCGCGCCGCCGTCGTGCCGGCCGTCGACCAGCAGCACGCGTACCCGGCCCCACGGCCGCGGGGTGGCGGTGCCCTGTGTGCCGGCGGCGAACTCGACCGCCTCGATCAGCGCGCCGATCCCCGCGCCGGGCAGGTCGACGCGTTCCAGACGGTCGCGGGAGTCCGGGCCGGCGTCGCCGTCGGGCAGCGGCAGGTCCATCCCGACCTCGATGACCCCGTTGTGTTCGACGGCGAATTCAGGTCTATCCGTTTTCTCCGCCGTGCCGAGCGGCTTGGCGGGTGCCGCGGTGGCGACTGCGGCCAGCCGTGCGGGCGGGGTCGCCGCGGCCATCGCGTCGTGCGCGGGAATCTCTGCAGCGCCGTCCTCAGCCTGCACGTCGGTCACGATGCCCGGCTCGGCGGCGCCCGTCTTCAGCCACGTCGGGCGGCCCGCCACCACGAACGCCACCCGGTCGCAGGCGTCGGCCAGGGCCTGGTTCGCCGTACCCAGCGCGTCCGCGAAGGCGCGCCCCACGGCGGTCGCCGGCACCAGCGAGAGGCCGACCTCGGGGCTCACCACGACCACCCGGGCGGCGGAGGTCCGCACGGCCTCGGCCAGCGCCGTCACGGTCGCCACGTCGTCGTTGGGCTGGTTCGCCGGGTCGAGCAACGCCGCCACCCAGCCGCCCAGGTCGTCGACGAGCAGCGTCTCGTCGGGCTTCGCCTCGGCCAGCAGCGTGGCCAGGCGTGCCGGGTCGGCGCCGGTCTCCTCGGTGGTCCACGCCTGCGGCCGGCGCCGCTGGTGCGCCTCGATGCGTCCCCGCCACTCGGGATCGTCCTCGCCGCCCACGGCAGTGGCGACGTAACGCACCGAGGGGGCGGCCGCCACCAGCGACTCGGCGAACGCGGACTTGCCGGATCGGATCCCGCCGAGCACCAGGACCGAACTCCACCCGTCAGCAGACATGCCCCGTACCTTAGATCCGTCCGCCGCCATCATGCGGCCCGACCCTTCCCTGTCCTGCCGTGGCCCTTCCCCTGTCCTGCCGCGGCCCTTCACCTGTCCTGCCGTGGCCCTCCACCTGTCCTGCCGCGGCCCTTCTTCGTCGTGGGCGGGCCGGGCCGGACCGGTCCGTGCGCGCCCGGGCGGGCGCGGCGGCGGGTACACCGTAGGGTGGGATGCAAGCACACCCCGCCACATGAGGAGGACGACCGCATGCCGTGGAGTTGGCGGTACGAGGGCGTCGACGGGCAGCCCGTGGCCGGCCCGGCCGAGACGTTCAGCAGCCAGGCCGACGCCGAGTCGTGGATCGGCCAGGCGTGGCGCGAGCTGGCCGCCGCCGGGGTCACCCAGGTCATCCTGGTCGAGGACGACCGGGTCGACTACAAGATGAGTCTGCTGCCGGCCGAGTGAGCAGCTTCCAGCTCAGCCGGGGGACGCCGCGCAGCGCCTTCCTGCCCAGCCCGGTCTTCGTCGGCATCGTCGCGCTGGTCGCGGTGAGCGCGTGGATGGCCTGGACCGGGTACGGCAACGTCCGCGTCGACGTGTTCCTGCTGGTCATCTCCGGCTGGGTGCTGTCGCTGTGCCTGCACGAGTACGCGCACGCGCTGATCGCGTACTTCTCCGGCGACCGGGGCGTGGCCGAGCGCGGCTACCTGCGCCTCAACCCGCTCAAGTACACGCACCCGGTGCTGTCGATCGTGCTGCCGCTGGTCGCCGTCGTGCTCGGCGGCATCGGCCTGCCCGGCGGCGCGGTCTGGGTGGACCACGCGTACGTCCGCAGCAAGGCGAAGCAGTCGCTGATCAGCGCGGCCGGCCCGGCGACGAACGTGGTGTTCGCACTGCTGCTCGCGGCCCCGTTCGCGTTCGGCGCCGGCCGCGACATCGACCTGTACCGCGACGCGAGCGGCGAGATCGTCGTCGGCGGCTCGCACGGCGCCTTCTGGCTCGGGCTCGCGGCGCTGGCGTTCCTGCAGGTGACGGCGAGCGTGCTGAACCTGCTGCCGGTGCCCGGGCTGGACGGCGGCAACATCCTGCACCCGTGGCTGAGCCCGCCGTACCAGCGCGCGTACAACCTCTTCGCGCCGTACGGGTTCATCCTGCTGTTCGTGCTGCTCTGGCAGTCACGCATCAACGTGTGGTTCTTCACACTGGTGGGCTGGATCGCGGGGGCGCTGGGGTTGCCCGACGGGCTGGGCGAGATCGGGCTCTTCTTCATGCGCTTCTGGTCGGACCTGTAGGACCCGGCTTTCAGGGGACGTTCAGCCGGCGTGGGCGACGATGGACGTCCCCGACGGCACGGAGGTCCCCATGCGCGTACTCGTCGTCGACGACGAGCGGCGGCTGGCCGATTCCCTGCGGGCCGGGCTGGAGGCGGAGGGCTTCGCCGTCGACCTGGCGCACGACGGCGTCGACGGGCTGTGGCTGGCCAGGGAGAACGAGTACGACGCGATCGTGCTCGACCTGATGCTGCCGCAGATCAACGGCTATCGCGTGTGCGCCACGCTGCGGGCGGAGAAGGACTGGACGCCGATCCTCATGCTCACCGCCAAGGACGGCGAGTGGGACCAGGTCGAGGGGCTCGACACCGGTGCCGACGACTACCTGACCAAGCCGTTCTCGTTCCCCGTCCTGGTGGCCCGGTTGCGGGCGGTCGCCCGGCGGGGAGCACGCGAGCGCCCCACCCAGCTCGAGGTCGGTGACATCCGGCTCGACCCGTCGGCTCGGCGCGTCTGGCGTGGTGCCGCCGAGCTCGAGCTCACCGCGCGGGAGTTCTCCTTGCTGCTCTTCCTGGCCCGGCATCGCGGCGACGTGCTGTCGAAGCGGCAGATCCTCGACGCGGTGTGGGGCGGCGACTTCGAGGGCGACCCCAACATCGTCGAGGTGTACGTCCGCCACCTGCGCAACAAGATCGACCGCCCGTACGGCCGCGAGGCGATCCAGACCCTGCGCGGCGCCGGCTACCGGCTGGCCAGCGACGGTGGCTGAATCCCGGTGGAGCCGCGCCTCGGTGCGGGTGCGGACGACGGTCGCGGCCGTGGTGGTCGTGGCGGTCGCCCTGCTCGCCGGCGCGGCGGCGCTGGTCGCGCTGGTCCGCCACTCGCTGCGCGACGGCCTCGAGGGCAACGCCGAGCAGCGGTTGTCCGCGCTGGTCACGCAGATCGAGAGCACCGGCCTGCCGGCGCCGGAGCCGGGCGACGCCGAGGACGACGACGAGCCGGACGAGCTGGTGTGGCAGGTGCTCGCGGCCGGCGGCACCGTCGTGCGTTCCTCCCAGCCCCTGGCAGCGTCCCTGCCGGACCACGACACCGGGGACGCCCGGCTCCCCGGTGCCGAGCATCCGTACGTCGTGGTGACCGACGACGCCGAGACCGGTGGGCGGGCGTACCGGGTCGCGGTCGCGGTGTCGCTGGAGGAGGTCGCCAACTCGACCACCGCGCTGATCACTCCGCTGCTCCTCGGGCTGCCGCTGGTCCTGGTGCTCGTCGCCGGTACGACGTGGACGGTGGTCATCGGGGCTCTCGCCCCGGTCGAACGCATCCGCCGCGAGGCCGAGGAGATCACCGGCGACCGGCTCGACCGGCGGGTGCCGGAACCGCCGACGCGCGACGAGATCCACCTCATGGCGCGAACCATGAACCGGATGCTCGGGCGGCTGCAGGAGTCCCGCGACCGGCAGCGGCAGTTCGTCGCGGACGCCTCGCACGAGCTGCGCTCCCCGCTGGCCGGCATCCGGCAGGCGGCCGAGGTGGCGAGCACCCACCCCGGCGCGATGCCCGAGGGCCGGCTCGCCGCGACGGTGCTGGAGGAGGCGGCCCGCATGCAACGGGTCGTCGAGCAGCTGCTCGTGCTCACCCGGGCCGACGCCGGGGCGGTCGCCCGTACCCGCCAGGACGTCGACCTCGACGACCTGCTGCTGGCGGAGGCCGGCCGCGTCACCCGGTCCGGGCTCACTGCGGAGACGTCCGGGATCGGCGGCGGACGCGTACGCGGCGACCCGGCCTCGCTCGCCCAGGTGGTGCGCAACCTCGTGGACAACGCCGCCCGGCACGCCGGCGCGCGGATCGCCGTCGCCGTACGCCGGACCGGCGACACGGTCGAGCTGACCGTCGACGACGACGGCTCCGGGATCGCCGAGGAGCACCGGCAGCGCGTCTTCGAACGGTTCGTCCGGCTCGACGAGGCGCGCGCCCGCGACGCCGGCGGCAGCGGGCTGGGCCTCGCGATCGTCCGCGAGATCGTCGCCGCGCACGAGGGCACCGTCGAGATCTCGGACTCCCCGCTGGGCGGCGCCCGGTTCACCGCCCGGCTGCCCGCCGGCGACTGACAAGGCCGCCCTCGGCGGCGGCTGATCCGGCTCTGCCGGGCGGCGGTTGACGCGGCTGGCCGGCGGGGATCGGCGGGGATTGGCGCGGCTGGCGGGGATTGGCGGGGTTGGCGCGGCTGGCGGGGGTCGGCGCGGCTGGCCGGCGGTTGGTGCGGCTGGCCGGCGGGGGTCGGCGTTGTTGCCGGACCGCGGTTGATGCGGCCGCCCGGCGGTCGCTGAAAGGACCTTCAGGTGCGTTCAGGCTGGCTTCAGCGACGGCCCGGCAGGGTGTTTCCCGACAGCCCGCACAGTCGAGAAAGGCCACCAACGATGAAGAACGCCATGTTCCGCGGCAAGCGCGCCGTCATCGCTACCGCCGCCACCGTCGTCGCTCTCGGCGCCGGCGGCGCGGTCTGGACCTCCGCGGCGCAGGCCGACGGCACCGTGGACGGCAGCGAGCGTGATCGCGTCGGCGCCGCAGCGGTCCAGGCCGTCGGCGGCGGCACGGTGATCGACGTGGAGACCAGCGACGACACGGGCGAGGCGTATGAGGCGGAGGTCCGCAAGGACGACGGCACCGAGGTGGACGTCGCGCTGGACAAGGACCTCAAGGTGCTCGCCCAGGAGTCCGAGGGTGCTGAGGGTGACACCGCCGAGCGTCAGCTGACCCCCGCCGAGCGCAGGTCGGCCGAGGCCGCGGCCCGCACGGCCGTCCCCGGCGGCACGATCACCGATGTGGAGGCCGGCGACGACGGCGGCGCCGCGTGGGAGGTCGAGGTTCGCGCCACCGACAACACCGAGTGGGACGTCGAGCTGGACGCCGCGTTCAAGGTGCTCACCAAGACCCAGGACAAGTAAGGCGAGACGGGGACACGTGAGGCAAGACCGGGGACACGTGAGGCAAGACCGGGGACGCGTGAGGCCGGACCAGGGACACGTGCGGCCGGACCAGGGACACGTGAGGAGAGACCGATGGCACGTGAGGCAAGCGAGGCCCTGTCCGCCGGACAGGGCCCCGCGAGGCCGTCAGGGTCGGCGCTCCGGGCTCACCGTCTTCGCCGGGTCCCGCTCGGCCACGACGCCGATGACATCGTCGATCGCCGCCATCAGCTCCGGTTCCAGCCGTACGCCGGAGGCCTTGGCGTTGTCGTACACCTGCTCTGGCCGGGACGCACCGATGATCGCGGCGGACACGTTGCTGTTCTGCAGCACCCAGGCGACCGCCAGCTGCGCCATCGACAGGCCGGCCTGTTCGGCGAGCGGCCGGAGCTTCTGCACGGTGGTCAGCACCTCGTCGGTCATCAGGCGCTGGATGAACTGGGCGCCCGACTTGTCGTCGGTGGCGCGCGAACCCGCCGGCGGCTGCTTGCCCGGCTCGTACTTGCCGGTCAGCACGCCCTGCGCGATCGGCGAGAACACGACCTGGCCCAGGCCGAGCTCCTCACAGGTAGGCACCACTTCGGCCTCGATGACCCGCCACAGCATCGAGTACTGCGGCTGGTTCGAGACGAGCTGGAACTTCAGCTCCTGCGCCAGCCGGTGGCCCGCGCGGATCTGCTCCGCCGTCCACTCCGAGACGCCGATGTAGAGCGCCTTGCCGGAGTGCACGATGTCGGCGAACGTCTGCATCGTCTCCTCGAGCGGCGTCGAGTTGTCGAAGCGGTGCGCCTGGTAGACGTCGACGTAGTCCATCTGCAGCCGCCGCAGCGACCCGTGGATCGACTCCATGACGTGCTTGCGGGACAGGCTGCGGTCGTTCGGCCCGGGACCGGTGGGCCAGTAGACCTTCGTGAGGACCTCCAGGCCCTCGCGGCGCTCGCCCTTCAGCGCCCGGCCCAGCACCTCCTCGGCGGCGGTGCCGGCGTACGCGTCAGCGGTGTCGAAGGTGGTGATGCCCACGTCGAGGGCGGCCCGCACGCACGCGGCGGCGGCCTCCTCCTCGACCTGGGAACCGTGGGTGATCCAGTTGCCGTACGCGATCTCGCTGATCATGAGACCGGAACGGCCGAGGTGACGGAACTCCATGACCGCCGACCCTACCCGCTCCTTACAGAACCGGCCTGTTGTCCGAGACCTTCCGCTCGATCTCCTGCACCACCTCGGCGGGGTCGCGGTGCGTGACGTCGACCATCGGCTCCCCGTCTCGGTCCAGGGCGCCCCAGCGGCCCTCCCAGTCGCCGACGATGTATGCGGCCGGGTGCACGATCAGCCGGGCGTGTACCGGCGGCACCCGCAGCTGACCCGTACGGTCCACGACGCCGTACCGGTCACCGGCGTCCACCACCGCCAGGCCCTCCTCGGTGAACCCGTCCACCGGCCCGCCGGCGCTCAGCTCGGTGGCGAACGCCCGGTACTTCGGCTGCACCATGATCCGCCCGTGCCGGTCGATCGCACCCCAGCCGCCGCGCAGCACCGGCGCCACACCCCGCCGGAACGGCCGCACGTCGTCGAACCCGCCCGGCACGATCACCCGGTTGTGCCAGTCCACCGCGAACCACCCGCCGACCGGATCCCGCGACACCCACGCCAGGCCGTCCGAGAACGGCAAGGCCTGCAGGTACGCCGACGACTCGTCGATCAGCAGCGCCCCGGTCTCGTCGATCAGCTCCCAGGCGGCGGCGTGCGGACGGCGTACCCACGCGGCGCCCTCACGGAACGGCTGGGCGTCGGCGAACGACTCCGGGATGACCACGTCGCCGTTGCCGTCGGCGTACCCGACGAGCCCGGTCTCGTAGTCGGAAGCCGGCTGCGGCGGACGGCTCTGCTGCAGGATCTCCTCCCGCGAACGCGGGTAAGGACCCCACCCGGCCTCCTGAACCCGCGCCATCACCGCGTCCAGCGCCGCCTCGGTCCGCGCCACCAGGTCCGGATCCTCGACCCGCCGCAGCTCCAGAGCGAGCTCGAAATGGTTGCACGCCTCCAGGTACCGCCCCTGCTCGTAACAGGACTTCCCGGCATTCACGTGCATCTCGGCCCGCAGCCGCCCGGGCAACTCGACGGAATTCGCCTCCTCGTACAACCGGTCGGCCTCCGCGAAGTCCCCCCGCCACTGCTGCACTTGAGCCAGCCGCGCCTGCACGACGGCGATCTGCCGCAAGTCCCCGGTCGCCTCGGCATGCCGCAGCGACTCCCGCCCGTCGGCGAGCGCGCGGCCGTACTCCCCGAGCAGCCGGCTCACCACCGCCCGCAGGCTCAGCAACCAGGCCCGGACGGAATCCCGCTCGGCGTACTCCAACCGGTCGGTCAACCGATCCCGGAGCGCCCGCAAGCGGTCCGGCTCGGCCACCGTCTCGCGCAAGGTGACGGGATCAACTTCCCGGGCGTACGCGGCCAGCAGCTGCTCCGGGTCCGGCAGCGCGGGTACGGGCTCGAGCTCCGGCTCCGGCGGGGGAGGCACGGACAGGGTGGGCAGCTGCATGCTGGGCGCGCGGACGGCCCGCTCCGCCTCGCTTTCAACAGCCTCCGTCTCGGGGGCCGGGGTTTCTGCGGCGGCCGTCTCGGAGGGCTGCGTTCCCGTGGTCTCGGTCTCCGCGGGCCGTTCTTCCGGCGTCTCGGCCTCCAGCGTGTCCGTCTCGGGTGTCCGGGTCTCGGGTGTCTCCGTCTCGGGCGTTTCGGTCTCGGCCGGTTCGTCCGTCGTCTCGCGCGGGGTCACGATCTGGTTCTCCGCCGAGGGGGAGAACCAGTCCGTCCGGACCGGGGCGGCGCTGACCGGCTCGGGCACGGGCGCGGCGCTGACCGGCGTCACGGCGGGCGAGACCGGGATCGAATCCGGATCGGCGGTCACGGCGCCGAGCCCGCTCATCGACAGCAACCACCCGAGGCCGCCACCCGCGGGCTCATCCGCCGCGCCTTCACCCGCGGCCGTCTCTGTGGGGCTTTCGTCCGCGGCCGTCTCTGCGGAGCTTTCGTCCGCGGCCGTCTCTGCTGGGCGCTGGTCCGCGGCCGGCTCCGGCGGCTGTTGGGTGCTTCGGTCGTCGGCCTGCGCGCTTTCGTCCTCGTCGGCCTGCTGCGCGCCTTCGTCCGCAGGCGCGGCCTGCGGTTCAGCTGGGGGTTCGGCTGGCGGTTCGGCCTGCGGTTCGGCTGGTCCGGGAGCGCTCTCCTGGAGGTGGGGCACGTCCTGATGCGCGGCGTCCTCTTGCGAGCCGGGCACCTCCTCGACCGCGGCACCCTCGATGATCTCCGCATTGACCGGTGGCTCGGCGGCCACGGGCACATGCGCGTCGGCTGGGGCGACCTCGACGGCGACCGGCTCGTCGACGTCGGCGTCCACGACGTCAGGCTCGACGACTTCGGCTTCGACGACCTCGCCCTCGGCATCCACGACAGCGACCGGCACGTCGACGACGACCTCGACCGGTCCCTCGTCCTCGCCGGCCCGGTCGCCCGGCCCGGTCGGCGTCTCACCCTCGGGCGCTTCGTCGGCGGGCCGCTCGACCATCGCCACCCTGTCCGCGGCGGTGGCTACGTCCCGGCGTACCGCGTCATCCGAGGCCGGCGCAGTGCTCCGGTCAGCTTCTGCCGCCTGCGTGTCGGCGGTCGCCGCCATGGGCCGGGATGGCGTCTCGGCCTCCGCTTCCGGCTGTACCTCGTCGGCCACCGGCACATCGGTGCTGGACGGCTCGTCATTCCCGTCCGCGGCCGTTGCGGTCGATTCAGCGGCCTCCGCCGAGGTCACATCCGTCGCAGCCGGCGCCGGCGTGGCGACGTCCGCTTCGGGTGTGGTCGAGGTGGCCGCCACTTCGGCCGGCGCGTCCTCGTCGCGGCCGGCGGGCGCGAGTTCTGCGGCAGCCGGTGCCGTGCCGGCCCCGTCGAGGGCTGCCGGGGTGACCGCTGTGACGGGGGCCGGCGGGGTGACCACTGCATCCGGGGATGCGGAGCTGATCGCTGTTTCCGAGGACGACGGGGCGACCGGTGCTTCCGGCGCCGGTGAGGCGCCCTCGGCTTCCACCGACGTCGGCGTCTGCGAGGTGGCGATGGGCGCCACGTTCGGCGTCGTACCCGGTGCCAGGGCGGGGGTTGGCGTCGGCGTGGCAGTCGGTCCTTCGGCCGCTGTCGGTGCCGGAGCGGGTGGTACCGCAGCCGGTGCCGGTGCCGGTGCCGGTGCCGATACGGGGGGCGCCGCTGCCGGTGCCGGAGGCACTGGCGAGACCTGTGGCGCTGGTGTCGGGGTTGCTTCGGGGCGTCCCTGCGGAACCTCCGCCGGCCGCGGAGCCTGCTGCGGCTGCGGCTCGTATGGCGGCGTCGCAGGTGCGGGGCGATAGGCCGCCGGCGCTCCCGAGACGGGCCGCGCCACCGGCGGCGCCGGCTGGGCCGACACCGGCCGCACGACCGGCGCCTGGGGCTGCCGCGCCGCGAGCGGCGGCGCAGCCGGCGACACCGGCGGGCTGGTCGGGGCAGGCGTCGCCGCCGGCGACACGGGCGGGGTCGGCGTGGGCGTGGCGATGGGTGGCACCGGCCGGGTCGGCGCGGGCGTCGCGGCCGGTGGCGCGGCTGGGGTCGGTGCGAGCGGCGCAGTCGGCGGCACGGGCGGGGTGGTCGGCGCAGGCGTCGCGGCGGGCGCGACCGGCGGGGATATTGGGCGCGTCGTCGGGACCGGGCGCACCTCGGCCGGGGCGCCGGCGGATGCTGCCGCCGGTAGACCGGCCGCCGGCATGATCGGCTGGGTCGTCTCCGGTCCGGCCGGTTCGGTCCCGTGCCAGGCCGAGGCCGGTTCCGGGGTGTGATGTGGAGGCGGTGTCCGCAGCGGTGCCGGAAAGCGGGGGTCTGTCGGCGGTTCCAGGCTGTGGGCTCCCCGCCGCGGCACGGCGGGGGAGCCGTACGGCGTGGCAGGCCGCTGCACCGGCTCGCCCGGGCGGCGCTGATCAGCCGCGGTCGCGTGACGCGGGTCTGCTGACGGCGCGTGGCGCGGATCCGCCGGCGGCGCATAGGGCGCATCGGCCTGCGGAGCGTACGGGTCCGCCCGGCGCGCGACATACGGCGACGCCTCCCGCGCGGCGTACGGGGAAGTGTCGTGGGCGGGATAGGGCGCGGCCTGCCGAGGGTCGGTAGGGGGACCGTACGCCGCCGCCTGCCGCCCCTCGTGCGGCGAAGCCAGGCGCGGGTCCTGGCCCCGACGCTCGGGAGCGTGCTGGCCAAGCGGGGGTTCGACCGGAACCGGGCGCGCGGCCGCCGGCGGTCCCGAGCGCGGCGGCGACCACGAGCCGGACGCCGGAGGCGCGGACCGCGGCCGTGACCAGCCCTCCGCCGCGGAAGGTGCTGCGGGAGGCACTGCGGGAGGTGCTGCGGGAGGTGCCGAGGCAGGCCGTGACCAGCCGTCCACCGAAGGCGGCGCGGACCCGGGACGCGCGGACCCGGAATGCGCGGACCCGGAATGCGCGGGCCCGGAATGCGCGGGCCCGGAATGCGCGGGCCCGGAATGCGCGGGCCCAGGATGCGCGGACTCAGGAGGCAGGGAAGGCGGGGGCGCGCCAACGGCCGGCTCGGACGACGGAGGGCGGGAGCGCGCGGCCGGAGCCGCCTGCGGTGGTGACCACGTCTCCGGTGCCGGTGACGGCGGCGCCGATCGGGGCGGTGACCACGGTTCGGGGGTGCCCGGGCGAGGGTCGACCGGCGGCGCCCAGCGCGGGTCGGGCGGCACCAGGCGCGGCGCGGGGTGGCGGGTGTCCGGCGGCGCGGGGTGCGGGGCCGGGTGCGGGGGTGGCGCCGACCGGTGGGGCGCCTGGCGGGGTCCGTAGAACGGGTCGTCGGCCGCCGTCGGCCGCGGTGCCGTTGACTCGCGTCCGGAGTGCTGATGCATACCGTCCGGAGGAACCGCCGGGCGGCGCAGGTTCGCGGGCTGCCGGGACTGCCGCTGGTCACCCTCGGGCAGCCGGTCCGGCAGCGGCACCGGCCGATTCCACGACGGCTCCACCCGATGAGACGACGGCTCGGCCCGGTGAGGAGACGGGTCGGTCCGGTAGGACGACGGCTCGGCCCGGTAGGACGACGGCTCAGCCCGGTGAGACGACGGCTCGGCCCGGTGAGGAGACGGGTCGGTCCGGTAGGACGACGGCTCCGGCCGGTGCGGCGCCTCCGGGGGAAGCGCCGAAGCGTGATGGGTGGACGCGGGGGAGTCCGCCGGACCGTTCCAGGACGGTGGCGGCTGCGGGGGACGGCCGACCGTCGCGCGGCCCGCCGCCGGGGAGATCGGGCGCGCGGGCGGGGCCGAGGCCTGCGCGATGGTACGGAAGTCCGCGTCCCAGGCCGCTGCCGCCTCGGCCGCGGCGGAGGCGTCGTACACGGGTTGGTGGACGGCCCGCCGGCGGCCCGGGTCGCCGGGGTAGCGCTGGCCCGGCAGCGGCTCCCATTCCCAGGTGATCTCGTACACCCAGGCGGGCTCGTCGTCCCAGCCGCCCGCACCGAGCTGTGAGCTCCAGCCGTTCATCGGCCGGATGCCTGGCTACGGTGCGTCACGACGATCCACCTTGTCGGAAATTGCTCGGTGGCAGGGCAGGCCTCCGGGTCCAGTCGCCCGGCTCCGCTGCGGGGGTTGTGGAAGGAGATTAGCGGCGTGCACGGCCTCGACGCCAGGGTGCCCGGGATCTCTCCCGGTCGTCCGTTCCGGGGCCCGGGCGCTACGTTCGGTGCGCTTGCATGGCCGGGTTTCCGGAGGTACACGACCTACCGGCGGGCGACCATAGCCGGATCGTTCACGGACACCGCCTTCGGGTTCCCGCAGTGTCACGCGTCTCGGCCGGGTCGGCCCCGGCCGGGTACGACGGCCGAGAAGCTCGCGCGTTCGTCTGGTTGGGGCAGTGGTTGCTCACCGTAGCGTCACCGTCCGCCGGTCGAGCCGCTCGCCCTCAGCGGTGTTCCATGACGAGAACCGCCCACGTGCCCGGCTCGAGGGCTTCGTAATGGTGCGGCACGTCGCCGGGGAAGCCCACGTAGTCGCCGGGCCCCAGGTCGACGTAGTCGCCGGCCGGCCCCACGCGCAGGCGTCCGGCGGCGACGACCACGTGCTCCACGCTGCCCGGGATGTGCGCCTCGGCGTCGCGCGGCTGGCCCGGTTCGAGCTCCATCACGTACAGGTCGCGCCGCGTGTGCGGAGATCCGGCGGAGAGCAAGCTGGCGGCGAAGTCGGCCTGGTCGGCCTGCAGCCGGGGGATGTCGCCGACCCGGATGACGCGTACGGCCGGAGCGGGCGGCTCGACGAGCCGGCTGAACGGTACGCCGAGCGCGACCCCGAGTGACCAGAGCGTCTCGATGCTGGGATTCCCGGTGCCGTTCTCCAGCTGCGACAACGTCGACTTGGCCAGCCCGGCCCGGCGTGCCAGTTCGGCGAGCGAGATCCCGGCGCGTTCCCGTTCCCGGCGCAGGGCGGCGGCGATCGTGGCGAGCGGGGGAGCGGGCTGCGACATGTTCACTCCGTCGGTCGGTTCGTTCGGTTTGACGAACGCACGGCTGGCGTTCATTATTGTGAACCATGCGTACGCCAAAACGAACGGTGGACCGCGCGCTCCTGCGCGACGCGGCCGCGATCGCCGCGGCGATGATCGCGGTGGGCGCATCGTTCGGGGCCATCGCGATCGCGTACGGCCTCCCGACCTGGGTTCCGTTCGCCATGTCGACCGTGGTGTTCGCCGGCGGCGCCCAGTTCCTCGCGGTCGGCCTGATCGCGGCCGGCAACCCGGTCGCCGCCGTCGTCGCGGGCCTGCTGCTCAACGCCCGGCACCTGCCGTTCGGCCTGGCCGTCGCCAGGACCGTCGGTGAGCGGTGGCGGGACCGGCTCGTCGGAAGCCACCTCATGACCGACGAGGTCGTCGCCTTCACCCTGCGCGAACCCGACCCCGCCCGCCGCCGCCGTACGTACTGGCTGATCGGCATCACGCTCTTCACATCCTGGAACGCGGGTACGGCGCTCGGCGTCCTGCTCGGCGGCGCCACCGGCGACCCGGCCGCGCTGGGGCTGGACGCGGCGTTCCCGGCCGGCTTGATCGCGCTGATCCTGCCGTCGCTGCGCGACCGCGCGACCCGGGCTGCGGCGCTCGCGGGGGCGGCGGTGGCGGTGCTGGCCACGCCGGTCCTGCCGGCGGGGCTGCCGGTCTTGTGCGCACTGCTCGGGCTGGCGGTGCTGTTCGTCCCGAGCCTCCGCACGCCGGGGTCTGCGCCGGCGGTCACGGTGACATCTGACCCGTCCGCGGCTGCGCGCCCGGACCGTCGCCCGTCGGAGGCGTCATGCTGATCGCGTCGATCGTCGTGCTCGGCATCGGCACCTACACGCTGCGGCTCAGCGGCGTCGTGCTCCGCGACCGGCTCGTCCTCTCCGACCCGCTGCAGCGGCTGCTGCCCATGGCGGCGACGACCCTGCTGGCCGCCCTGGCGATGACGGCCGCGCTGACGGAGGGCGCGGCATTCGCCGGGGTGGCGCGGCCGGCCGGCGTCGCGGTGGGTGCGTTACTGGCCTGGCGGCGGGCGCCGTTCGTGCTGGTCGTCGTCGCGGCCGCAGCGACCGCCGCGCTGCTCCGGCTGGCCGGCGTCGCCTGACCCGGCCGCCGGGGCGCGGTGGGTCAGATCTTGGTGCCGAGCGCCACCTGCGGCTTCGGCACCCGCATCCGCCGAAACGTCAGCGCTCGCATGATGCCGTACAGATAGAGCGAGCCCATCCGCTGCGTCGTGTTCGGGAATTTCTCCGTGATGCGCTTCTTGATGCGGCGCGAGATCAGGATGCTGTCGATGACCACGCTGAGGGCCAGGATCGCCCAGAGCAGGTTGGCCGCGAGCTGGATCTGGTACGGCATCGCGCCGGTGGAGCCGATGAAGACGATGATCGCGCCGACGAAGAACCAGGTGCCGGCCGTGCGGCGGGAGTCGACGATGTCGCGGACCAGGCGGCGTTCCGGGCCGCGGTCGCGGGCGAGCAGGTAGCGCTCGTCGCCGGCGCGCATGCCCTCCGAGGCCTCGGCGCGTTCGGCGCGCTGGCGTTCGCGCATCTGCTTGTACGCCTCGCGGCGGTTGGCCGGGGCCTTCACCGCCTCGCGCCGGCGCTGGGAGCTCTGCCGTTTCGGCGTCTCCCTGCCGAGCTCCTTCTTCGACGGCGTGTAGCCCTTGGGGCGCGGCGTGGTATCCGGCTCGGGCGTCACCGTGGCGGTGGCGTCGGCGACCAGATCGGGGGACTTGCGGCGAAACAGCGAGGACACCCCAGCAGCGTAGCCAAGAGCCGCACCAAACCTGAAACCGCGCCGCCGATCCCTGTGGACGAGCGACGCGCCGCCGGTAAGAGAGCCGCCGGACAGAAGAGACGCGCCGCCGGTAAGAGAGCCGCCGGACAGAAGAAGGGACAGAAGATTCAGCGGCGCGGCCGGGAGGAACCCGCCGCGCCGCTGACCGAGATGCGCGCTGAGCAAAAGGAGCGCGAAGAAGACCGCTGGGAAAGCGATCAGAGGCGTTCGACGTGCGCCCCCAGCGCGGCGAGCTTGCCCTCGAAGTCCTCGTAGCCGCGGTTGATCAGGTCGACCCCGTAGACGCGGGACGTGCCCTCGGCTGCCAGCGCCGCGATGAGGTGGCTGAAACCGGCGCGCAGGTCGGGGATGACCAGGTCGGCGGCGTGCAGCTTGCTCGGGCCGGCGATGACCGCGGAGTGCTTGAAGTTGCGGCGGCCGAAGCGGCAGGGGGTGCCGCCGAGGCAGTCACGGTAGACCTGGATCGTGGCGCCCATGGAGTTGAGCGCCTCGGTGTAGCCCAGGCGCTGCTCGTACACCGTCTCGTGCATGATCGACAGGCCGCGGGCCTGGGTCAGGGCGACGACCAGCGGCTGCTGCCAGTCGGTCATGAAGCCGGGGTGCACGTCCGTCTCGAGCGCGACGGCCTGCAGCTCGCCGCCGGGGTGCCAGAACTTGATGCCGCCCTCGACGCCGGTGACGCCGGCGCGGGAGATCCGCGCGTCGGTGACCTCGAACTGGCCGCCGATCGAGCGGAAGACGTTGAGGAACGTCATCATGTCGGCCTGCTGGGCGCCGAGCACCTCGATCTCGCCGCGGGTGGCGAGCGCGGCGGCGGCCCAGCTGGCGGCCTCGATGCGGTCCGGGATCGGCTTGTGGTTGTAGCCGTGCAGGCGGGGCACACCGAGGACCTCGATGACCCGGTCGGTGTGCACGGTGATGATCGCGCCCATCTTCTGCAGCACGCAGATGAGGTCGATGATCTCCGGCTCGATCGCCGCGTTGCGCAGCTCGGTGACGCCCTCGGCGCGGACCGCCGTGAGCAGCACCTGCTCGGTGGCGCCGACGCTCGGGTACGGCAGCTCGAGCTTCGTGCCGTGCAGCCCGTTGGGCGCGGTCAGGTGCATGCCCTCGGGCGTCTTGTCGACGATCGCCCCGAACTGGCGCAGCGCCTGGATGTGGAAGTCGATCGGGCGCGGGCCGATGTGGCAGCCGCCGAGGTCCGGGATGAACGCGTGCCCGAGCCGGTGCAGCAGCGGTCCGCAGAACAGGATCGGGATCCGCGACGAGCCGGCGTGCACGTTGATCTGGTCGCTGCTGGCGCTCTCCACGTTGGTGGGGTCCATGACCAGTTCGCCCTCGTCGGCGCCGTCGGACACCTTCACGCCGTGCAGGCCGAGCAGCCCGCGGACGACCTCCACGTCGCGGATGCGCGGCACGTCGAAGAGGCGGCTCGGTGTCTCGCCCAGCAGGGCGGCCACCATGGCCTTGGAAACCAGGTTCTTGGCGCCACGGACCCGGATCTGCCCGTGCAGCGGCGTACCGCCGTGTACGGCCAGGACGTCGTCGGTCAACGCAACCTCCGAAAGGGGCGCATCGACGCGCCCGAGCGAGTAGGGGTGCTGCCTCGCGGGTGGGGGAACCCACGGCAGCCGCCCGGGCAGCATAGCCCTGAGTGACCGTTGCAGAAATCACCAGATCGCCCAACGCGGCACGAATCCCTGATGATTAAGGCAACAAAAAGGTGCGGCGGAGCGCAGGGCTCATCGCCGGTCACTCACAGTGATTTCTACGGCAGGGCGAGCATCTGGTCGAGGGCTACCCGGGCGTACTTCGCGGTGTCCGCGTCGACGGTGATCTGGTTCGGTACCCGACCCGCCACCAGCTCCTCCAGCGCCCACACGAGGTGCGGCAGATCGATGCGGTTCATCGTGGAGCAGTAGCAGACCGTCCGGTCGAGGAACATGATCTGCTTGTCCGGGTGGGCGAGCGCGAGTCGGCGTACCAGATTGAGCTCCGTGCCGATCGCCCAGGCGGACCCGGCGGGCGCGTTGTCCAGGGCCTTGATGATGTATTCCGTCGAGCCGACCTGGTCGGCGGCGCGCACGACCTCGTGCCGGCACTCCGGGTGGACCAGGACCGTGACGCCGGGGACCCGCTCGCGCACCTCGCGGACGCTGTCGAGCGTGAAGCGGCCGTGCACCGAGCAGTGCCCGCGCCACAGGATCATCTTCGCGTCGCGCAGCTGCTCGGGGGTGAGCCCGCCGTGCGGCTTGTGCGGGTCGTAGAGCACGCAGTCGTCGAGCGAGAAGCCCATCTCGAGCACCGCGGTGTTGCGGCCCAGGTGCTGGTCGGGCAGGAAGAACACCTTCTGCCCCTGCTCGAACGCCCAGGTCAGCGCCCGCTTGGCGTTGGAGGAGGTGCAGACCACGCCGCCGTTGCGCCCGACGAAGCCCTTGATGTCGGCGGAGCTGTTCATGTACGTCACCGGGACGACGTCGCCGGCGATGCCGAGGTCGGTGAACTCGTCCCAGGCGGCCTCGACCTGGCCCAGCACGGCCATGTCGGCCATCGAGCAGCCGGCCGCCAGGTCGGGCAGCACGACCTTCTGCTCCGGGCCGGTCAGGATGTCGGCGCTCTCGGCCATGAAGTGCACGCCGCAGAAGACGATGAACTCGGCGTCCGGACGGGCCGCGGCCTCGCGGGCGAGCTTGAAGGAGTCGCCGGTGACGTCGGCGAACTGGATGACCTCGTCGCGCTGGTAGTGGTGGCCCAGCACGAAGACGCGGTCGCCGAGGGCGGCCTTGGCGGCGGCCGCGCGGGCCACCAGATCGGGGTCGCTGGGCGCGGGCAGGTCGCCCGGGCAGTCGACGCCGCGCTCACTGGCCGGGTCGGTGCCCTGGCCGAGCAGCAGCAGCGCGAGCGGCGTGTTCTCGGGTTCCGTCCACGTCGAGGTCACGGCACCCATGTTTCCACAAGGTTGCCGCTGCCAAGAGCGTCGATGCGGTGTTCTAAACCACTCAGCGGCGGCGGCTCTGGATCCGGGTCGCCAGCCTGCGCAGCCGCGCCTGGTTCTCCGGCTTGGCCAGCTGGCGCCGGCCTTGGTCGACGAGCCGCTGTCCCTGAGGGCTGCGGAGGAACTTCTGCACGCGCTGCATGAGGGTCGGCATGCCCTCAACGTTGCCAGGCGCGCCTGAGTGAAACCTGTACTTTCTCCTCGTGCGCGTACTGATCTGTCCGGACAAGTTCGCCGGAACGCTGACCGCCTCCGAGGTCGCCGCGGCGATCGCCGAAGGCTGGCACGAGACCGCCCCGGGCGACGAGTGCGTGCTGCGCCCGCTCTCCGACGGCGGCCCCGGTTTCGTGGAGGTGCTGGCGGCGGCGCTGGACGGACGCCGGATCCCGGTCGCCACCGTCGACCCGCTCGGCCGGCCCGCGCGCGGTGAGGTGCTGCTGGCCGGCTCGACCGCGTACGTCGAAAGCGCCCAGGCCTGCGGCCTGCACCTGCTCACCCAGGAGGAGCGCGACCCCAACGTCGCGACCTCGTACGGGCTCGGCCTGCTGCTGGCCGCGGCGGTCGAGGCGGGCGCGACCGAGGTCGTGGTCGGGCTGGGCGGCTCCGCCGTCAACGACGCCGGCGCCGGCATGCTGGCCGCGCTGGGTGCCGGGCCGGTCGACGAGAGCGGGTACGCCCTGCCGTACGGCGGCGCGGTCCTCGGCACGGCGGCCCGCCTCGAGGGACCGCCCCAGCTGCGCCAGGTCAGCCTCGTCGCCGCCACGGACGTGGACAACCCGCTGCTCGGGCTGCACGGCGCCAGCAACGTGTACGGCCCGCAGAAGGGCGCCACCCGGGAGGACGTCCTCCGCCTCGACGCCGCTCTGGAGCACTTCTCCGGCGTACTGGAGAAGGCCTTCGGGGTGGAGAACCTCGCCGCGACGCCCGGCGCGGGAGCGGCCGGCGGCCTCGGCGCGGCGTTGCTGGCGCTCGGCGGCCGGGTGGTCTCGGGCATCGGCCTGGTCACCCGGCTCATCGGCCTGGAGGCGCAGCTCGACCGCGCCGACCTCGTCATCACGGGGGAGGGTTCCTTCGACCACCAGTCGCTGCGCGGCAAGGTGGCCGCGGGGATCGCCGGCGGCGCCCGGGACCGCGGCCTGCCCTGCGTGGTGGTCGCGGGACGCAACGAGACGGGCTACCGGGAGGCGGCCGCCGCCGGCGTCACGGAGACGTACGCCCTGGTGGAGCACTTCGGCTCGGAGGAGCGGGCGCTGGCCGAGCCGGCCCGCGGCCTGCGTGAGGTCGCGGCGCGGCTGGCCCGGCAGTGGAGCCGATGAGGCCCGTGTCGGACATCTCGGCCGCCCGGATTGGGAATACGGCCACGGAGAGCTAGCGTTGGCCGGTACGGCACATCACCGGACCGGCAGGGAGAACCGCACGTGTCTACTGAAGCGCACACCGAGTCGACCGAGGCCACCACGGCCGCGCCGACCGGCGTCATTTTGACCGACGTCGCGGCGACCAAGGTCAAGGCCCTGATCGAGCAGGAAGGCCGCGACGACCTGCGCCTGCGCATCGCCGTGCAGCCCGGCGGCTGCTCCGGCCTGCGGTATCAGCTGTTCTTCGACGAGCGCTCGCTCGACGGTGACATCGTCAGCGACTTCGGCGGTGTCGAGGTCGTCGTCGACCGGATGAGCTCGCCGTATCTGGCGGGCGCGACGATCGACTTCGCGGACCGCATCGACGCGCAGGGCTTCACCATCGACAACCCGAACGCGCAGAACTCCTGCGCCTGCGGCGACTCCTTCCACTGAGCCGCGCGGTTTCCCTCGCGCCACGCCAGGGGCGCGCTGGAGAACCACTGTGTCTTCCATCGAGGCCGTCCGTTCCGTCCGGAACGGGCGGCCTCCCCTTTCCAACCACCCCACCGCCACCCACAAACGGACTGAAGGCTCGCGTGTGACGCGGAGGTGGCGCCGGTGGGAACGGCCGGTAGGCTCCGGGGGTAATCGCACCCGACCCCGAGGGCCGACATGAAGATCGCCGTCACCGGCTCGATCGCCACCGACCACCTGATGCACTTCCCCGGCAAGTTCGCCGAACAGCTCATCGCCGACCAGTTGCACAAGGTCTCGCTGTCCTTCCTCGTCGACGACCTGGTCGTGCGGCGCGGCGGCGTGGCGTCGAACATCGCGTACGGGATGGGCAAGCTGGGATTGCGCCCGATCCTGGTCGGCGCCGTCGGCGTGGACTTCGCCGACTACCGCTCCTGGCTGGAGCGCCACGGGGTCGACTGCGACTCGGTGCACGTCAGCGAGGTCGCGCACACCGCGCGCTTCGTCTGCACCACCGACGACGACCTCAACCAGATCGCGTCGTTCTACGCCGGCGCGATGGCCGAGGCCCGCAACATCGAGCTCGAGCCGGTCGCCACGCGCGCCGGCGGCCTGGACCTCGTGCTGATCAGCGCCAACGACCCGGCCGCGATGATCCGCCACTCACAGGAGTGCCGCTCCCGCGGGTACGCGTTCGCCGCCGATCCGTCGCAGCAGCTCGCCCGCATGGACGGCAGCGACGTGATGTCGCTGATCGAGGGCGCGGAGTACCTGCTGACCAACGATTACGAGCGGTCCCTGCTGGAGACCAAGGCCGGCCTCGGCGCCGACCAGGTCCTCGAGCACGTCCGCATCCGGGTCACCACGCTGGGCAAGGACGGCGTGGAGATCACCGGCCGCGACATCGAGCGGATCCACGTGCCGGTCGCGCGCGACGTCGTGCCCGACGACCCCACCGGCGTCGGCGACGGTTTCCGGGCCGGCTTCTTCGCCGCGATCAGCTGGGGTCTCGGCCTCGAGCGGGCCGCGCAGGTGGGCTCGCTGATCGCCGCGCTGGTCCTGGAGACCGTCGGCCCGCAGGAGTACGACGTCAAGGCGGACTTCTTCCTCAAGCGCCTCGCCGACTCGTACGGCGACCAGGCCGCCGCGGACGTCCAGCCGTACCTGCCCGTCGCGTAACCGTGGTGCTCGCCGTCTTCGCCGGCCTGCCGGGCGTGGGTAAGAGCACGCTCGCCGCGCGGGTGGGGGCGGTGCTGCCCGCCGCGGTGCTCGCCGTGGACACCGTCGACTTCACGCTGCAGGCGTACGACGTCACCGAGCCCCGTCCCGGCTACGCCGCGTACGGGGTGGTGGCGGCGCTCGCCGAGACGCAGCTCACCATGGGGCACAGCGTGATCATCGACGCGGTGAACCCGGTGAAGGCGGCCCGGCAGCTCTGGACCGACCTGGCCGACCGCCTCGGCGTACCCCTGCGGGTCGTCGAGGTGGTCTGCGGCGACGACGCCGAGCACCGCCGCCGGGTCGAGGCCCGGTACGCCGCCCGCTCCCACGACGGCATCCCGGACTGGGTGCGGGTGCTGGAGCGGCAGGGCGAGTACGAGCCGTACCTGGGCCCGCGCCTGGTGGTCGACACGTACCTGGCGAAGGACCCGGTGGGCCCGGTCGTGGACTACCTCAGCTGAGCCGGCGCACGTCGTAAAGGCCCTCCGCCGGGCTGCCCACGTACTCCTGGCCCTTCATCCGGCACCACGCCGGGATGTCGTTCGCGGCCGCGGGATCGTCGGCCAGCACCCGGACCACCTCGCCGACCGGCACGCTCGGCATCCGCCGGGCGAGGTCGATGATCGGCAGCGGGCAGCGCCGGCCGCGGGAGTCCACCTCGATCACATTCCCGCCTCCTTCCGGAGGTCCGCCACCACGCCCGGCAGGACCGCCAGGAAACGGTCCACGTCGGCCTCCGTCGTGCCGCGGTGCAGCGACACCCGGACGTTGCCGTGGCTGAGCACACCCATCGCCTCCAGCACGTGACTGGGCCGCAGCGTCGACGCGGTGCACGACGATCCCGACGACACCGCGAAGCCGTGCCGGTCCAGTGCGTGCAGCAGCGCCTCGCCGTCGACGTACAAGCAGGAGAACGTCACCAGGTGCGGCAGCCGCTCGACCGGGTCGCCCACGACCTCCACGTCGGGCACGGTCGCCGCGACGGTCGCGCGGATGCGGTTCACCAGGCCGGACAGCCGCACGGCCTCCGTCTTCGCCTCGGCCAGGACCGCCCGCAGGCTCGCCGCGGCCGCGACGACGGCCGGCAGATCGAGCGCGCCCTGCGGCCGCGGCCTGTGAAGATCATCACCAGGGTACGGGGACAGCCAGCGCGTGCCTTTACGGACCACGAGGAGCCCCACCCCCGGCGGACCACCCCACTTCCTCGCGCTGGCGGTGAGCAACGACCAGCCCGGTGGCACCGGAGCGTGCCCGACGGACTGGGCGGCGTCGACGTACAGCGGCACGCCGGCCTCCGCGCACGCCTCCGCGGCCGCGGCCACAGGCTGCACCGTCCCCACCTCATGACTGGCGCTGATCAGCGCGGCTAATGCGACCCCCGGTCCGCTCACCGCGGTGCGCCAGGCGTCGAGATCCAGGCGGCCCTGGAGGTCCACACCGACCTCGGCGGCGTCGCCGTGCCGGGCCGCCGCGTGCAGCACGGCGGAGTGCTCGATGGCCGAGTGGACGAACGTCGTGCCTGCTCGTGCGCGTCCCCCGAGGCCGCCCAGCACGGCGGCGTGGGCTGCGGCCGTACCCGAGGACAGGAAGGTCACCTCGTCCGCGCGTACGCCCAGGCAGTCGGCGACGGTGGCCGTCGCCGCCTCCCTCAGCCGTTGCGCCCGCCGGCCCGCGGCGTGCAGCCGGTCCGGATCGGCCCAGCCGTCCTCCAGCGCGGCCACCAGCGCCTGCCGGGCGACCGGGTGCAGCGGCGCGGCGCTCGCCGCGTCCAGGTACGCGGGCGCAGCGGCTTGTTCCGCCGTGTATTCCACCTGAGGAACGGTATCGTCCACAGGATCAGGGGTATGCACGCCCGGGCGAAGATCCGACCCCCGGTAGCCGGACGGCCGGGCCAGGTCGAGTAGTGTGCGACCGTCGGTGACACCTTGCCGCCGGTGTCCGGATTCAGCGCACCGGGCGGTGCTCTAGGGAGGCAGGAGCAGGTGGTCTCAAGGAGTTCGGTCGGACGGCCGCGCGTCGTACGGCTCGCCGGGCTCGGTGTCGGTGGTGCCATGCTGCTGGCCCTGCTGTCCGGCTGTTCCGCGAACGACATCGGTGACAAGCTCGGCGGCTTCGGCTGGCCGCGGCACGGCATCACCGAGCAGGCCCACAGCATGTACGACCTCTGGATCGCCGCGGTCATCGCGGCGCTGGTCGTCGGCATCTTCGTCTGGGGCCTGATCTTCTGGTGCGTGATCCGCTACCGCAAGCGGGGCGACAACCTGCCGGTGCAGACGCGGTTCAACATGCCGATGGAGGTCCTGTACACGGTCACGCCGGTGCTGATCGTCGCGGTGCTCTTCTACTACACCGCGATCGTGCAGACCGATGTGGACAAGCTCTCGGCGAAGCCGGACCAGACCGTCGAGGTCGTCGCGTTCAAGTGGAACTGGCAGTTCAACTACCGTGACGCGCCCGGCGCGGACGCGAAGACGGTCGCCTCGACGCTGGGCTCGTCCGACGTGATCCCGCTGCTCGTGCTCCCCACCGGACGCAAGATCCGGTTCGAGGAGACCAGCCGCGACGTCATCCACTCGTTCTGGGTGCCGGAGATGCTGTTCAAGCGCGACGTGTTCCCCGGCAACACCCGCAACACCTTCGAGGTGACCCTCGACAAGGAGGGCCGCTACGTCGGCCGCTGCGCCGAGCTCTGCGGCACGTACCACGCCTTCATGCAGTTCGAGCTGGTGGTGGTCTCGCCGCAGAAGTTCGACCAGTTCCTCGCGGCGAAGCAGTCCGGGGCCAGCACGCAGGACGCGATGGGCGCGATCGGCTTCACCGGCGACCAGCGGTTCGCCGTGACGACCAGCCCGTTCGACACCCGCCGCCATGGACAGTCGTGGAACCAGTCGGGTAACACCCCCAACACCGTGGCAGCAGGGAAGTAGGAGCGCGCTGTGAAGACCGAATACAAGATCTTCGCTGGCGTCGCCGCCTTCCTCTTCGGCGCGGCCATCGTGTACGCCGCGTACACCAACGGCGAGGTCGGCCGCGTCGAGTGGGTCGGCACGGTCGCCCTGCTCCTGTCGGGCCTGCTCTGCTCGATGTGCGGCGGCTTCTTCTGGTTCGTCGCCCGCCGCATCGACCTGCGCCCGGAGGACCGCCCGGACGGCGAGATCGCCGACGCCGCGGGCGAGGTCGGCTTCTTCAGCCCGGGCAGCTACTGGCCGTTCGGCCTGGCGCTGGCCGCGGCCGTCGCCGCACTGGGTCTGGTGTTCTGGCAGTGGTGGCTGATCATGGCCGGCCTCATCGCGGTGATCTTCGCCGCGTGCGGCCTGCTCTTCGAGTACTACTCGGGCAGCCGGCACCCCGCCGAGCACTGACCGAACGCACGACCGGAGGCCCGCACCCTGAGAGCAGGGAGGCGGGCCTTCGTCGTTGCTGTCTCCGGCCCCTCAGGTTGCCGCTGGGGGCCTATCAGGCTTCCCGGTAGGTCCGATGGGTCGCCACGTCGCGCAGTAGCTGTCTCGCGACGCGTGTGGCGGCTCGGGCGGTCGGATGCCGGAGCGGCTGTCTTGCGGCGCACGCGTGGCGGCTCGGGCGGGCCGGACGTTGGAGCGGCTGTCCGGCGCTGAGCGTCTCTCTCGCGGCTGGTCGCTGGGGCGGCTGTCGTGCGCCGAGCGGGGTCAGGCGGCCCGTCGCTGCAGCGGGGCGACGCGATGATTGCCCGGGCGCAGCCAGACACGCACCTCGAGCGGCGCCAGGATCTCGGCGGCGTCGCAGCGGGTGCAGACCAGTTCGGGACAGTCGGCGCCGTGCCCGTCGGCGCACGGCGGCACCTCGAACGGCATCTCGGCGTCGCAGATGACGCAGCGCATCTCACGTTCCTGCACGGGTGGCTCCTCTTCGCCGGAAGGTGGAATTACCCGAATGTCATTCAAACGTTGTCACGTCGTCCTCCGCCACGGTTGGACGCGCCCCGGCGTGTCTTGCCGCCGCAAAAGGTCATACAACTCACCCTGCGACGCTACGCCGCGGGTCTCACGATTCGGCTGCGGCAAACCAGACCCGCCGGTCCGACGGTCCGCCGGTCCGACGGTCCGACGGGTGGCGGCCCGGCGGCCCGATGCTGACGGCCCGGCGCCCGGCGGCCCGGCGCCCGGCGGCGGCTTGGCGCCGGCGGCTTGGCGGTCCGACGCTCCGAGCCGGTGGTCGATGAATGCCGGCTCGGCGGGGGTGTCTCGCGGCCGCCGATCTCAGGACTCGGCGGCCTTGGCGGCCTTCGCCGCCTCGACCCAGCGGCCGAGCAGGGCCGTGGCCGCCCCGGAGTCCACCGTCTCGGCGGCGCGGGCGATGCCGGCGCGCATCGTGTCCTCGAAGGTTCCGGGGAAGCCCGCGTGAGCCGCGAACGCCGCCGCCGCGTTGACCAGGACCGCGTCGCGGATCGGGCCCGGCTCGCCGGCGAACATCGTCAGCGCCGCGTTCGCGTTGAAGGCCGCGTCGCCGCCGCGCAGGTCACCCGGGTTGCTGCGGGGGACCCCGAACTCGGTGGCGTCCACCACGGACTCGGAGACCGTGCCGTTGCTCACCACCCACACCCGGGTGGGCGCCGCGGTCGTGAACTCGTCCAGGCCGTCCTCGCCGCGCATCACCAGCGCCGAGTCGCCGCGGCGGGCGAAGACCTCCGCCATCACGGGGGCCATCCGCTGGTCGAAGCAGCCCACGGCGGCGTTGCGGGGCCGGGCCGGGTTGGTCAGCGGGCCCAGGACGTTGAAGAACGTCGGGTGGCCCAGCTCGCGCCGGGTGACCGCGGCGTGCCGCATGCCCGGGTGGAAGCGTGCCGCGAAGCAGAAGCCGATGCCCGCCTCCGACACGGTCCGCGCGACGCCCTGCGGCCCCAGATCCAGTGGGATGCCGAAGTGTTCGAGCAGGTCAGCCGTACCGCAGGCGGACGACGCGGCGCGGTTGCCGTGCTTGACGACCTTGACGCCCGCGGCGGCCACAATGATCGCGGCCATCGTGGAGATGTTGACCGTGTGCGCCCGGTCGCCGCCGGTGCCCACCACGTCGACGGCATCCGCGCGTACGGCGTCGGGCAGGTCCACGACGGTCGCGCTGGCGAGCATCGCTTCGACCAGGCCGGCCAGCTCGGCGGGGGTCTCGCCCTTGGCCCGCAGCGCCACCGCGAACCCTGCCACCTGGACCGGGGTCGCGTTGCCCGCCATGATCTCGCCCATGGCCCAGGCGGTGTCCTGCGTCGTCAGCTCCTCGCCCCGCAGCAGGGCGCTCAACATGTTCGGCCAGGTAGGTGCGCCCATTGTGGGCCTCCGGAAGGGCGAGGTGCGGGCGGGGGAGTGACGCGGGCCCCGGCTTCGACGGCGGTGGCTCGCGGTGCCGGCGACCGGCTGGACAACCCGTGATGCCGGCCGCCGGGCGCGTGACCGATGGTTCGGGCGGCCGGGCGCGTGACCGATGGTTCGGGCGGCCGGGCGCCTGACCGATGCGGCGGGCCGCTGGTCCGGCGCCCGGAGCGGCCGGCGCGGGGCCGGCCACGCGGGGTGCCGCGGGCCGCTGGTCAGCCCAGGGTGCCGAGCGTGCCCAGCGGGATCTGGCCGTCGCGGCGGGCCCGGAGCATGCCGGCCACCGTCTGGCCCGTGGTGACCGGGTCCAGCGGGTAGAACAGCGTGTGGTCGACCTGGGCGTACGCGGCCAGCCACCGGTCCGCGGCGCGGGCGAGCACGACGCAGGTGGGCGGGGGGCCGGCGTACTCGTCCTTGGTCTGGCGGGCGATGCCGAGGCCGCCGGCCGGGGACGCCTCGCCGTCGAGGACCATCAGGTCGATCTCGTAGTCGTCGAGCAGGCGCCGGCACTCCTCCCAGGTGGAGGCGTCCACGAACTCCACGGTCAGGTCGGCGGCGGGGCGTACGCCGATCGCCAGCCGGATCTTGTCGCGGACCGCGAGGTCGTCGCTGTACAGCAGGACCGTGTACTTGTCCGGCTTGGGCTTGCTGTCGTCGCTCATAAGTACGCCTCTAGTCCGGTCATGGGTTGCGGGTGGGGCGGTCGGACGGGCCGGTTCCCACGCTCGTAGGTGCCCGCTGATCGTACCGAACCGGTCAGTCGGCGTCGGGCTGTGGTCGTACCGCCGGACTTTCGGTTGTGATCTTGCTCGCGGCCGGCGCAGCCGGGGCCGCGGTCCGGTCCCGGGCCTCGACCCGGTCCTGCGCCTCGGCCCGGTCCTGCGTCTCGGCCCGGTCCTGCGCCTCGGCCCGGTCCAGGGCCCGGTCGATCCGCTTGGCCTCGCGTTCGGACTGCTTGATCCACTGCAGCACGAGGATGCCGAGCATCGTGACGCTGACGATCTCGCCGCCGGCCCACAGGATGCCGCCCGCCGTGACCTGGTCCTGTTCGGGGCTGATCCAGCCCAGGTGCAGGTTGGGGTACCAGTCGCCGCCGAGCAGCGTCTTGCTCTGCATGATCGTCAGGCCCAGCACCGTGTGGAACGGCACGGAGAGCACCATGAGCAGCGCGCGCGCCGGGTACGGCCACCGGTTCGGCAGCGGGTCCAGGCCCAGCAGCGGCCAGAAGAACAGACATCCCGTGACGATGAAGTGCACGTGGATGAACTCGTGCAGCCAGGCGTGCTCGAGCGTCGCGCGGTACAGGTCGGTGAAGTAGAGGACGAACGGGTTGGCGATGAACAGCCCGAACGCCACCAGTGGGAACGTCAGGACGCCGACCACCCGGCTGTGCAGGAACGCCAGCAGCACCTTGCGGTTCTTCAGCGGCAGCGTCCGCAGCGCCAGCGTGACCGGGGCGCCCAGTGCCAGGAAGATCGGTCCCACCATGGACAGCACCATGTGTTGCACCATGTGCACGCTGATCAGCGTCGTGTCGTACGCCTCGATGCCGGTGACCGTGACCGCGGCGATGGACCCGAGCCCGCCCGCGATGAACGCCACCGTGCGACCGGCGGGCCAGTGGTCCCCGCGCTGTCTGAGCCGGTGCACGCCGTACAGGTAGAGGGCGGCGCCGATGAGCAGGAAGAGCGCGATCAGGCTGGTCAGACGGATCTCGGTGAAGATCTGGGCGACGCTGAACGGCGGGGGGACAGTATCCCCCGCAGCCACGGCGGCGGGAGGCGTTTCGGCGAGCTGCACCATTCGAGGCTAGGCCCATCGGGGTGCCGCGCGTTCTACCGGGCGGCGACACAGACCGGATTAGGCCCCCCGCGACATGTTGAGGTGATCGCGGGGCAATAATGAGCCCGTGACAGCGGCAGCCATCGACAAGAGCCGGATCCACTCGCTGACCCGACCCAACATGGTCAGCGTGGGGACCATCGTGTGGCTCTCCAGCGAACTCATGTTCTTCGCGGCGTTGTTCGCCATGTACTTCGCCATCCGCGCGGCGGACTACAGCATGTGGGAGAAGCACACCGAGGTTCTCAAGATCCCGTACGCGACGACGTTCACGGTGATCCTGGTGCTGTCCTCGGTCACCTGCCAGCTCGGCGTCTTCGCGGCGGAGAAGGGTGACGTGTTCGCGCTGCGGCGCTGGTTCACGATCACCTTCGTCATGGGCCTGATCTTCGTGCTCGGCCAGGCGAACGAGTACCGCCACCTGGTCGAGGAGGGCGTGAAGATCAACGGTGACGGCTACGGGTCGATGTTCTACCTGACGACCGGGTTCCACGGCCTGCACGTCACGGGCGGTCTCGTCGCCTTCATCGTCTACATGATCCGCACGACCATGGGCCGGTTCACGCCGGCGCAGGCCACCTCGGCGATCGTCGTGTCGTACTACTGGCACTTCGTCGACATCGTGTGGATCGCGCTGTTCGCCATGATCTATTGGTTGCAGTAGATCCGCGCCGCCGTCCGTGAGTTTCAGGTCAAGACCCAGAGGGACACAACCCATGACTTCTGACACCCCCGCCGGACGGCGTCTCCGGGTGTTCAACCGGCGGCGGTCCGCGCCGAGCCGGGCGCGCCGGCGCCTCGGCGCCGCGGTCCGCATGGTCGCCGCCCTCGCGCTGGCCGGAGGCGTCTACACCGCCTTCGCGCCGGGCGCGCTCGCCGAGGACAACCGGCCGCTGTCCGCGGCCGCCCAGGAGGGCAAGGCGCTCTTCGACAACAGCTGCATCAGCTGCCACGGCCGCAACGCCGAGGGTGTCGAGGGTCGTGGACCGACGCTGATCGGCGTCGGCTCCGCCTCCGTGGAGTTCCAGGTCGGCACCGGCCGCATGCCGATGACCCGCCAGGAGGCCCAGGCGGAGCGCAAGACGCCGCAGTTCAACCAGGACCAGGTCAAGCAGCTCGGCCAGTACGTCCAGGAGATCGGCGGCGGCCCGCAGGTGCCCACCGGCCCGCTGACCGAGGACCTCAAGCAGAACCCGGAGGCGCTGGCCCGCGGCGGTGAGCTCTTCCGGATCAACTGCACCTCGTGCCACAGCTTCGGCGGCGCGGGCGGCGCGCTGTCCTCCGGCAAGTACGCGCCGAGCCTGCACGCGGCCACCGAGCAGGAGATCTACGCGGCCATGCTGACCGGGCCGCAGAACATGCCGGTGTTCGGGGACAACGAGATCACCCCGGACCAGAAGCGCGAGATCATCACGTACGTCACGCAGCAGCTCCAGCAGGACAAGGACCCGGGCGGCCTGTTCAACCTCGGCCGGTACGGGCCGGTCACCGAGGGCCTGGCCATCTTCCTGGTCGGCATCACCCTCCTGGTGTTCGCGGCGCTGTGGATTGCGGGGAAGTCATGACGGTGACCAAGGACGATCGGCACGGGTCCGAGCGCAAGCCGCTCGACCTGAGCGATCCCCGGCTGTCGCGCTTCGACATCGTCAAGGAAGGCGCGCGGCGCGACGACATCGAGATCGTCACGTACGAGTCGCAGTTCGCCGGGCCGAACACCAAGGCCGAGAAGCGCGTCGAGCGTGCCATCGCGCTGCTGTTCCTGCTCGCCGGGCTCCTGGGCCTGGTCTTCCTGGTCGCCTACATCTGGTGGCCGTGGGAGTTCGGGCTGGGCCACCAGACCAGCGACTACTACACGCCGATCCTGGGCATCTCGCTCGGCCTGGCGCTGCTGGCGGTCGGCTTCGGCATCCTCTCCTGGGCCAAGAAGCTGCTGCCGCACGAGGTCTCGATCCAGGACCGCCACGAGGCGATGTCCACCGACGAGGACCGGCAGATCACCGGCCAGACGATGCTGTTCACGGTCGACGAGCTCGGCGTCCAGCGCCGGCCGCTGCTCAAGGGCGCGGTCGCGCTCGGCCTGGCGCCGCTCGGCCTGGTCGCCGCCGCCCCGCTGGTCGGCGGTCTGATCAAGAGCCCGCACAAGCCCGACCGGGGCGAGAAGTCGCCGCTGTACAACACCGGCTTCAACGCGGACCTCAACCAGGGCAAGCCGGTCCGGCTCACCCGCGAGGACGGTACCGGGGTCCGGCCCGAGGACGTCAGCGTCGGCGGTCAGATCACGGTCTTCCCGGGCATCCCCGGGGGCGCCACCAACGAGTTCGCCGACTCGCCGACCCTGCTCATCCACCTGCGCGCCGGTGACGCCGAGGTGGCTCGCAAGGCTTCGGAGAACGACGAGCACAACAAGGGCGCGATGTGGGGCAATTACGTCGCGTTCTCGAAGATCTGCACCCACGCCGGCTGCCCCGCCAGCCTGTACGAGCAGCAGACCAACCGGCTCCTCTGCCCGTGCCACCAGTCGCAGTTCCTCATCACGGAGAACGCCCGCCCCATCTTCGGACCGGCCAGCCGCCGCCTGCCCATGCTCCCCATCACGGTGGACGACGAGGGCTTCCTTGTGGCAGCGTCGGACTACCGCGAGACCATCGGGCCTGACTTCTGGGAGCGGCCGTGAAGCGCCGAAAGTTCGATCTCGCCTCCGTACCGGGCAAGGCGGCCAAGGGCGTCGACGAACGCCTCCAGGTGGCCACCCCGCTGCGCGGCCTCCTCAACAAGGTCTTCCCCGACCACTGGTCGTTCCTGCTCGGGGAGATCGCCCTCTTCTCCTTCATCGTGCTGCTGCTCAGCGGCGTGTTCCTGACCCTCTTCTTCGACCCGTCGATGAAGGAGGTCGCGTACGAGGGCGCCTATCCGGCCCTGCGCGGCGCGGAGATGTCCGCGGCGTACGAATCGTCCCTGCGCCTGTCGTTCGAGGTGCGCGGCGGTCTGTTCATGCGGCAGATGCACCACTGGGCGGCGCTGCTGTTCATGGCGTCGATCGTGGTGCACATGGCGCGCGTCTTCTTCACCGGCGCGTTCCGCAAGCCGCGTGAGGCCAACTGGGCCATCGGCATCGCGCTGTTCCTGCTGGGCTTCCTGGCCGGCTTCACCGGTTACTCGCTCCCGGACGACGGCCTCTCCGGCACGGGCCTGCGGATCGCCTCGGCGATCATGCTCTCCATCCCGGTGGTGGGCACCTGGCTGTCCGCCTCGATCTTCGGCGGCGAGTTCCCCGGCGAGCTGATCATCGGGCGCTTCTACATCGCGCACGTGCTGCTCATCCCGGGCGGCCTGCTGGCGCTCATCAGCGTGCACCTGGGCCTGGTCTTCAAGCAGAAGCACACCCAGTGGCCCGGCCCCGGCCGGACCAACTCGAACGTGGTGGGCGAGCGCATGTTCCCGCGGTACGCGCTCAAGCAGGGCGGCTTCTTCATGACCGTCTTCGGCGTGATCTGCCTGCTGGCCGGCCTGTTCCAGATCAACCCGATCTGGCTGTTCGGTCCGTACCGGGCCTCCGAGGTCTCCTCGGCCAGCCAGCCCGACTGGTACGTCATGTTCATGGACGGTCTGGTCCGGCTCATGCCGGCCTGGCAGATCGACATCCCGATCGGCGACGGCTACGTGATCCCGCCGCTGTTCTGGCCCGCGGTCGTCGGCCTCGGCGCGCTGACCACGGTGCCCATGTTCTACCCCTGGATCGAGGCGCGGCGCACCAAGGACCACCGCTCGCACCACATCCTCCAGCGCCCCCGCGACGCGCCCGAGCGCACCGGCCTGGGAGCGATGGCGTTCACGTTCTTCCTGATCGCGACCCTGTCCGGCGGCAACGACGTGATCGCCGACAAGTTCCACATCAGCCTGAACGCGATGACCTGGGCGGGCCGCATCGGCCTGGTGATCCTGCCGCCGCTGGCCTACTACGTGTCCGTACGCATCTGCCTCGGCCTGCAGCAGCACGACCGCGAGGTCCTGGCCCACGGCGCGGAGACGGGCATCATCAAGCGCCTGCCCAACGGCCAGTTCGTCGAGGTCCACCAGCCGCTCGGCCCGGTCGACGACCACGGCCACCCGCTGCCGCTGGACTACGCGGGCTGGGTCGTCCCGAAGAAGATGAACCGCCTCGGCGCCCTGGCGCCCGCGGTGAAGGGCTTCTTCTTCCCGGTCGAGAAGCCGGTCGAGGCCCCGGTCTCCCCGGCGGTCCCGCCGGTGGCCGGCCGCGACGAGCGCGAGGAGATCACCTCCGGGCGCTGAGCCCGCACGACGAGAAAGGGAGCCCGGCATCGGGCTCCCTTTTCCGTGTCCGCTTCAGCTGTCCTGCGAGCGCGCGCTTGTGGCTGGCCGCGCCTGTCCGGGACGCCGGGCGGGCTCGGCCCGCCCAATGCGTCGCCCTGGGCGCTCTGCAGGCATGGCCCGCCTTGCTCCTGCGGCCCGGCGCCAGCAGGCGTGGATCTGCTTGCTCGGCGGCCCCCATGCGGTCCGGCCGCCCGCGGGCGTGGCTCGGCTTGCTCATCCGGTCTTGTGCGGCCCCGGCGCCCGCGGGCGTGGCTCGGCTGCGCGGACCTTTCGCCGGCGCGGTCTTGCGCCGTCGCCGGCCGTCAGTCGGCGTCGGGCAGGCCGATCGCGAAGGCATCCTCGAGGTCGTGTCGCGAGTACGCCCGGAAAGCGATGTGCGACTCGGTGTTCAGCACCCCCGGCGTCTTCGAGATCCGCCCGGCGATCACCTCGGCGATGTCGTCGAAGTGCGGCACCCGGACGATCGCGATGAGGTCCACGTTCCCGGCGACCGAGTACACCTCGCTGACCCCGGGCAGCGCCGCCAGCGCCTCGGCGACCTCGGGGATCGAGTCGGTTACGCAGTCGATGTGCACGATCGCGGTGTTCAAGGAAGGCTCCCTCGGGGTCGGCGTCGGTTCATGCTAGCGATCCCCGGAAGGCGCGACCGGCGGAAGGGCGGCGAAGCCCCGCTCAGGCCGCGGTGATGGTGAGGCCCGTCGCGCTCAGGCCGCCGCGACCGTCAGGTCCGTGCCGCTCAAGCTGCGGTGATGGTCAGGCCCGTCGCGGTCAGGCCGCCGCGACCGTCAGGTCCGTGCCGCTCAAGCTGCGGTGATGGTCAGGCCTGTCCCGGTCAGGCCGCGGCGACCGTCATGTCCGTGCCGGCGCGGATCACGTCCGTCAGCACCTCGTCCGCAGCCACCTCGGCGCCCGGCCAGATCACGCAGCGGGTGATGCGGCCCTCCACTGTGGCGCCCGGGCCGATCACCGAGTCCTCGGCGTGGCCGGTCACCGTCGCCGACGGGTCGGTCAGGCCGCGGGCGGCGTGGAGGTTGGCGGCCAGGTAGGTCGCCGGGGTGCCGGTGTCGATGTAGACACCCTCGTACGGGATCAGCTCGAGGTCGCCGGCGGCTTCCGCGGGGCGCCACACCGTACGGACGAGGTCCGAGAATTCGGGGCTCAGGTCGCGGACGTACCGCCATGGCAGCAGGGAGAAGCCCGCGAACCGGCGGCCGCTGAAGCCGCCCGTGTCGCCGGGCGGTACGGGCTTGGTGAGCATCCGTACCGTGTCACCGCTCCAGCCGTCCACCAGGGCCGCGATGTCCTCGCCGGGTTTGCGGTCCGGGTCGGCCAGGTAGGCGTCGGCGTTGCCGACCAGGACGCCGCGGCCGTCGATCCAGCCGCGCAGCCGGCCGATGCCGCCGGAGGTGCCCACCGGCCCGTCCGGTTCCACGGAGAGGTGGGCCCGGTCGCCGACGTGCGTGACGATCTGCCCGGAGAGGTACGCGGCGTTGACGGCGACCGTGTCCGCACCGGCGAGGCCGAGGCCGGCGACGCGGGTGAGCGCGCGGTCCAGCAGCGGTACGTTGCCGACCGGGCACAGCGCCTTCGGAACGAGCGTGGTGAGCGGGCGTAGCCGTTGGCCCTCGCCGGCCGCCAGGATCACCGCTGCGAGGTGCCCAGGCGGGCCGGGATCCGCGTGACCGGGGCGCGCGCGGGCTGTCACGGCGTCTGCCGGGCCGCGCGGGGGCCGATGCCGTACACGCCGAGGACGATCGCCGTGTTGGGCGTCAGGTCGGGGAGGTCGTCGAGCGGGAACCAGGCTGCCTCGAGGACCTCGCCGCCGTCCACGACGAGGTCGGTGGTGGAGGCGGGCACCGTACCCATGAAGACGGTGTCGACCCAGCCCTTGGGGTGCACGATCGCGTTGGGGACGGCCGGGGTGAGGTCGTCGGGGTCGATGTGGACGCCGGACTCCTCGTGCAGCTCGCGGGCCGCGCCCACGGCCGGGGCTTCCGCCTTCTTCAGCAGGCCCGCGGGCAGGCCCCAGCGGCGGCCCGGCGGCTGGCGCAGCAGCAGGAGGCGGCCCGGGTCGCCGGCTTCGGCGTCGCGGATGATGCAAACGGCGCCGACGAGGTATTTGGGCACGATGACCCGGACGATGCGACGCCGCACCCCGTGCGGCAACCGGTAGAACGCCTGATACGCGGCGCCACGCATCCGCCGGGGAAATTTCACGCCCCCAGGCTATCGGGACGCCGCACCGGCCTCGGCCGGGGTCGCCCGCGCCCGGCTTCCGCACCTCGCCGCAGGGCTCGGCTCGGCTGGCCCGCGCCCGCCGCGAGGGGCACGGCTGGGCCGGTCCGCGGCAAAGGGCACGGCTGGGCCGGTCCGCGGCTGGCCCGGTCCGCGGCGAGGGGCTCGGCTCGGTCGGGCCGCGCCAGCCCCGCGAAGGGCTCAGCCGGGCCGCGCCGGGCTTCGATCGCCGGTGGCGGGCTCAGTCGGGGTGGTCGACCAGGGCGATGAGCTGCTCCACCACCTGATCGGGCTCCAGGTTCCGCTCGGTCACCGCGACCAGCATCGTCTCGAGGTCGGGGTAGCCGAGCTCCTCCGCGAGCCGGCGCAGTGGCACCTCGCTGGCCAGGCCGCGGTCGTGCTTGCGCAGCGTCAGGCCGATCGTCGCGCGGCCCAGGCGCACCTTGTCGGCGATGCTGATGCCCGGGGCGTTCTCCTCCGCGAAGTAGCGGTTGATCTGCATCTGGGCCTGCGTGGACTTGACGAAGCCGAGCCACTCCTTGCGGGGCCCGCGCGGCGCCGCGCCCGGCTCGACGTCGACCTGGCCGTCCGACTCGGTGAAGATCTCCACGACGTCGCCGTCGCGGAGTTGCGAGCTGAGCGGGGCGAGCCGGCCGTTGATGGTCGCGGCGAGCGTCTGGTCACCCTTGTCGGGGCTGAGCTCGTACGCGAGGTCGACGGGCGTCGAGCCGGACGGCAGCTCGATCATGCGGCCCTTGGCGAAGACGGTGATCTGGGCCTCGGCGAGGTCGCAGCGCAGCGAGGCGAGGAACTGGCCCGCGTCGGTGGTGTCCTGCTCCCAGTCGAGCACCCGCTTGAGCCAGGTGAGCTGGTCGGTGCCGGGCAGCGACTCGGTGTCGGCCTTCGGGTAGCGGTAGCCGGTGGCGACGCCGTACTCCGCGCAGCGGTGCATCGACACCGTGCGGATCAGCACCTCGACCAGGCGTCCCTCGGGGCCGGTGACCGTGGTGTGCAGGGAGCGGTAGAGGTTGTTCTTCGGGGAGGCGATGAAGTCCTTGAACCGGCCGGCGACCGGGCGCCACTGGCCGTGGATGGCACCGAGAGCGGCGTAACAGTCGGTCTCCGGGCCGTCCACGATGACCGCGATGCGGGGCAGGTCGAACGGTACGGCGTGACCGCCCGCGACCGTGTCCTTCCAGATCGAGTAGTAGTGCCGGGGGCGTACCCGGACCTCGGCGCTGACCCGCTGGCGGCGCAGGGCCGTGCGCGCCTGGCCCGAGACGGCGGCGAGGTATTCGTCCCAGCCGGGACGGTTGCGCACGTGCTCGTCGATGCGCTGGTAGGAATCCGGCTCGAGGTGGTAGAGCACCACGTCGTCGAGGTCACGCTTGAGGGCCTGGATGCCGAGCCGGTCGCACAGCGGCACGAGCACGTCGAGCGTGGCGGTGGCGATGCGGGCCCGGGAGGCGGGGGAGCGGGCGTCGAGGGTGCGCATGTTGTGCAGCCGGTCGGCCAGCTTGATGATCAGCACCCGGACGTCCTTGCCGGCCGCGATGATCATCTTGCGGATGGTCTCGGCCTCGGCGGCCTTGCCATAGAACGCCTTGTCGAACTTGGTCACGCCGTCGACCAGGTGGGTCACCTCGGGGCCGAAGTCGCCGTGCAGCGTCTCGAGCGTGTAGCTGGTGTCCTCGACGGTGTCGTGCAACAGCGCCGCGACCAGCGTCGTCGTGTCCATCCCGAGCTCGGCGCAGATCTGCGCGACCGCGAGCGGATGGGTGATGTACGGGTCGCCGCTCTTGCGGAACTGGCCGCGGTGCATGTTCTCCGCCACCGCGTAGCTGCGGCGCAGGACGCCGGCGTCGGCCGACGGGTGGATCGCCCGGTGGGTCCTGGTCAGCGTGGTCACAGGGTCGTCGTCGTTGCCCTGGAAACTGAGGAAGGACCGCAGTCGCTGGGAGAGCGGCGCGGTCGGCAGGGCACGTCCAAGGGCGGCGCCGTGGCCGGCGTCGACGTCCACTCGGACACCCCCTCACGCTCGACCCGCACAACTCGACCCGCACCGTACGCGCGGAACCCACCGATTTCTCGGCTTTGCTGCCGCGTGCCCTACAGCCTAAGCGAGCGAGCGTCATCCGAACGGTCAGTTACCGATGAGCGAACGGACGAGTCTCTTCTCGACGCCGCGGCTTCCGCCCTGGTGAGAAGCCTACTGAACCGCGCTGCGCCACGCGCCGGTGACACCCAGTCGCCGGAAGTTTCCACCAGCCGGGTGTCAGGACGCTCGAGCCATGCCAGGATGCGCTCGGTCTCCTCGGCGGAGGCCGCCGGGACCGGTCCCGGCCCCGGAAGGACCGTCTCGGCCGTCGCCCGCGCGAGATCCAGGGTCGGCCGGGGGTGCAGCCGCGGCGGTGAGGTCGCCGCGGCCGCGAGGCGGCCGTGCCGGACGACGATGATCTCCCATCCGTACGCGTCGTTGCGCCGGGCCGCCACCAGCTCCCCGAGCCGGGTCAGCGCCCCCAGCCGCTGCATCCGCACGGTGGCGCGCAGCAGCGCGATGAGCCGCGACCGGATGACCGCCGCCTCCTCGTAACGTTGCCGCTCCGACAGCGCCTCGATCCTCGCGAGCAGCGCCTCGACCAGCGGTTCCGGATCGCCGTGGGTCGCCGTGCGAAAGGGCAGCGCGGCGCTGAGCGCGTACTCCTCGGGGGAGATCTTGTGCTCGCAGGGTGCCGGGCACCGCCCGAGCTCGGCCAGCGCGCAGGCCGGCGTGACCGTGCGGGTGGAGAGCTTGTGCGTGCACTGGCGCACCGGCAGCGCGTCGTAGACCCCGGCCGCGGCCAGCTCGGCGGTGCGCCGCGACGAGAACGGCCCCAGATAGGCCGCGCCATCGTCGGCGAGCTGCCGGACCACGGAGAGTCGCGGATATGCCTCCGTGGTCAGCTTCAGCCAGACGACCCGCTCGGGATACTTCGACCTGCGGTTGTACGGCGGCGCGTGCGACGCGATGAGCCGCAGCTCGCGGACCTCGGCCTCGAGCGAGTGCGCGCACTCGACGGCCTCCACCCGGGTCGCGGCGGCGATCATCTCGGACATCCGGGCGCGCTTCTCGCTGGCGGTGAAGTAGCTGCGCACCCGCGTGGCGATGTCGACCGAGGTGCCCACGTAGAGCGGCCGGTCGTCGGCGGCCCGGAACACGTAGACGCCGGGAGCATGCGGCAGGTCGTCGGCCAGGTGCCGCTTGCGCCGCTGCGCCGGGGTGACCGCCTTGGCGAACTCGACCGCGTCGCCGAGCGTGTGCACCTTGTAGCTGCCCAGCCGCTCGATCAGGCCGTGCAGCACGTCGACGGTGGCCTTCGCGTCGTCGAGTGCCCGGTGCGTGGGCTGCACGGCCGCCCGGAAGAACTGCGCGAGCGTGCCCAGCTTGCGGTTGGGCACTTCGTCGCGGGTCAGTGCCCGCCGGGCCAGGGCAGCCGTGTCCAGCACGCGCACCTGGGGCCACTGATATCCGTGCCGCGCGCAGGCCGCCTTCAGGAAGCCGACGTCATAGGGGGCGTTGTGGGCGACCAGCACCGACCCCCGCAGGAACTCCAGCAGGCTCGGCAGCACGACCTCGATCGGCGGCGCCGGAGCCAGCATCGCCTCGGTGATCCCGGTGAGGACCGTGATGAACGGCGGGATGCGCTCACCCGGGTTCACCAGGGTGCCGAAGACGCCGAGCTCCTCACCGCCGCGCACCTTGACGGCCCCGATCTCGGTGATGCCCGCGCCGTCGGGGGCGCCGCCCGTCGTCTCCAGGTCGAGCACGACGAACGTCGTGTCCCGCAGGGACAGCGCCGCCGGATCGACGGAGCCGTCGGCGCTCAGGAGGGTGTCCAGAGTGCCCTGCACGTATGCCGGTTGTACCACGGCGGGCAGATTAGAGGCCGGGTACGACAATCTCCGGGCCGGTGCCCGAAAAGATCACTTGCTTCGACAAGCTTTTCCGCTGCCCACGGTGGGAGAATGGAAAAATGTCCGCGCCGTACGAGCACGACGACCGCCCCTCCGCGGAGGTGGCGGCGCTCGGCGCGGACCCGGCGGGGCCGTCCTCCCCGGGCGCCGGGGACGATGTCTCGCCGCCGGCCGATGCCCCTCCCGTCGGTGACGGTGGGCACGGTTCTCCCGTCGGTGATGGTGGGCAGCGTTCTCTCGCCGGTGATGGTGGGCAGGGTTCTCCCGTCGATGACGGTGGACAGCCCGAGCCGACGCTGCCCGAGCCCGTCCGGCAGCGGATCACCGTGCTGACCGCGGCCGCGCTGCCGGCGCTGCCGGGTGATGAGATCCCCGTCGCGCTGCGCCGGGTCGCGCGCTTCGCCCCCAACCGGCGGGCGCGGCTCGGCGGCCAGGCACTCGCCGCGCAGCTCGCCGCCGACCCGCTGTTCCGGCAGCGCATCGGCGGCCGTGTCGTCGCCGATGCCGGCGACCTGGGCGCTGCTGTCGCGGGTGGCATGGCCCCGGCAGCCGCCGACCCCGTCGAGGTGGCCGCGCTCGCGTACCTCGCCAGGCCCGCCGGATGGCGCGACCTGATCGAGGCGGCCGGGGAGTCGGTGCGTGCCGAGGCCGACAGCGCCGCGGTCGCCAATCTCGTCCGCGAAGCCGAGCAACGTGCCGCCCGCGCCGAGCACGACCGGGCGGTCGCCAAGGTGGAGGCCGACAAGCTCCGCGACGAGCTTGCCCGCGTACGCGAAGAACTCGGGCAGTTGCGGGAGGAAGCCCGCACGACAGCTCGCGCGCTGCGCGAGTCGCAGGCCGCCCACAAGCGAGCCAGCGACCTGCTGGCCACGGAGAAGGGCCGCGCGGCCAAGGTGGCCACGGAGCACGATGCGGAGGTACGGCGGCTGCGCACGCGCCTGGCCGAGGCGGAAGCGGCGGCTGCCTCGGGCAAGCAGAGCGCCAAGGACGCCCGTGCGGCCGACGACGCCCGCCTCTGGCTCCTGCTGGAGACGATCGGGCAGGCCGCCTCCGGATTGCGCCGCGAACTGGCGATCGGTCCGGCGGACAAATTGCCCGCGGACTTCGTTGCCGACACAGCGGCAGACCGTCCCGGTGGCCAGGAGCGCTCCCGGCCCCGAGCGCAGGACACCGACGACCCGGGCCGCCTCGACCAGCTGCTCGCCCTGCCGCGCGCCCATCTGATCGTCGACGGTTACAACGTGACCAAGCGCGGCTTCGCCGACATGTCGCTGGAGCAGCAACGCAAACGGCTGATCACGGGGCTGGGCGGCATCGCGGCGCAGACCGGCGACGAGGTCACGGTCGTCTTCGACGGTGCCGAACGGGTCCACGGGCTCCCGCCGTCGCCGCGCGGCGTACGCGTGCTCTTCTCGCGCAAGGGCGACACCGCCGACGAGCTCATCCGCCAGCTCGTCCGGGCCGAACCGGTCGGCCGCCCGCTGGTGGTGATCTCGTCGGACCGCGAGGTCGCCGACGGGGTACGCCGGCACGGCGCGTACCCGATGGGAGCCGACTCACTTCTGCGACGGCTCGCCCGCGGCTGATTTTTGTCATACCCCTCGCATAGCGTGATTGTCACCGATGGTGGTCGGTCCGCGACAAGCTCTTCCCCCGAGATCGCGGCCGGACCACCGTCGGCACGAGGAGGAAGTGATGATCATCGACTGCGGCCGCTGCCCCGGTAGGGGACGCGGATGCGAGGGTTGCCTGATCAAGGCGATGGCGGAGACGCCGGAGGGCATCACCGACCTGACCCCGGGCGAGCTGCGCGCGATCGAGATGTTCGAGCAGGCCGGCTTCGACGTGCAGCTGCTGGAGACGCCGGAGCCGCCGGTCTCGGTCCCGCTCTTCCGCCGCCACGGCCACGTGGCGTGATCATGAGGGAGGGCGCGGTGGCCGCCGGCGGGTGACGCGGCCGTCGCGCAAGGCCGGATGTGATCATCGGGCGGGCCCGGGCGGGCGGCGAGCTGGGCCGGGCGGCGAGCTGGGCCGGGCGGCGAGCTGGGCCGGGCGGCGAGCTGGGCAGGCGGTGGGCTCGGCCGGGCAGCGGGCCGGGCGCTGGGCGGCGGGCCGGGGTGCCGGAAGGCGGGCCGGGCCGGGCGGCGGGTCGGGCTGGAAGGCGGTCCTGCCTGGCGGCGGTCCGGGCCGGGCGTGCGCGGCGCGCTGAGCTGGGCGTGCCGGCCCGGGTGGGCCGGTTCGGCCTGGTGGGTGGCTGCGGCCCGGGTGCGGCCGGTTCGGGTGGGGCCGGTTCGGGTGGCGGGTTGCCGCCCTAGGATGGGCGATCACGGCTGACGGTGACGGAGCGGGACGGAGGCGGTGGGTGTGACGCCTCGGTGGTGGGCTGCTTGCGCCTTGGGGGTGCTGGTGGCCGGCCTGGTCGTTTACGCCGCGGCGGCGATTCCGTGGCATCGGCCGCCGGCGCCGCGGGCCGATCAGGTGGCCGCGCTCGGGCAGTTGCCCGCGGACAAGGTCGCCCGGGCCCGGGAGTTTCATTCCGCCCTGCGGCCCGCCTCGTACGGGGGGATGGCGGTGGGGCTCGTCGCCGCGCTGCTGCTCGGGTTGACGCCGCTGGGGTCGCGGCTGGTCACGCTCGTGGGGCGGCCGTTCGCCGACCATTGGATCGCTCGGGCCGTTCTGGGCGGGCTCGTGATCGTGCTCGTCGTCGAGGTGTTGACCCTGCCGTTCGCCGCGTGGCGGCACACGATCGTCGTCCGGTACGGGATCTCCACCCAGGGGTGGGGCGCGTGGGCCGTCGACCTCGCCAAGTCGTACGCGGTGGGTGCTGTTCTCGGGGGTCTGGCCCTGCTCGGGTTCTTCACCGTCACCCGGCTCGCGCCGCGGTGGTGGTGGGCGTTTGGTGCCGCCGGTGCCGCCGCGCTGGTCGTGCTGCTGTCGTTCGTGCTGCCGGTGGTGGTCGAGCCGATCTTCAACAAGTTCACGCCGATGGCGGCCGGGCCGCTGCGGACCGAGTTGATGCAGGTGGCGGCGCGTGACGGCGTACCCGTCAAGGATGTGCTCGTCGCCGACGCCTCGCGGCGGACCAAGGCGGTGAACGCCTACGTCTCCGGGTTCGGGCCGACCCGGCGGATCGTCGTTTACGACACGATGCTCACCGAGGCGACGCCCGACGAGGTGGTCTCCGTGGCCGCGCACGAGCTGGGGCACGCGAAACGCCACGACGTGCTCACCGGGACGATCATCGGGGCCCTGGGGGCGGCCGTCTCCGTCATCGCTCTGTACCTGCTCGGGTCGCTCGGCTGGCTGCTGCGGTGGGCCGGCGTCGACGCGATGGGCGAGCCGCGGGCGATCGCGCTGCTGCTCGCGCTGGTCACCCTGGCCGGGCTGGCCGGCGGGCCGGTGCAGGCGCTCGTGTCCCGGCGGATCGAGGCGCGGGCCGACGCGCATGCGCTGGAGCTCACCCGTGATCCCGCCACGTTCGAGGCGATGCAGCGCCGCCTCGGCGCCGTGAACCTGTCCGATCCGGACCCGCCCGCCTGGGAGTACGTCATGTCCGCCTCGCACCCGTCCACCGTGGAACGCATGGCCGCGGCCCGCGCGTACGCCCGGGGCGAGCGCTGATGCCCCGCGCGCTGTTCGTCGCCACCCACGTCGCCGGGGGGCCGCGCTGATGGCCCGCACGCTGCTCGTCACCAACGACTTCCCGCCGCGTCCCGGCGGCATCCAGCAGTTCGTGCACAACCTGGCCGTACGGCAGCCCGCCGGCTCCGTCGTCGTGTACGCGTCGACGTGGCGGGGTGCGGAGAAGTTCGACGCGGAGCAGCCGTTCGAGGTGATCCGCGAGCAGACCGGCGTCCTGCTGCCCACGCCGGCGGTGGCCCGCCGGGCCGCCGAGATCGCCCGATCGCACGAGTGCGACAGCGTGTGGTTCGGCGCCGCCGCGCCGCTGGGGTTGCTGGCGGACGGGCTGCGCCGGCGGGCCGGGATCGAACGGGCGGTCGCGCTGACCCACGGGCACGAGATCGGCTGGGCCGCCCTGCCCGGCGCGCGGCAGCTGCTGCGCCGCCTCGCCCGCGGCAACGACGTGGTGACCTACCTGACCGAGTTCCAGCGGGTACGCCTCGACCGCGCCCTGCACGGCCTCACCACGCTGGAGCGCCTCACCCCCGGCGTGGACGTGGACGCGTACCACCCCGGCGTGGACGGTTCGCAGGTCCGGGCGCGGCACGGGCTGGGTGGGCGGCCGGTGGTCGTGTGCGTGTCCCGGTTGGTGGCGCGCAAGGGCCAGGACATGCTGATCCGCGCGCTTCCGGAGATCCGGCGCCGGGTGCCCGGGGCGGCGCTGCTGATCGTCGGCGGTGGCCCGTACCGGAAGAAGCTCGAAGCCCTGGCCCGCGCCGAGGGTGTCGCGGCCGACGTGGTCTTCACCGGCTCGGTGCCGTGGGAGGAGTTGCCGGCGCACTACGCGGCGGGCGACGTCTATGCGATGCCGTGCCGCACGCGCGGCGGCGGCCTCGACGTCGAGGGCCTGGGCATCGTGTACCTGGAGGCGTCCGCGACCGGGCTGCCGGTGCTGGCGGGCGACTCGGGCGGTGCGCCCGACGCGGTCCGCGAGGGTGAGACCGGGTACGTGGTCGGCGGGCGTGACGTTCCGGCGATCGCGGACCGGCTGGCCGGGCTGCTGGCCGACCCGGAGCAGGCGCGGCGGATGGGCGCGGCGGGCCGGGCCTGGGTGGAGCGGGAGTGGCGCTGGGAGACGAAGGCGGCGCGGCTGGCGTACCTCCTCGAGCGTGAATGAGTCCGTGAGCGCATAGACGGGTGTCGTGGCGGCGGGGTAGGAACGGCTGAGAGCCCACGGGACGGGAGCCGTTGATGCAGGACGCCACCCGGCAGGACGCGGCGAGCACACGGGCCCGCGAGGACCGCGCCGGCGACGCCCCGGCCGCCGAGCGCGCCGCCGAGGGCGATGGCGACCGCCCGGGCGGCGAGGGGGACGGCGACCGCCCGGGCGGCGAGGGCGACGGCGACTGCCCGGGCGGCGAGCGCGTCGCCGCCGAGGACGGTGAGGCCCCGGCGACCGACATCGCCGGTGAGGGTGACGATCTGGCCTTGCCGTACTGGCTGACCAGCACCGAGGAGGCCGCCAACACCAGCTTCACCCGGATGTTCCGGCGGCTGCCGCGGCTGTTGCGGTCCGCGTTGTCGCTCGCGTGGCGGGCCAGTCCCGGCAGCACCGTCGCCGTCGTCGTGTTCCAGGTGCTCGGCGGCCTCGCCAGCGCCGTCGGACTGATCAGCGTCGTCGGGGTGTTCGACGGGCTGCTGCGGGAAGGGCCGACGCCCGAGCGGGTGCGGGCCGCCGTACCGTCGCTGCTTCTGCTCGTCGGGGCCGTCGCCCTGCGCGGCGCCCTCGCGTCGGCGGCCGCGGCGGCCAACGGGCGGTTGACGCCCAAGGTCTTCCAGGCCGCGGAGATGCAGCTGCTCGAGCTCACCACCGGTGTGGACCTGTCCACGTTCGACGATCCGGGCTGGCGCGACGCCATGGAACGGGCCCGGGACCGCGGCATCAACGCGGCCGAGATGCTCGTCGACCGGGCCATCGAGCTCGGCACCAACCTGATCGGCCTGGTCGCCGCCGCCGGGGTGCTCGCCGTGCTGCATCCCGTGCTGCTGCCGTTGCTCGTGCTCGCCGTCGTACCGATCGCGTGGGCCGCCGTGCGCTCGGCCCGGCTCGGGTACCGGCAGGTGCTGCGGTTCATCGCGGTGTGGCGGCGGCAGCGGATGCTCGCCGAGCTGCTCGCGGCCCGCGAGTCCGCGCCGGAGCTGCGGGCCTTCACCGTACGCGACTTCCTGCTGGCAGAGATCAAGCGGCTGCTGGCGGCCGCGACGCTGCAGGAGATCCGGCTGTCCGAGCGACGCGTACGCACCACGCTCATCGGCAACGTGCTCAGCGGGCTCGCCACCGGGCTCACGTACGCGGTGCTGCTGTGGCTGCTGTGGACCGGCCGGATGGACCTGGCCGCCGCAGGCGCCGCCGCGTACGCGATCAACATGGGTATCGGAAAGCTGACGGAGCTCGCGTACAGCGCCAACCGGGTCTTCGAGCAGGGCCTCTACTTCGCCGACTTCGAGGGCTTCTGCGAGCTCTCGCGCGAGCGGCGAGAGACGATCACGGGGCGCGGCGCGCCCACCGGCTTCGCCGAGATCCGCCTCGACGACGTGACGTTCAGCTACCCGGACGCGGAACGACCAGCCGTCCGCAACGTCAGCATGACCCTGCGTCGCGGTGAGATCGTCGCCCTTGTCGGCGAGAACGGCTCCGGCAAGTCCACCCTGGCGCGGCTGCTCGCCGGCCTCTACCGCCCGCAGGGCGGCCACATCCGCTGGGACGACCGCGACCTCGGCGACTTCGACCCGGAATCCGTGCGGCGGCGGGTCGCGGTGGTCATGCAGGAACCGACCCGCTGGCCGTTCTCGGCCCGGACCAACATCACCATCGGACGGTACGACAGCAGCGCCGCGATGCCGCAGGTGGAGGCGGCCGCCCGGGCCGGCGACGCCCACGAGTTCGTGATGGAGCTTCCGCGGGAGTACGAGACGCTGCTGTCCCGCCACTTCACCGACGGCGCCGACCTGTCCGGCGGGCAGTGGCAGCGGCTGGCGGTGAGCCGCTCGTTCTTCCGGGACGCGCCGCTGCTGATCTGCGACGAACCCACCGCGAACCTCGACGCTCGCGCCGAACACGACGTCTACCTGCGGCTGCGGGAGCTGGCGGCGGGCCGTACGGTCGTGCTGATCACGCACCGGATGGCCAGTGTGCGGGAGGCCGACCGGATCTACGTGCTGGACCACGGCCGGCTGGTGGAGGAGGGCGACCACGGGTCGCTGATGGCCCTGGACGGGATCTACGCGCAGCTGTTCACGTTGCAGGCGAGCGCGTACCAGTCCTCGCCGTGAGCCGCGTCGCAGCCCGTGGGCGGCGGGTGGCAGGCGTGCCAGAGTGGGCGGGTGGACGTTCCCGGGCTGATCGCTGTGGCAGCGGTCCTCGTCGTGGGCGTCGCCGCGGGGGTGTGGCGGCGTTCGACCGACGGGCGGCTGCGGACGGTCGCCGGTGCGGCTGCCGTCGGTGCGGCCGCCGCTGGTGGGGCTGCTGCCGGTGGGGCTGCCGCCGGTGGCGCAGCGGGCATGGGTTCGGCGAGCGGGGAGTCCGGTGGCGCGAGGGACACGGCCAGGGATGACTCCGCGGCGCAGCCCGAGCGGATCGATCCCGATCTGCTGGGTGCGCTCGGTGTACGGGCCGGTGAGGTGACCCTGCTGCAGTTCTCGTCGGCGTTCTGCGCGCCGTGCCGGGCGGTGCGGCGGGTGAGCTCCGAGGTGGCCGGCATGCTCGACGGGGTGCGGCACGTGGAGGTGGACGCCGAGAGCCACCTGGACGCGGTACGGGCGCTGGGCATCTGGAAGACGCCGACCCTGCTGGTCGTCGGGCCGGACGGGCGGGTGGCCAGGCGGGCCACCGGGGTGCCGGGCAAGCCCCACCTGATCGCCGCCGTGGCCGACCTGCTGCCTTCCCGCTGACCCGGCGTCTCGGGACGGTTCCCTCCGGAGGGCCGCCCTGACCTGGCTTTCTGCACCTGCGCGCCGGTGATGGCTATCACGGTGGCGAAACCGTCCGGGCGTGCGACAGTCCAGGTCATGCAGCTGGATGCGCGTGGCCCGCGGTTCGCCGCGGTGGTGACCACCGTGGTGCTCGTCGTGGTGCTGGCGACCGGGTGGGGGTGGCTCGCCGCCGCGCAGGCGGTGGTCTTCGCGATCACGGCCGCCGATCCGCGCCGGGGTCCGTACGGCCTGCTCTTCCGTGCCCTGATCGCGCCGCGGCTGGGTCCGCCTGCCGAGCGCGAGGATGCGGCGCCCGTCCGGTTCGCTCAGCTGGTGGGGTTCGTCTTCGTGAGCGTGGCGGCCGTGGGGTATCTGGCCGGGGTGCCGGCGCTGGGCCTGACGTTCGCGGCGCTCGGGTTGCTCGCCGCCTTCCTCAACGCCGCCTTCGGGTTGTGCCTGGGGTGCGAGGCCTATCTGGGGATCCGGCGGCTCACGACCCGCCGTGCCTGACGGCGGGCCGCCGCCCGGACGGACCCGAGAAGTTCAGAAACGCCGAAGGTGCCCGGATCCTGCCCGGAACAGATGATCTGCGCGGGCCGGCGGCGCGCCCGTCCCGGCAAAGAGCGCCCCGCCCGCGGCGCGCCCGTCCCGCAAGGAGCCCCGCCCGCGGCGCAGCCGTCCCGCAAAGAGCGCGCCGCCCGCGGCGTGCCCGTTCCAGAAGCAGCGCCGCCCGCCACCGATCGGTGACGGGCGGAGCGGCGCGCGAGGGAAGCCCTCAGAACTTCGGTGCGTCCGGTGCCTCGAGCAGCCCCAGCCGCAGCGCCGTCATCAGCGCCTGGGCCCGGTTGGCCGCTCCGAGCTTCTCGTACAGCTTCGAGATGTGCGTCTTGGCCGTGGACTCCGAGACGAACAGCTGCTTGGCGATTCCCGCCACGCTCATGCCGTCGGCGAGCAGGCGCAGGACCTGGCCCTCGCGGGGGGAGAGCTGGGGGCCGGACGGGGCGAGCCGGCGCTTCATCGCCTCGGCGAGGTCCGCCGCCGTGAACGCGCTGGGGGCGGACGCCGCGTGGCGGGCCGCCGCGACGACCTCGTCGGCCGGGGCGGTCTTGGGCACGAAGGCGCTGGCGCCGGCCTCGAGGGCGCCGAAGAGCTGGTCGTCGCCCGCGTACATGGTGAGGACCACGATGCCCATGTTGGCGTTGTTCTTGCGCAGGGCCCGGGTCGCCTCGAGGCCGCTGCCGTCGGGCAGGCGCAGGTCCATGATGACCACGTCGGGCTGGAGCGCGCCGGCCTGGCGGACCGCCTCGGCGGCCGTGGCGGCCTCGCCGACCACCTCGAACTGCCGGTCCCGCTCGAACGCGTGCCGCAGCCCCTTACGGATCAGGTCGTGATCGTCGACGAGGAGCACCTTGGTGCGGGTCGTCGGCATCGGACTGGTCGACATGCTCGGGTTACTCCCCTTCTGGTGCGGAAACGCTATCCCGCACGCTATCGCGCCGAGCGGAGGTTCCGAGCACTACCGCTACGGTTGTCCCGCTGGGGTGTCGCGGCCGGATCTCCAGACGGCCACGGATACGTTCCGCTCTCTCCGCCATGATCGCAAGGCCGTAGCGGCCGTCGGGACGGTCGTCGGCGAAGCCCTTGCCGTCGTCGGAGACCTCGATCTGCGCGTACGGGGGGTCGACCGTGCAGGTCACCCACAGGTTGGAGGCGCCGGCGTGCTTGCGCGCGTTGGTGATCGCCTCCTGGGCGATGCGCAGCAGCTCGGCCTCCGTCGCGGCGGGCAGGCGGGCGGTCGACTCGTCGAAGGTGAAGTGCACCCGCAGGCCGGCCGACGTGCCGAGGGTGCGGGCGTACTCGGCGATGGCCGCGGCCAGACCGCCGTTGCGGTCCACCTCGGAACGCAGCTCGAAGAGGCTCAGCCGCAGCTCGGTGATGACCCGGGTGACCTCGCCGCGCAGCGTGCGCAGCTCCTCGGCGGTCTCCTCGGCGCCCTCGGGGAGCGTCGCCTGAGCGTTGTCGATGCCGTAGCCGACCATGACGAGCTCCTGCGCCACGCCGTCATGGATCTCGCGGGCGAGTCGCTGGCGTTCCTCGTTGGTGGCCAGTGAGCGCACCTCGTCGAAGAGCAGGGCGGCCTCCAGCCGCAGCGCGGCCGGGCCGGTCACCTCGGTCACCCGGGAGATCACCGCGGAGGGGTACGCGTTGGGCACGTCCGCCTCGAGGATCACGAGCCCGATCGTGCGTACGCCCGCGACGAGCGGCACCACCAGCGACGACGCGTCCCCGCCGCGGTGCGAGCGGGCCTGCGAGCGCGAGGCGGTCTGCGGCTGCTGGGTGGCCCACGCGTCGGCGATCGCGGAATCGGCGTCGAGGGTGACCTCCCAGTCGACGCGTTCGGCGCCGGTCTGGGCGAGCACCACGAGCCGGCCGCCGCCGCTGGCCGACAGCACGGCCGCGCGGTGCCCGGGCGCCACCACGCGCAGCTCCTCGAGCAGGTGCTCGGAGATGCCGCCCGGGTCGAGTGTGGCGCCGGGCAGGGACCGGGCGACGCTGCGCAGCTGGGTGAGCAGCCGGGTGGCCTCCGCGTACGGCTGGGGGGTGTTCTCGGCCGGCGCCATCAGCTGCCGCATGGTGTCGGCGGCGAAGGTGACGATCGCGCCGAGCACGAGCCACTGGCCGCCGGCGGCGAGGTAGCCGGCCTGGGTGATGATCGTGTCGCCGTCCTCCACGATGACCCCGCCGACCACCATCGCGACCGCGGCGACCCCGAGCAGGGCGGCGCCCTCGGTGGGCCGTCGGCGCAGGGCAGCGGTCAGCAGTGGCACGGCCAGGTACGGCAGGACGGCCTCGGCGCCGAAGCCGGCGTCGACGGTGCCGCGGATGTTGGCGGCGGCGGCGACCGAGCCGGCGGCGAGCCCGGTGACGGCGACCTCGGCGAGGCGCCCGAGCGGCGCGGCGATCCGGTGGTTCGGCGCGAAGAACGCCGGCAGCGCCGCGACCAGCAGCAACGCGATCCAGCGCAGCTGCCCCGCGTCCTGCGTGGCGATCAGGGTGAGCGCCGCGACGAGGGCGAGCATGACGAGGCGGGCCGCCACCGCGAGCGGGTGGACGCGCACGGGAGCGCTGGCTGAGGCTGGCACGTGACGGATCGTAGCCGGACCGCCGCCCGGCGGCCCATCGCCCGATGCGGCCGGACCCGGCGCAGCGGCCCGCGCCGGCGCCGGCCGCCGGACGCGACCGTCCAGCGCCGATGCGGCCGGGGCTCGTCGGTATCGCGGGCCGCACGGGGTAGCCTGCCAGCCATGGCGGACACCTCGACGCAGTCGATCCAGGTCCAGGCCTCCCTCGATCAGGTGGCCGCGGTGATCTGCGACTTCCCCCGCTACCCGGAGTGGGCGGACGCGATGAAGCAGGTGGAGGTCCTCGAGGAGTACGAGGACGGGTATGCGGCACAGGTCCGGTTCGTCATCGACGCCGGTCCGCTCGCCGACGATTACACCCTGGAGTACGCGTACGCCGAGGACCTGTCGCGCATCGAGTGGCATCTCGTGGCACCGTCGAAGATGCAGAAGACGCTGGACGGCTCGTACGACCTCACCGACGCCGGCGACGGCACGACGACGGTGACGTACACGCTCGAGGTGGAGCTCAACATCGGCATGCTCGGCATGTTCAAGCGCAAGGCCGAGAAGATGATCATGGATACGGCGCTGAAGGAGCTGAAGCGCCGGGTCGAGAGCCTCGCCCGCGCATGACGGCCGTTCTCCGCGAGCGCCGCGCGAAGGGCTGGGGACGATGACAGGCAGCACGGGAACGGCACGCCAGGAGGCGGAACGGCTGGTCGCCGCCCTGCTCGCGATGGCGCAGGGCGGTGGGAAGGACTCGGCCGGCCTGGGTGATCTGCTCAAGCTCTTCACGGGTACGGGGTCACAGCAGCACAACCGCAGCACCGGCTGGGCGACTGGCACGGCGGAGTGCTGCGTGTGCCCGATCTGCCGGGCGATAGCCGCAGTGCGCGATCCCGACCCGCACACCGCCGAACGCCTGGCCGCCGGTGCGGGCGACCTCGCGACCGGGGTGGCCAGCATCATGCGAGCGTTCGCGACGATCTCGAGCGTCACGAACGCCAAGCCGCAGCCCAAGCCCGCCCCACCACGTCCCGAACCCACCCCCGACCAGGCCTGGTCCACGGCCACGCGCGCGCATCGTGAGCCGGTGTCCGAGCCGGAGCGCCCGTCGCCGGTGGACGAGACCACCGACCCCTGGGGCGCGGCCACGCGCACCCCCGCACCGACTCCCACCTCCCTCCCCGCCTGGCACGAAGCCGGAACGCGCACCGCCGAGCCCGCCCCGCGCAAGGCCGCGCCCACGGCGAGAATGGACACAGTTCCTGCGGGTGGTGACCTGCGGCCCCGTACCGAAGAATCAGGGTCACCGAAATCCGTGACGCGCCTTACGGATCCGTGGGCTGCGGCGGTCGCGAACTACGCAAACGGGGAGTCGCGTGGCGAAACCGGCGTGGCGGGAACCGGCAGCGTAGATCATGATGTGGCGGCACAAGGGACACCGGCTCCGGCCGAGGACCGCGGCGGCGGTGCGGGCGACGACGCCCGCGGCGACGACGCGGTGTGACACAACAGAGGGGACGGGCAGCGTGACGCTGACCATCGGGATCGACGTCGGCGGCACGAAGGTGGCCGGCGGGGTGGTGGACGACCGGGGGACCGTGCTCTCGCACACGCGGCGCGAGACCCCGGCGGACGACCCGGCCGGCACGCGGGACACCATCGTCGCCGTCGCCTCCGAGCTCGCCGCCCAGCACCCCGGGGCCACCGCGGTCGGCATCGGCGCGGCGGCCTGGATCGACGCGGCCGGGGCGACCGTGCTGTTCGCCCCCAACCTGGCCTGGCGCGACGAGCCGGTCCGCGACTACGTCTCGAAGGCGGTCGGGCTGCCGACGGTGCTGGAGAACGACGCGAACGTGGCCGCCTGGGCGGAGTTCCGGTTCGGGGCCGCGCGTGACGCCGACGACTCCATGGTCATGATCACCGTGGGGACCGGCATCGGCGGCGGCATCGTGCTGAACGGCGCGCTGTGGCGCGGCGCGAACGGCATCGCCGGCGAGCTCGGCCACATCCAGTCGGTCAACGGCGGCCATCCGTGCGGCTGCGGCCGGCTCGGCTGCCTCGAGCAGTACGCGAGCGGCAACGCCCTCGTCCGCTTCGCCCGGGCCGGGGCGCGGCAGGAGCCGGACCGGGCGGCGCAGCTGCTGGGGCTGGCCGGCGGCGACCCGCTGCAGATCACCGGCCGGATGATCACCGAGGCGGCGCAGAGTGGCGACGGGGTGGCCCGCGACGCGTTCGCGCAGATCGGCTACTGGCTGGGGGTGGCGATGGCCGACCTGGCGCAGGCCTTCGACCCGCAGCTGCTGATCGTCGGCGGTGGGGTGATCGACGCGGGTGACCTGCTGATGGGCCCGACCGAGCGGACCTACCGCGAGCAACTCGCCCAGCGCGGGCGGTTCCCGGTGGCGGAGATCCGGGCCGCCGAGACGGGCAACACGGCCGGCGTGCTCGGCGCGGCCGACCTGGCCCGGCGGATCTGAGGGGGACGACGTGGCCGGGGTCCCGCTGCGGGTGCTGAGCTACAACGTGCACGGGCTGCGCGACGACCGCGCGGCCCTGACCGGGCTGGTCCGTGAGCTGGCCCCGGACGTCGTCATCGTGCAGGAGGCGCCGCGCCGGTTCCGCTGGCGGCACAAGTGCGCGGCCCTCGCCGACGACTTCGGCATGGTGGTGGCGGCCGGTGGCCTGCCGTCGCTGGGCAACCTGCTGCTGGTGAGCCTGCGCGTGCGGGTGCACGACACCTGGTGCCTGCGGTATCCGCTCACCCCGGGCCGCCACCTGCGCGGCGCCGCGTTCGCCAGCTGTTCGGTGCACGGCGGCCGCTTCACCGTCTCCGGCTCGCACCTCGCCACAGACCCGGCGGAACGCCCGGACCAGGCGGCGCTGTGGAAGCAGGCGCTGTCCGAGGTGGAGGGTCCGCTGGTGGCGGGCGGCGACCTCAACGAGGGCCCGGCCGGGGGAGCGTGGCGTACGGTCGCCGACGGGCTGGTGGACACCGCCGAGCCGGCCGGTGGCACCGCGCTGACGTTCCCCGCGACGCTGCCCCGGCTGCGTCTGGACGCCTTGTTCGTCTCGCCGGACGTCGAGGTCGCCCGCTACGAGGTGGTGGACTCGGAGGCGGCCCGCCGCGCGAGCGACCACCTGCCGGTCGTCGCGGATCTGATCCTGCCCGGCAACTGACGCGCCGGCGCTCTCGTCACCCGAGGTAGGTGCCCAGGGCGTCGAGCAGGCCCCGGGTGCCTTCCTCCCGGCCCTTCCCGCCGTCCCAGAACTGGTCGAAGAAGACGCCGTGCTCGGCGTGCGTGAACCGGGTGCCCGCGCCGGCCGGCTCGAACTCGAGCGACGCCACCGAGGTCGACATGTGAACGCCGTCGAGCCACATGTCGTACGTCGTGACGATGCGGACGTGCTCGACGATGTCGGTGTACGTGGCCTCGTACCGCGAGACCGGCCCGTCGTGGAAGGTCCCCTCGGCGATGTCCCGTCCGCCGACGCGGAAGTCGAACGCCCACTCGCCGGGCTCCATCGCGTCGCCGGCGCCCCACCAGGACAGCTTCTGCTGCTCGTCCGCGAACGCATCCCAGACGCGCGCGACAGCAGCGGGGTAGTCGCGGGTGAGGGTGAACCCAGAGTGGGCGAGCCGGCGTTCGATCGTCATTTGTCGTCCTGCCGCGTGAAGGTGACGTGGATGGTGCCGCTCTCGGCCGTCTCCGTCGTCACCTGGTGGGTGAGCTCGAGGCCCCGCAGGTCGTCCCACACCCGGGCGCCCCGGCCGAGCACGATCGGGGCGATCATCACGTGCAGGTCGTCGACCAGGCCGGCGCGCAGGAACTCCCGCGCGGTGCCGACCCCGCCACCGACGCGCACGTCCAAGCCGCCGGCCGCCTCGGTGGCCTCGGCGAGCACGTCCTGGATCGCGGTGTTGCGGAAGTGGAACGTCGTCCCGCCGGCCATCGGGAGCGAGGGCCGCGGCGCCGTGTGGGTGAGGACGTAGACCGGGGTGCCGAACGGCGGCTGGTCGCCCCACCAGCCCTTCCAGTCCGGGTCGTCGGGGTACGTGTGCAGGCCGTACATGCCCGCGCCCATGATTTCGGCGCCGACGCCCTCGAAGTGCGCGGCGGCGTGGGCGTCGTCGACACCGGTCGTGCCGCTGCCGCTGGTGTCGCCGAAGATGCGTGCGCGGAACGTGCGGGTCGCGGCCCAGGCCGCCGTGAGGCGTCCCCAGTCCTCACCCATCGGGTTCTCCGGGGTCGGGTCGTCCGGGGTGTAGCCGTCCAGTGAGGCGAACAGGTCGATGCGAACGCGGGTCATGTCAGGTTTCCTTGTCCTTCGGTGCGGGCCAGGTGGATGCCGAGCCGGTCGGCCTGGCGCTCCGCGGGGGTTCGTTGCTCGTCGAGCCACAGGTGCAGGACATCGAGGGCGCCCGGTCGCAGGCTCACGGTCCGGACCCGGCCGTGCTTCTCCGACGTGACGACTCCCGCGTTCTCCAGGACCCGCAGGTGCTGCATCAGCGACGGCAATGCCATGGCGAACGGCGCCGCGAGGTCGGACACGACGGCCGGGGACTTCGCCAGCCGTTCCACGACGGCCCGGCGCGTCGGGTCCGCGAGGGCGCGGAGCACGGCGTCGAGCTCGTCGTGATACTTAGGCACGAGCCTAACTATTCTCGCTGGGACGCGACCGGTCAACCGGGAACTTGCCCCTTCCGGGCGTACGCCGCGTTCTGCAAGGATTCCCGGGTGCACGACACCCCTGAGATCGCCGACCGGCACGACGCGGTCTGTGTGGTCGGCGCGGGCGCCAGCGGCCTCGCGGCGATCAAGAACCTGCGCGAGCAGGGTTTCTCCGTCGACTGTTACGAGCGCGAGACCTCCGTGGGCGGAGCCTGGAACTGGCGGCACGACCGCAGCCCGGTGTACGCCGGCACCCACCTGATCTCGTCCCGGCCGCTCACCGAGTTCCCCGACTTCCCCATGCCCGACGACTGGCCCGACTACCCCGACCACACCCGGGTGCTGACCTACCTCGAGCGGTACGCGGAGCACTTCGCCCTGCGCGACAGCATCTGGTTCGGCACCGAGGTCGTGGCCGTGACCCCGGTCGGCGACGGCCGCTGGGACGTGACGACGTGCAGCACCGGCGGCGGCGCCGAACGGGTGCAGCGCTACGCCGCGGTCGTGGTGGCCAACGGGCACAACTGGTCGCCGAAGGCGTTGTCGGTCGACACGTCGGCGTTCCGGGGGCGGATCATGCACGCGGCGGCGTACAAGGATCCGGCGCAGCTGCGCGGCCGCAAGGTGCTGGTGATCGGCGGCGGCAACACCGGCTGTGACATCGCCGTCGAAGCCGCCCAGCAGGCCACGACCGTCTGGCACTCGACGCGCCGCGGCTACTGGTACGCGCCCAAGTACGTCTTCGGCCGCCCCGCCGACCAGATCAACGCCAAGCTGCTCCAGCTGCGCCTGCCGCTGCGGGTGCGGCAGTGGCTGTACCACCGCACGGTCCGGCTCACGGTCGGCGACGTCACCCGGTACGGCCTGCCCGCGCCGGACCACCGCCCGTACGAGAGCCACCCGGTCGTCAACAGCCAGCTGGTCTACTACGTCGGCCACGGCCGGGTCACGCCCGTCCCCGACGTCGTGCGGATGGAGGGCTCCACTGTGGAGTTCGCCGACGGCCGCCGCGTCGAGCCCGACCTGGTCGTCACGGCCACCGGCTACCTGCCGCGCTTCGAGTTCCTCGCCCCGGAGCTGCTCGGCATGGACGCCGACGGCAAGCCGGACCTGCACCTGCACGCGTTCGCCCGGCGGCACCCGACGCTGGCCGTGGTCGGGTTGGTGCAGGCCGATGCCGGGCTGTTCCCGCTAGCCCACTGGCAGAGCGTCGCGGTGGCCCGCTGGCTGCGACTGCGCGCGACCGATCCGGAGCGGGCGGCCGCGGTGCAGCAGAAGGAGTCGGCGCGGCCGCTGCGCTCGTGGACCCGGCTGCACGTGGTGCCGTCGTCGCGGCACTGGTTCGAGGTGGGTTTCACGAGCTATCTGCGGGCCCTCGGTGACCTTCTGGACCGGATGGAGGCACCCGCATGAGTTCGCGGCTGTTGCGGTTCGAGGACTGGACGTCGCCGGTGCCGCCGGTGCGCCGCGAGGTGCTCAGCGCCCTGCCGCACCCCGACGAGGGGGAGCCGCCGCTGCTGTTCGTGCCCGGGCTGGGGCACGGCGGGTGGGCGTTCCGGGAGCACTGGCTCGGGCATGTCGCGTCGCGGGGCTTCGCCGCGTACGCGCTCACTCCGCGCGAGCGGGGGTCGCTGCGGGCGTACGTGCACGACGTCGTCCAGGTCGCTGCGGGCCTGCCCCGGCAGACCGTGCTCGTCGGGCACGGCACCGGCGCGCTGGTCGTGGCGCACGCGCTCGCCCGGTATCCGGCCCGTGCCGCGGTGCTGGCTGCGCCGGTGCTCGAGGGGTGGCCGGCGCTCGGCGCGGCGCTGCGGGCGAACCCGTTCGGCACCCTGCCCGCCCTGTTCGGTGGTGCGCTCAAGCTGAACCGCAAGCAGCTGTTCGGCGCGGAGGCGCCGGACGCGTACGCCGAACGCCTCACCCCGACGCCGTCCGCGGTCGCCCGGTCGCTGTTCACCGCCCCGGCGCCCGCCGCGCCGGCGGGATCGCCGCCCGTCCTGGTCGTCGGCAGCCCGGACGACCGGGTCGTCACCCGCAAGGCGCTCGACCGCACGGCGGCCCGGTACGGCGGCGCGCCGCTGCTGTTCCCCGGCATGGGGCACGACCTGATGCTGGACGCGGCCTGGCGCGACCCGATCGACGCGATCCTCGACTGGCTCGTCAAGGAGTTGGCCGACCAGCGGCATTCAGGGTCTTAGCCAGGCGGCGATCCCGCCGGTGCGGTCCAGCGCCGTCAGGTACGCCCGCGCCCAGGCGAGGATGTCGTGGCTGGTGAGGTGCGCCCGCATCGCGGCCATCCGGCGCTCCAGGTCTTGCGTGCCGGCCTCCATCGCGTGCAGCAGCGTCTCCTTGAGCCCGTCCACGTCGTGCGGGTTCACCAGGAACGCGTCCTCGAGCTCGGCGGCGGCGCCGGCGAACTCGCTGAGCACCAGCGCGCCGGAGCCGTCCGCGCGGGCGGCCACGTACTCCTTCGCGACCAGGTTCATGCCGTCGCGCAGCGGGGTCACCACCATCACGTCGGCGGTCTGGTAGAGCGCGGCCAGGTCGGCGCGGTCGAACGGCTGGTTGAGGTAGTGGATGGCGGTCTCGCCGACGCGGCCGTACTCGCCGTTGATCCGCCCGACCTCGCCCTCGATGCGGTCGCGCAGCACCCGGTAGTTCTCCACCCGCTCCCGGCTCGGCACCGCCACCTGGATCATCACCGTGTCGCGCACCTTGACCCGCCCGTCGCGCAGCAACTCGCTGTACGCCGTCAGCCGGTGCTCGATGCCCTTCGTGTAGTCCAGCCGGTCCACGCTGAGCAGCACCCGCCGCGGCCTGCCCAGGTCCGTACGCAGCTGCTCGGCCCGGTCCCGCACGTCGGGGCGCGCGGCCAGCGACTGCATCTCCGCCACGTCGATCGAGACCGGGAACGCCCCGGTGCGCACCGTACGCCCGTCCACAGTGATCTGATCGTTGGCGGTGACCGGCGCGCCCAGCAGCTTGACCGCCAGCTGGGCCACGTTGTGCGCGGCCTGCGGACGCTGGAAGCCGACGAGGTCGGCGCCGAGCATCCCGCGCAGCAGCTCCACCCGGCGCGGCAGCTGCATGAACAGCTCCGGCGGCGGGAACGGCACGTGCAGGAAGAATCCGATCAGCACGTCGGGGCGCAGCTCGCGGATCAGCTGGGGGACGAGCTGCAGGTGGTAGTCCTGCACCCAGACCGCGCCGCCGGGCTCGACCACCTCCGCGGCCGCCTCGGCGAAGCGCCGGTTGACGTCGCGGTACGTCTCCCACCAGCCACGGTCGAAGACGGGCTGCTCGACCGCGTCGTGGTACAGCGGCCACAGCGTGGAGTTGGCGAAGCCCTCGTAGTAGCCGCGCAGCTCGTCGGCGGAGAGGCCGACCGGTCGGATCCGCAGGGTGCCGATGTCGGGCAGGGGCGGCGCGTCCCCGACGCCGCCGGCCCAGCCCACCCACGTCGCGGGGGTCTGCTGCAGGATCGCGTGCAGGGCGCTGGCGAGGCCTCCGGGGCTGCGTCTCCACTCGCACGCCCCGTCGGGCGCGGTGCTGTCGTCCAGCGGGAGACGGTTGGCGACGACCACGAGCGAACTCTGGCGCATTCACGAGAGGTTACGCGACGGCTACCAAGCGATATAGAGGTGGGGGTCTATGGGAGGGTTTCAGACGACTGCGCCGTCGTCGAAGTCGTCGTCGTCCTCACCGGAGCGCAGCCGCCACACCAGCGTCACCGCGCCGGCGACGATCGAGGTGAAGCCGATCAGCGTCACGATGGTGCGCTGGATGGGCAGCAGCCACGGGAAGACGAACAGCACGAAGCCCAGGACGACGCCGAGCACCCCGGCGATCGCGTACTTGGAGATGTGCGGCAGCGGGGGCGGGGGTGGCGGCACGTACCGCTCGTCGTCCTCGTCGTCGATGCCGGTGCCGAACGTGTCGAGGCCGTCCAGCATGCTCGGCTCGTCCACCCGGTCGGTGCGGCGGCGGTTGAGCTGGATGCCGGTGAAGTCGGTGGCCGAGGTGAGCTTGTCGCCCGGCTGCGGCTTCGGCGGCTCGTACGCTGGCGGCTCGGGCGGCGCGGCGGTGGGATCGATGCCCTCGGCGGCTGGCCACGGCGGCGCGGTCGGGTCGACGGCGGTGTGGAAGCCCGCGACGATCTTGGCCCACTCGGCGTCGACGTCGGTCTGGTCGCCGCCGGCGAGCGGGTCCGGCCGGGGCGCGGGCGGGGTCGGGCCGGCGCCGCCGGTGAGTTTGTGCAGGTGCTCCCGGGCCGTCGCGAGGTGCAGGCGGTCGACGTAGAGCCGGTCGGTGGGCCGGGCCGGGAAGGTCGTGGCGCGCAGGATCGGGTTCAGATCGGCGGAGGGCTGCAGGTAGGCGGCGATCCCCCCGGCCGCCAGGACGTCGAGCAGGTGCTCTCCGACACGCGGATCCACGTCGCCCGCGGCCGCGTAGTCGGCCGCGTCGAGCCCGTTGTCCCGCCGCCCGCGACGGGCGCCACCCGCAGACACCCTGCACACTCCTCGCCCCCGCGCACCTCGCGCGCGTGCCTTGAATGGTGACACGACAGGTACCGCTTGCGGGAGTGCGTTGTGGCGTGCCGCTCCCGCTTCGTACGCTTTGGCTGCCCCTCGACGGGAAGGACACTGGTGTTCTACTGGCTGCTGAAGTTCGTCCTCCTCGGGCCGGTCCTCAAGGTCGTGTTCCGCCCCGACGTGCAGGGGCTCGAGCACGTGCCGGCGACCGGTCCGGTCATCCTCGCCTGCAACCACCTGTCGTTCTCCGACTCGATCTTCACACCGTTGCTGGTCAGGCGCAGGGTGACATTCGTCGCCAAAGCGGAGTACTTCACCGGCAAGGGGATCAAGGGCTGGCTGATGCGCCAGTTCTTCCTCGGCGCCGGCACGATCCCGATCGACCGTTCGGGCGGCACGGCGGCCCGCGCGGCCCTCGACACCCAGCTACGGGTGCTGCGCTCGGGCAACATCGCCGGCATCTACCCCGAGGGGACCCGCTCGCCGGACGGCCGCCTCTACCGCGGCAAGACCGGGGTGGCCCGGCTCGCGCTGGAGAGCGGCGCCCCCGTGGTGCCGGTGGCGCTGCTCAACACCGACGAGATCCAGCCGACCGGCAAGCTGATCCCGTACGTCAAACGGGTCCGCGTCCGCTTCGGCAAGCCGATGGACTTCTCGCGCTTCGCGGACCGGGCCGGCGACCGCTTCGTCGAGCGCGCGGTGACCGACGAGATCATGTACGAGCTCATGACGCTGACCGGCCGCGAGTACGTGGACGTCTACGCGGCCACCCTCAAGACGTCCGTGGAGGCGCCGGCGCCGGCCGCGGAGAGGAGCCGTACCGCGGCCGGATAGGGCTGCAACGGTCAGCGTTCCGCCATGCCGGCGCGCCGGCGCAGGGCCGACACGTCGGTGACCACGATGCGCCGGCCCTCGGTGCGCAGCCAGCCCCGGGTCGCGAACGAGCCGATCGCCTGGTTGACGCTCTGCCGGGAGCCGCCGGCCATCTCGGCGAGCTGGCTCTGGTTGAGCTCGATCGTGATCATCGGGGCCTGACTGTCGCCGGCGAGCCGTACGAGGGTCTTGGCGACCCGGCCCGGCAGGTCGAGGAACACGTGGTCGGCGTTCTGCTCGGTGAGGCGGCGGATGAGGCCGCCGACCGAGCGCATCACCGCGTCGAGGATGCGCGGGTTGGAGTGCACCAGGTCCATGAACGCCACGCGGGACAGCGCCAGCGCCTGGCTGTCCTCGATCGCCTCCGCGCTCGCCGAGCGGGTGGAGGCGTCCAGCAGCGAGACCTCGCCGAGCACGTCGGGCGGGCGGACCACGGTCAGCACCGCCCGCTCGCCGGTCGGCGCGGTGCGGAAGACGGCGATCGCGCCGCGGCGCAGCACGATGAGCGAGTCCCCGGGGTCGTTCTCGACGAAGAGGATCTGCCCCTTGCGGTAGGTGCGGGGCACGGCCGCGGCGATCACCCGCTGGCGCACGTCGGGCTCCAGCCCGGCGAACATCTCCACGCCCGTGAGCGCGTCGCCCGGCTCCGGCAGCCGATGGTCCACGGTCAGTCCTTCCCCCGGTCGGGACCACCGTCGACTCCGCTGTCCGACGCCGGCCCCTCGACGCGAACGATCACTCTTAGCATGTAGAGCGTCATCCACGCCATTTGATACCTGCAGAGCGCTTGCTCGATCATTTCGCGGATGTCGCTGGCTGTACACCCCCCAATCGCCGCTCGTGACAATCGACGGCCACTGTCGCCCACCGTGTCCGTTGATGTCACCGTGCGTACCGGGATAATCGCCGCCGTGCCGGACCACGACCTCCTTCGATCCACCCTGCGCGACCAGTGGCATCTCGTCCCCGCCGAGATATCGGCGCTGCCCGGCGGGCTGCTCTCCGACGGCTGGGACGTGACCGCGGGCGGTGAGCGCTTCGTCGCCCGCCTCGCGGAGTCCGCCTGCCGCCAGCCCGTCGAGGCCGGGCTGGCCGCCGCCGAGCACCTGCGCGGCACGGGGATCGAGGCGGGGCGGCCGGTACGGACCCTGGCCGGCGCGCTCACCGTCGAGACGCCGTACGGTGCCCTCGCCGTGCTGCGCCGCGCTCCCGGCCGCACGCTCGACGGCCGCGACCCGGTCGACCAGCAGTTCTGGGGCGACCGGCTGGGCGCGGTGCACCGGGCCCTGCAGGGTTTCCACCACCCCGGGCTGCGCCGCTGGAACCTGCTCGACCCCGACGCCCCGCACCTCGCGGTCGAGCCGTGGGTACGCCCCGCCGTCGCCGACGCGGTCACGGCGATGACCCGGCTGACCGTCACCGACCGGCTGACCTACGGGGTGCTGCACGGCGACCCGGCCCCGGAGATCTTCCTGGTCGACCCGGCGACCGGACGTGCCGGCCTGCTCGACTGCGGGGCGGGCGGCACCGGCCCGCTGCTCTACGACGTGGCCGCCGCAGTGGTGTACGCGGGCGGCCAGGACACGTCCGCGGAGCTGCTCGACGGCTACCTGGCGGCCGGCCCCGTGGAGCAGGACGAGCTGTGCGCCGCGCTGCCGGTCATGTTGCGGTTCCGCTGGGCCGTGCACGCCGACCGGGCCGCCCGCAGGCTCGCCGCGGGCGACGGCGACGCCGGCCTGGAGGTGCTCCGGCGGGCGCGGGAGGCCCTGACGGCGGAGGCGGACCCGCGGTAGGCGAGGATGGGCCCCGATGGTCTACCGCTATTTCTACGACTGCGAATTCATCGAGGACGGCCGCACGGTCGACCTGGTCTCGATCGGCATCGTCGACGAGTACGGCCGGGAGTTCTACGCGGTCTCGACGGAGTTCGACGACACCCGCGCCGTGCCGTGGGTGCGCCGCAACGTGCTCGACAAGCTGCCGTCGCCCGCCGACCCGGCGTGGCGCTCGCGCGAGCGCATCCGCGACGACCTGTACGCGTTCCTGGTCGAGCCGGTGCAGGGCCGCGGCGAGCAGATCGAGCTCTGGGCCTGGTACGCGGCGTACGACCACGTCGCCCTGGCCCAGCTGTGGGGCGCGATGCCGGCGCTGCCCCGCGAGATACCCCGGTTCACCAAGGATCTGCGGCAGCGCTGGGACGACCTGGGCCGCCCGCCGCTGCCGACCGCCCAGGGGCGCCACGACGCGCTCGTCGACGCCAAGCACAACCTGGCCCGCTGGAAGGCGATGGGCGGCTGACCCGCGCTCCGTTTCGCCGTTCGCGCCCCGGGAACGTCCGGGGTACGACCGACGGAAGGAACCTGTCATGGCAGACCACGCCGAGCACACCGAGCAGGACAAGCGCGAGAAGCTGAAGGAGCTCGTCAAGGACGCCCGCATCGGGATGCTCACGACGATGACCACGGACGGCAAGCACGTCAGCCGGCCCATGGCGCTGCAGGACGTGGAGTTCGACGGCGACCTCTGGTTCTTCACGTACGCCGACTCCGACCTGGTCGCGCAGATCCGGGCCAACCCGCAGGTGAACGTGTCGTTCAGCGACGCCAAGCAGCACGCCTGGACCTCGGTGTCCGGTTCCGCGGTGCAGACCGACGACCGGGCCAAGGCCGAGGAGCTGTGGAACCCGCTGCTCAAGGCGTGGTTCCCGGACGGCCTGGAGACGCCGAACCTCACGCTGGTGAAGGTGCACGCCGACTCCGCCGAGTACTGGGAGTCCGCGCACAGTTCGAAGGTCGTCACGCTGCTCGGGTACGCGAAGGCCGCCGTCACCGGCAAGACCCCGGACGCCGGGGAGAACGAAACCGTCCGCTTGTAGTGGGGCGTTTTGGTCCGGGGTGGGCCCGGCGACTACAGTGCGTTTGCGGCCCGCCCCCGGACTCGGCAGTGACGCCGGACGACGGATCCCAGGGAGCCGGGCATCTCGCGACCCGATCAGGGAGGACGAGTAATCATGCGTATCGGCGTGCTCACCGGCGGCGGCGACTGCCCCGGTCTCAACGCGGTGATCCGGGCGGTGGTGCGCAAGGGCGTCGCCGCGTACGGTCACGAGTTCGTCGGCTTCCGGGACGGCTGGAAGGGTCCGCTGGAGGGCCTGACGAAGCCGCTCGGCATCGCCGAGGTCCGTGGCATCCTGCCCCGTGGCGGCACGATCCTCGGTTCCTCCCGGACCAACCCGTTCAAGATCGACGGCGGCGTCGAGAAGATCAAGGCGAACCTGGCCGAGCAGGGCGTGGACGCGCTCGTGGCGATCGGCGGCGAGGACACCCTCGGCGTCGCCACCAAGCTCAACGACCTGGGCGTCAAGGTCGTCGGCGTGCCGAAGACGATCGACAACGACCTGAACGCCACCGACTACACCTTCGGCTTCGACACCGCGGTCAACATCGCGATGGAGGCCATCGACCGGCTGCACACCACCGCCGAGTCGCACCACCGCACGCTGGTCGTCGAGGTCATGGGCCGGCACGCCGGCTGGATCGCCCTGCACGCCGGCCTCGCCGGTGGCGCCAACGTGATCCTGCTGCCGGAGCGCAACTTCGACGTGGAGCAGGTCGCCACCTACGTGACCAAGCGCTTCCAGGTCGAGTACGCCCCCATCGTCGTCGTCGCCGAGGGCGCCCAGCCGCTCGAGGGCCAGATGAGCCTGCAGAGCCAGGAGCTCGACGCGTTCGGCCACGTCCGCCTCGGCGGCATCGGCCAGTGGCTCGCCGAGCAGCTGGAGGAGAGGACCGGCAAGGAGGCCCGTACGGTCGTCCTCGGTCACATCCAGCGCGGCGGCACCCCGACCGCGTTCGACCGGGTCCTCGCCACCCGCTTCGGCCTGCAGGCCATCGACGCCGTCCACGAGGGCGACTTCGGCAAGATGATGGCGCTGCGCGGCACCGACATCGTCCGGGTCCCGCTCATCGAGGGCACCGGCGAGCTCAAGACCGTGCCGATCTCGCGGTACGACGAGGCCGAGGTCTTCTTCGGCAGCTGAGCGAATTCATCGCGGACGGGGGCGGGCGGCACACGCCCGCCCCCGGTCTCTTTTCCGGGAGGACTCATGACCGTCGTCGCGGTGCTCGGCGCCGGCAAGATCGGTGAGCTGGTGCTCTCCGGCCTGCTGCGCGCCGGCTGGCCGGCCTCGAACCTGCTCGTCACGGCGCGCCGCCCGGCCCGGGGCGAGGAGCTGCGCGAGCGTTACGGCATCCGGATCGTCGACAACCTGACCGCGGTGGCCGAGGCCGACGTGCTGGCGATCGCGGTCAAGCCGCAGGACGCCGGCACGCTGCTCGGCGAGATCGGCGCGAAGGTCCCCGCCGACAAGCTCGTCGTCTCGCTCTGTGCGGGCCTGCCGACGAGCTTCTTCGCCGCCCGCCTGCCCGAGGGCACCCCGGTGGTGCGGGTCATGACCAACACGCCGGCCCTGGTGGACCAGGCGATGACGGCGATCTCGGCCGGCCCGCACGCGACCGGCGAGCACCTCGCGGTCGCCGAGGAGATGTTCAAGCCGCTGGGCTCGACGATCCGCGTGCCGGAGTCGCAGCAGGACGCGGTGACCGCGCTGTCGGGCTCCGGCCCGGCGTATTTCTACCTGCTCGTCGAGGCGATGATCGACGCGGGCATCCTGCTCGGCCTGCCCCGCCAGGTGGCGCACGAGCTCATCGTGCAGACCGCGATCGGCTCGGCCGTCATGCTGCGCGACTCGGGGGAGCACCCGGTGAAGCTGCGCGAGGCGGTCACGTCGCCGGCCGGCACGACGATCTCGGCGATCCGCGAGCTGGAGAACCACGGCGTCCGTGCGGCCCTGCTGGCCGCCCTCGAGGCGGCACGCGACCGGGCCCGGGAGATCGCCGCCCAGTCCGCCTGAGCCGGGGCCGGGTCTCAGCGCCGTCGGCCACGCCTGTGCGGCCTGTCGCGTCGCGGGTCGTCCCGGGGTGAGACGGTCAGCACGCGCGTCAGCGCCGCGGCCGTCACTGCGCGTACCGTGCCGTGGAAAAGGTCGGCGATGAGTCGTGCGGGGTCGAAGAGGTCCATGCCTCGAGCAAACCGGCCGGGCCGCCGCGGAGACAGCCTTTCGGACGGCCTCGGGCGGGTCCGGGCGCGCGTCGCCGTCCCCGGACGCCGTCGGACAGCGTCGTACGCTGTCGGACATGCAGGTGCCGAGCCCTGAGGCCGTCACGACCGTCGCCGACCTCGCCTACGAGCTGAGGCTGCTGAAGCTGCACGCGGGCGACCCGTCGGTGCGCGACCTGTCGCGCAGGGCCGCCCGCGCCGGTGCGGTCCTGCCGCACTCCACCGCACAGGACGCGCTCGGCGGCAAGCGCGGCCTGCCGCGCCTGGAGACGGTCCTTGCCCTGGTGAGGGCGCTGGACGTCGGGGACGCCGGACCGTGGCGGGACGCCTGGGTGCGCGCCGGTCAGCACCACCGCGGGCTCACCAGGCGTGGACCGGCCGCCACCGCGTCTGTCGCCCCTGCCACACCGGTCCGGCAGGGAACCCGGATCGCCGTGGTGAACGCCGCCCGGGGCGCCGCCCTGGTCGAGACGCTGCCGCTCGGCGAGGTGGTGACGCAGCTGGCGGAGATGTCCGACGAGGCCGCGGCGCGCCGCCTGGAGATCGCTCTGCCGGCGCGGACCGCCGAGGCGCTCGCGGAGATGGACGATCGCCGGGCCGCAGACATCCTCGCCGCCATGCGGACGGACCTCGCCGCGGCCGCGGTGGCCGTCATGCGTCCGTCCGCGGCCGCCCGCCTCTTCGCCGGTATGGACGCAAGCACGAGATCGGAGATCACTCGCCTGCTGACCACCGATCAGGTGGCGGCGATTCGCGCGGAGAGTTAGTACCAGATCGCGATCCGGGCGCCGTTGTTCTCCTCCGGGGGGCTGGGGTGGCTCAGCGCCGCCCCGGTCGCCATCCGGTGGGCGCTCCACGCCACGGCGGCCGCGTCCAGGATGTCGTCCGGCGGGGCCTGGCCGGCCGGGCCGAGCTGGTCGGGGAGCACGATGCCGTGCCGGGCGAGCAGGTCGCGGCGGCGGGCCTGACCGCTCCAGGTCTTCTTCGCGTACGCCAGCGGCTCGCCGGCCATCTGGCGGAAGGACACCTCGGGGTGGGCCTCGAACAGCAGGCCGGGGTGGCGTTCCCAGATGGCGTTGGCCTCGAGCAGCTTGGGCCGCAGCGCCCACGACTGGCGGCTCAGCCCGGCGCCGGTGAGCTCGCGGCAGAGCCGGTTGGCGGCGGCGAAGTCGGGCTCCTGCCAGACCGCGCGGGGCGGCACCCGGAACACGCTGCCGCGGCGTGGGCCGAGCTGATCGGCGGCGAGGGTGTCGGCGGCACGCCAGCGGTCGGGCAGCATGCCGAGCGGGATGTCGACGCCGATGACGGCCGCGCCGGAGCTGCCCGCGACGATCTCGTAGAGGGTGGACGCGAGCATGGCCCGCCCGAAGTGGCCGTCGCGCAGCTCCACTCCGACCCAGCCCAGGGCGTACGCGTCGACGCCGATGACGTGAAGACTCATGGGGAGGCCGCTCAGCGGGGGAGGAGCTTCTCGATGGCGGACACCAGGCGCTCGTCGTCGGGTTGCGTACCGGGGTCGAAGCGGGCCTCGACCGTGCCGTCCGGGCCGACGAGGAACTTCTCGAAGTTCCACTGGATGTCGCCGCCCTCGCCGACGAGCTCGCGGTAGAGCGGGTGCCGTCCCGGCCCGTTGACTTCGATCTTCTCCGTCAGCGGGAACGTGACGCCATAGTTGACCTGGCAGAACTGGTCGATGTCGGCGGCGCTTCCGGGCTCCTGGCCGGCGAACTGGTTGCAGGGCGCGCCCAGCACGACCAGGCCGCGCCCGGCGTAGGTGCGGTAGAGCTGCTCGAGGCCGGCGTACTGCGGGGTGAGGCCGCACTTGGAGGCCACGTTGACCACGAGGACGACATTGCCGCGGTACTGCCGCAGATCGGCGGATCCGCCGGTGAGGGCGTCGAGGTCGACGTCGAAGATGGTCATGACCGCAGACTACGCGCTGTGCCCGTATGAGTGCACGCCGTGGCGCCCTGAGCGGCGAAGTTAAAAGACCGTCTAATACCTCGTCACCTTCTTGACTCAAGTTCATAGATGTGACTACCGTCTCTTCAACTTCCCTTTGGAAAGTTTCCTAACTGTTGGTTGTGAGGAGACGCAGTGAAGAAATCCCTCCGCCGCGCCCTGTGGGCCGGGGCGATCGTGGCGGTGGCCTCCGCCGCGGTCCCCATGGTCCAGGCGTCCGCCGCCGCGGCCTGTGCTTCCCCGTGGAGTTCGACCGCGGTCTACACCAAGGACATGGCTGCTTCACAGAACGGTCACAACTACACCGCCAAGTGGTGGACGCAGAACGAGAGCCCGGCGACCCACAGCGGCCAGTGGGACGTCTGGATCGACAACGGCACCTGCGGCGGCGGCACCACGGACCCGACCACCCCGCCGACGACTCCTCCGACCACCCCGCCCACCACGCCGCCCACGACCCCGCCGACCCAGCCCCCGGGCCCCGGTGGCAAGAACGTCGTGGGCTACTTCGCCGAGTGGGGCGTCTACGGGCGCAACTACCACGTGAAGAACATCGTCACGAGCGGCTCGGCCTCCAAGCTGACGCACATCCTCTACGCGTTCGGCAACACCACCGGCGGCCAGTGCTCCATCGGTGACTCGTACGCCGACTACGACCGGGCGTACACCGCGGCGGAGAGCGTCGACGGCGTCGCCGACACCTGGGACACCGGCGCGCTGCGCGGCTCCTTCAACCAGCTGCGCAAGCTCAAGAAGGCGTACCCGAACATCAAGGTGATCTGGTCGTTCGGCGGCTGGACCTGGTCCGGCGGCTTCACCCAGGCCGCCGCGAACCCGACCGGCTTCGCGAACTCCTGCTACAACCTGGTCAAGGACTCCCGCTGGGCGGACGTCTTCGACGGCATCGACATCGACTGGGAGTACCCGAACGCCTGCGGCCTGTCCTGCGACAGCAGCGGCCCGGCGGCGTACAACAACGTGATCACCGCGCTGCGCAACAAGTTCGGCGCGAACTTCCTGATCACCTCGGCGATCTCGGCCGACGGCTCCAACGGCGGCAAGCTCGACGTGGCCGACTACGCCTCCGGCATCGCGAAGCTCAACCTGGTCTTCCCGATGACGTACGACTACTTCGGCGCCTTCAACGCGCAGGGCCCGACCGCCCCGCACTCGCCGCTGACGTCGTACGCCGGCATCCCGCAGCAGGGCTTCTGGTCCGACGCGGCGATCCAGAAGCTCAAGAGCAAGGGCGTCCCGGCGAGCAAGATGCTGCTCGGCATCGGCTTCTACGGTCGCGGCTGGACCGGCGTCACGCAGAGCGCCCCGGGCGGCTCGGCGACCGGCGCCGCCCCGGGCACGTACGAGGCCGGCATCGAGGACTACAAGGTCCTCAAGAACAGCTGCCCGGCCACCGGCACCGTCGGCGGCACGGCGTACGCCAAGTGCGGCAGCAACTGGTGGAGCTACGACACCCCGGCGACCATCGGCGGCAAGATGACGTACGCCAAGAACCAGGGTCTCGGCGGAGCCTTCTTCTGGGAGTTCTCCGGTGACACCAGCAACGGCGAACTGATCACCGCGATCAGCAACGGCCTGCGGTAAGCAGTCCTAGAGAGTGGGGCGCCGGGGATCCTCCCGGCGCCCCTTTCTCGTCCCTGGTTAGGCTTTCGACATGCGCCGAGAGTGGCATCAGCTCAGTCATCCCGGGGTCGGTGCGACCGCCCTGCAGACCTCCCGTCCGTCCACCGCCGAGGACTCGGCGCTCGGCCTCGACCGGTGGCGCGAGCTGCCGCGCGTGCAGATGCCGCCGTGGCCGGACATGCACGAGGTCGTCGAGGTCTGCAAGGTCCTCGACAACGTCCCCTCGATCGTCGCGCCGTACGAGGTCGACCAGCTGCGTCACAAGCTCGCCGAGGTGTGCGAGGGCCGGGCTTTCCTGCTGCAGGGCGGCGACTGCGCCGAGACCTTCGCCGACAACACCGAGAGCCACCTGCTGGCCAACGCGCGCACGCTGCTGCAGATGGCGGTGGTGCTCACGTACGGCGCCTCCATGCCGGTGGTCAAGGTGGCCCGGGTGGCCGGGCAGTACACCAAGCCGCGCTCCGCGCCGACGGACTCGCTGGGGCTGCCGGCGTACCGCGGTGACCTGATCAACTCGCTGGAGGCGGACGAGGCGGCCCGCGTCGCCGACCCGCAGCGCATGATCCGGGCGTACGCGAACAGCGCCGCGGCGATGAACATGCTGCGGGCGTACCTCGCGGGTGGTCTTGCCGATCTTGCGGGTCTGCACGACTGGAACAAGGACTTCGTCCGGGCGTCGCCCGCCGGTGAGCGCTACGAGGCCATCGCGCGCGAGATCGACCGGGCCCTCGACTTCATCCGGGCCTGCGGCATGACCGATGACGAGGCGCTGCGGACGGTCAGCCTGTACTGCTCGCACGAGGCGCTGGCGCTGGAGTACGACCGCGCGCTGACCCGGGTCTCCGACGGCAGGGCGTACGGTCTGTCCGGGCACTTCCTCTGGGTGGGTGAGCGGACCCGCCAGCTGGACCACGCCCACATCGACTTCATCAGCCGCATCGCCAACCCGATCGGCGTGAAGCTCGGCCCCGGCACCTCCCCGGAGACAGCGATCGAGCTGTGCGAGAAGCTGAACCCGGAGAACGTCCCGGGCCGGCTCACGCTGATCAGCCGGATGGGCAACGGCAAGGTGCGCGAGGCGCTCCCGCCGATCGTGGAGAAGGTGAGCGCGTCGGGCGCCAAGGTCGTGTGGCAGTGCGACCCGATGCACGGCAACACCCACGAGTCGTCCAACGGCTACAAGACCCGGCACTTCGACCGGATCGTCGACGAGGTGCTCGGCTACTTCGAGGTGCACCGCGGGCTCGGCACCCACCCCGGCGGCATCCACGTCGAGCTGACCGGCGAGGACGTCACCGAGTGCCTCGGCGGCGCGCAGGGCATCGAGGACCTCGACCTGCCGGACCGCTACGAGACCGCCTGCGACCCGCGGCTCAACACCCAGCAGAGCCTGGAGCTGGCGTTCCTCGTGGCGGAGATGCTCCGTGGCTGACCTGCGCTCGGACACCGTCACCCGGCCGACGCCGGAGATGCGTGCGGCCATGGCGTCCGCGCCGGTGGGCGACGACGTCTTCGGCGACGACCCGACCGTCAACGAGCTCGAGGCGCACGTCGCGCGGCTGTTCGGGCACGAGGCGGCGCTGTTCGCCCCGTCCGGCACGATGGCCAACCAGATCGCGATGCAGCTGGTCGTGCCGGCGGGGGAGGAGCTGCTCGCCGGGGCTGACGCGCACGTCGTCACGTACGAGCTGGGCGCCGCGGCCGCGCTGGGCGGCATCTCGACCCGGACCTGGCCCTCGCGGGGCGCCGCGCTGGACGTCGACGAAATCGCGGCGATGATCCGCCCGGCCGGCTACCCGTCGGTGCCGACGAGGGCGATCGCCGTCGAGCAGACCCACAACCTCGGCGGCGGGGGCGTCGTCCCGCTGGCCACGCTGCACCGCCTGCACGAGGTCGCCGTGAACGCCGGTGTGGCGCTGCACTGCGACGGCGCCCGCATCTGGCATGCGCACGTCGCGGACGGGGTGCCGCTGTTCGCGTACGGGCAGCTCTTCGACACCCTGTCGGTCTGCCTGTCGAAGGGGCTCGGCGCGCCGGTCGGGTCGCTGATCGTGGGCTCCGCCGAGCGCATCGCCCGGGCCCGGCAGCTCCGCAAGCGGATGGGCGGCGGCATGCGCCAGGTCGGCATCCTCGCGGCCGCCGGCCGGTACGCCCTCGACCACCACGTCGAGCGCCTCGCGCAGGACCACGCCCGGGCCCGCCGCCTCGCCGAGGCCCTCGAACCCTTCGGCGTGGTCGACGCCGCGGAGGTCCGCACGAACCTCGTCCCGCTGGACCTGACGAAGGCGCCGATGGACGCGCCGACGCTGGTCGCCCGGGCGGCGGAACGCGACGTCCGCATCACGGTGATGCTGCCCCGCCTGGCCCGCGCGGTCACCCACCTCGACGTGGACGACGACGACATCGACCGCACGATCGAGGTCCTCTCCGGCCTCCTGCGCGCCGCCTGAGCCGGCGCGTCCGACCCGCCACCGAAAGTGAGAACCCGCGATGAGCCGCCGTGCCACCGGCACCTTCACCACCACGTTCGAGCCGCTGTCGACCGACGACGAGACGCTCGGCCGCATGCGGGTCCACAAGACGATCGAGGGCGACCTCACCGGCACCGGCCGCGCCCAGATGCTGTCGGTCGGCACCCCGGTCGAGGGCTCCGCCGGCTACGTCGCCATCGACCGCATCACCGGCACGCTGCACGGCCGCAGCGGCAGCTTCGTGCTGCAGCACTTCGGTCTCATGGACCGCGGGTCGGGCACGCTGACCGTCCGGGTCGTGCCGGATTCGGGTACGGACGAGCTCACCGGCCTCACCGGCACGTTCGAGATCGACAACAGCTCGGGCGAGCACCGGTACGTCTTCGACTACGACATCACGCCGCACTGAGCCGGACGGCGAGGTTCGTCGGGAACAGCGCGAACGTCTCCCGCTCGCCCACCGGGCCGGCGGACGTGTCCGGCTCCATGGTGAACGCCTGGCACACCATGGCGACCAGCAGCGTCGCCTCCATGAGGGCCAGGTTGCGGCCCGGGCAGACCCGCGGGCCGCTGCCGAACGGCAGGTACGGCTGCTGCCCCGGCGTCGCGTGGCCCAGCTGCCGGTCGGGGCGGAACTCGCCGGGTTCCGGGTACCGGTCCGCGTCGGTGGCCGAGCCGTACGCCTGCAGCACGAAGATCGGCGTGCCCTTGCCGACGCGCAGGCCGCCGACCGTGGTGTCGGCCAGCGGCTCCATGATGACGAACGGCGACGGGGGCCGCAGGCGGAGCGCCTCGTCGACCACCGCGCCGGCGAGCCGCAGCCGGGTCAGGGCCGACGCGTCGCCCGGCGTGCCGTCCGGGCCGAGCACCTCGGCGGCCTCGGCGCGCACGCGGGCCTGCACGTCCGGATGCGTGGCCAGGTAGTGCACGGCCCAGGCGGTCGCCGCCGCGGTGCTCTCCTGCCCGGCGACGATCATGGTGAGCACGCTGCCCACCACGTCCGACGCGCTCAGCGGGTCATCGCCGTCGAGATCCGCGCGAGCCAGCGCGGTCAGGAAGTCGCCCGGGGTGCCGCCCTCGGCCATCCGGCGGCGGGCTTCGCCGTACCGTTCGAGGATGACCCGCCGGGCCTCGGCGACGGCCGCGTCGACCCGGCGGTCGGCGGGGAGCCGCACGAACCGCCAGTACGGCAGCGGGCTGTTCAGGCGGCGCCGCAGCGCGGCGAACACGAGCGTGAGGTGCCGGTGCAACCCGCCGTCACCGCCCGCGCCGAGGTCGTGCCCCATGGTCACGCCGGTCACCACCTCGAGCGTGTACCGCGTCAGATCGTCGAGCACGTCGACGCGCTCGCCGGTGTCCGCCGCGGCCCGCCAGCGGTCGCGCAGCCGCGCGGCCGACGCGGCGACCGTGCCGAACGACGCGCGCAGGGACGCGCCGGTGAGGCCGCGGGTGCCGATGCGGCGCAACCGGCGCCAGTCGTCGCCCTCGGCACTGAACAGGCCGTACCCGCCGAGTTCGTCGATCAGGTCGGAGACGAACCGGCCCCGGCGGAAGACGCCGGGGCGCTCCCGGAACACCGCCTCGACGACGGCCGGCTCCGAGGTGACCACGGCGGTCGTGCCGGGCAGGCGCATCCGGTACGTGGGGCCGTACCGCTCGCGCCACCGGTAGAGCGCCTTGTGCGGCGTGCCACCGCGGGCGAACGCGGGCAGGTTGCCGAGCAGGGGAAGGCCACGAGGCCCCGGCAGGGCGGCGACGGTCGTCGGTTCGGTGAGCATGCGGGCGAAGTTAACAGGTGTTCACATGAGTCCGGGCGGGTCCGGGCTGCGCCTGCCCGAAGAGACCGGCTACTCGGCGCGGAAATCCGCGGGACACTTCTAGCGGCACTGCGCCTGGATCAGGTCTTCGAAGTCGGGGAACTCCGCCCGCCCAGCGGCGATGATCTCGGCGGCCGACCGGCGGGCCGAGGCCGCATGACGCTCCGCCACGCCGGTCAGCCGCGCGTCCCGGCGCGGCGTGTGCTCGTGCTCCGGATACGCCGTGGCCTCCCAAGGTCCGAAGCCGTCGGCCAGCAGCCACAGATAGGACGCGAGATCGCCGGCCACGACTCCGGTCTCGCCCTCGGAGCCGAGGAAGACCACCGGCTGGTGTTCCAGCGGCGCATCCGGCCGGACCATCCAGAACGCCGCCACGCCACCGGTGCCGTCCTGACCGAACACCCTGAACGGGGCCCGGGTCGCCGATGCGTCGCCCGTCCACGAACGCCACCAGTCCACGGTCTCCGCCGCGGTCATGAAGTGCTCGTACGGCTCGAAGTCGACACCGTCGCCGCCGTCGTAGTCGAAGCCCCGCTCGTGGGCCTCCGAGAGCGCGGCGGGCAGCCCCAAATCCTCGCCGGAGCTCATGCCGGGCGGAGGTCCTTGAGCAGGGCGATGTCCGCGGCGTGACCCTCGTGCTGCTCGGTGGGGGTTTCCACGATCACCGGGATGCCCGCCGTGGCCGGGTGGGCGAGCAGCTCCGCGAACGCCGCCGTGCCGATGCGGCCCTTGCCGATCGTCTCGTGGCGGTCGCGGGTGGAGCCGCAGTCGTCCTTGGAGTCGTTGGCGTGCACGAGCATGAGGCGGTCCGGGCCGACCGTCGCGACCAGCGAGTCCAGCGTCTTCGTCATGCCGCCCGGGGTGGCCAGGTCGTGGCCGGCCGCCCAGGCGTGGCAGGTGTCGAAGCAGACGCCGAGCCACGGGTGGTGCTCGACCGCCGCCAGGTACGGCCCAAGGTCCTCGACCTTGGACGCGAGGCTGCGACCGCCGCCGGCGCTGGGTTCGACGAGCAGCTTCGGCAGGCCCTCGGCTGCCGCCCGGTCGAGCAGCGGCAGCAGCGCCTCGCGGAGCTGGTGCATCGCCTTGTCGTCGTGGGCGGGGTCGACCGAGCTGCCCGCGTGGTAGACGACCGCCGTGGCGCCGATCGCCGCGCCGCGTCGCAGGGCGTGCTCGAGGGTCTCGACCGAGCGGGTGACCGTGAGCTCGGTGGGGGAGCCCAGGTTCACCAGTAGCGACGCGTGGATGTACGCCGGCAGCCCCCGCTCGCCGCATCCGTCGCGGAACAATGTGTCCTGCTTCGGGTCGCCCGGCGGCAGCGCCCAGCCGCGGGAGTTGGAGACGTAGACCTGCACCGCCTCGGAGCCCGCCGCGTCCGCATAAGGCAGGGCAGCCTTGGCGAGGCCGCCCGACGTCTTCGTGTGCGACCCCACCGGACGGCTTACAGACAATTGAGCACTACTTCCGTCTGCGGCGGCACCGGGGTGTTCGGACCCGGGGACTGCTGCCGTACCAGACCGTTGGGGTTGAAGTTGATCTTCGCCGTGAGGCCCATGTTCTGCAGCGCCTGGGCGGCCTGCTGGCACGGCTGGTTGGTGAGGTCGGGCACGGTGACCTGCGGCGGGCCCTTGCTGACGTCGAGCTTGATCTCGTCGTCCTTCTCCGCGCCGGTGCCCTGCTCCGGCGACTGCCCGATGACCGTGTCCGCGGGCTGGTCGCTGTCCTTGTACTGCTCGACCACACTCAGGCCGAGGCCCTGCAGCTGGGCGCGGGCGTCGTTGACGTTCTTGCCGACGACCTGCGGCACGGTGATCGGGGCCTTGCCCTTGCTGATCACCGCGGTGACGGTCGCGCCGGGCTTGAGGGACTCGCCGGCCTTGGGGTCGATGGAGATGACCACGCCCTGCGGGAGGGTGTCGCTGTACTTGCCGGCGCCCTCCTTGAACTTGAGCTTGGTGCCCTCGATCTCGCCCTTCGCCGCGGCCTTCTCCATGCCGACCACGTCGGGCACCAGGTAGCGCTCCGGGCCGAGCGACAGGGTCAGGGTCAGCACGCCGCCCTTGACCAGGCGTTCGGTGGCCGGCGGGTCCTGCGCCAGGACGGTGTCCTTGGGCACGTTCTCGTCGTAGCGGCCGTCGTCGAAGCGCAGCTCGAAGCCCTTCGCCTTGGCCTCCTGCTCGGCCTGCGAGCGGGTCATGTTCACCATCTGCGGCGCGTCGGTGTAGCGGCCCAGCGTCACCCACCAGGTGCTGCCGATGATCGTCAGGACCATCAGGGCGACGGCGGCGAGGATGAGCAGCCGGCGGCGGTCGCCGAAGCGGCCGACGGCGCCGTACTCACCCGGGGCCGGGGCGTCGGGGCGGCGGCGCGCGCCGCGGGCGCCGGCCTGCTCGGGCAGGCGCGCCCACGGTGGCCGGTCCCCTGTCGCGGGCGGCATCACCGAGGTGACCGCGGGCACGAGCGCGGTGGCGTCGGCCACCGCGGGCCGGGCGGGCACCTGGCGCAGCAGCGCCGTCTCGACGTTGGCGGCGCCCAGGTCGTCGCGGACCACCTGCACCTCGGCGAGCAGCGCGCCGGCGTCGGTGGGGCGCGCGCCGGGGTCGCGGCGGGTCGCGCGGGCGACGAGGTCGTCGAGGACGGTCGGCAGCCCCTTGACGATGCTCGACGGGGCCGGCACGTCGTTGTCCACGTGCTGCCACGCCACCTCGACCGGCTCGTCGCCGTCGTACGGCACCCGGCCGGTGAGCATCTCGAACAGCACGATGCCGGCCGAGTACACGTCCGTGCGGGCGTCGGCGTGGCCGTCGGTGACCAGCTCGGGCGCCACGTACGCGACCGTGGCCATGAGCTGGCCGCCCTCGTCGGCGCTGGCCTCGACGGCCCGGGCCAGCCCGAAGTCGGCGACCTTGACGACGGCGTCGACGAGGTTGGCGATGCCGCCGCTGGGCGCCTCGGCGACCAGCACGTTCTCCGGCTTCACGTCGCGGTGCACCAGGCCGGCGCGGTGCGCGGCGGCGATGGCGGCGAGCATCTGCTCGAGGATCGCCAGCGCCTCCACCGGGTTGAGGCGGCGGCGCTGGGTGAGCAGGTCGCGCAGGGTGCGGCCCTGGACGTACTCCATCACCAGGTAGGGCAGGCCTTCGTGGCGGCCCTGGTCGTAGACGGCCACCACGTTGGGGTGGGTCAGCCGGGCGATCGTCTTGGCCTCGTCGGTGAACCGGTCGACGAAGTGCACGTTCGTCGCCTGCGACGGGTGGATGATCTTCAGTGCGACGGTACGCCCGAGCCGGTCGTCCACGGCGGTGTAAACGGTCGCCATGCCGCCGCGGGCGACGCGCCCGGTGATCCGGTAGCGCCCGTCAATCGTCGTGCCGATCAACGTGTCGGCGACAGTCGTGTCCATCGGCGTGAAGTGTATGTGCCCTTCCGGGAAAGGCGGTCCAGGATGTCACAGCTGAGACCGAATGGGTACGGCGCACTCCGGACGAGCTGCGCAGATGCACGATATCGGGCCGCGGTCGGGACGGGCCACGACCCTCTTATCGTGATAAATCGGATCAGTCCCCGGGTGTGACACGTGCCCGCTCGGTACCGCTCGGGTGCTCCGGGGCCGGGTACGTCGGATCGGGCGACGGGGAGTCCTCGTCCGGGACGCTCGGCGAGGGCGTCGGCGACGGGCTGTGCGGCGTGGACGGCGCCGCGGTCGGCGTCGGCACCGGCGGCGTGAGGCAGTCGCACGGGGTCGGCGCCGTCGCCGGTGACGTCCGGTGCACGGAGGTACGCCGGGGGGTCGGCAGGACGACGGCGCCGCGGCTGTCCGGCGTACCCGTGGTCGCGAGGGTGTGCGGCACGGTCCGGACCGTGCCGGCGGCGGCCGGTGCCTCCGCGGGGGCGGGCGCCTCCTGCGGCCCCCGGCCGAGCCCCTCGTTGGAGGTCTCGCCCGTCGTCCCGTCCGGCGCCGCCGCGGCCAGCGGGTACGGCTCGGCGCCCGCCGGCTGCTCGCCCAGCATCGCGCCGAGCCCGTTGACCACGGCGAAGTAGCTGCCCGCCGCGCCCGCGACGGCCAGCGTGCCGAACGCCGTGACCGCCACGAGGCGCCGGGGGCGGCGGGCGTAGCCGGGCCCGTACGAGGTGTGCAGCCCGCCGGTGAGGCCGGCGCCGCCGAACGTGCTGTAGCCGGTCGACGTCACGTCCGGGTGCGCCGGCGGGATACCGGCCCGCGCGCCGGTCTCATCGGGCTCGCGGCGGCCCAGGTCGTAACGCAGTGATCGCCACGCGCCGGCCACCTCGGTGCGGGTTCTCCGCCACAGGGTCATCGCGACCTCTCCAAAGATCTCGGGCCGGGACCGTCCCGGCGGGGGTCAGGGGCTCCGCGTGGTGCCGCGGGCACGGCCCGTGGCAGGCTGGTCGGGTGACCGATTCCGTAACCGTGGGCCCGGCGGCCGGACAGCCGGCCGGCCCGGCCGAGTGGATCAACCTCCCCGACGTGGCGGAGCGGCTCGGCGTGTCGATCAGCAAGGTGCACCAGATGATCCGCGACGGCGCGCTGCTCGCGGTCAAGCGCGACGGCATCCGCGTGGTGCCCGCCGAGCTGATCGCCAACAGCATCGCGCTCAAGCACCTTCCCGGCGTCCTCACGTTGCTCCATGACGCCGGGTACAACGACGAAGAGGCGCTCGGGTGGCTGTACGAGCCCGACGAGACCCTCGGCGGCTCGGGCGCGGTGGCGCTCGGCGGCGACCGCGCCCGCGAGGTCAAGCGGCGCGCCCAGGCGCTCGGGTTCTGAGCGGCGTCGATGAGCCACCTGGCTTACCTGCTCGTGCTCGCGGGCTGCCTCGTCTGCGCGTTGTGGCTGGAGCCGGTGCTCAAGGTCAACGTGCTGCGCCGCTGGCGCCGGTTGTTGCTCACACTGCTGCCGGTGATCGTCGTCTTCGTCCTGTGGGACCTGGCGGCGATCGCAGCGGGGCACTGGACCTTCGACCCCGAGCAGACCACGGGGATCCTCCTGCCCGGCGGCCTGCCGCTCGACGAGGTGCTCTTCTTCGTCGTGGTGCCGGTGTGCGCGGTGCTGGGCTTCGAGGCGGTCCGCGCGGTGCTGCGCCGGCCCGCCGGGGACGGTGACGAGTGAGCTACACGGCGGCGGCCCTGCTGGGCGTGGTCGGCTCGGTGCTGATCGACCTGTTCGTGCTGCGGACCCGGCTCGTGCGGCGGGTCGTGTTCTGGGCGACGTATCCGATCATCATCGTCTTCCAGCTGCTGTCCAACGGCATCCTGACCGGGCGGCACATCGTGATCTACGACCCGGCGGCGATCGTCGGCTGGCGGATCGCGTACGCGCCGGTCGAGGACCTGCTGTTCGGCTTCGCGATGGTGCTGCTCACGCTCTCGGTCTGGGTGTGGCTGGGCCGGCGCGGCGTGCAGCGCGAGCCCCGGGCCGGCGAGGGCAGCGCCGTGCTCCGGCTGCTGCGCGCGAGGACGGGTCGGCGCAAACCCGTCGATATGTGACACGATGCGCCGGTGCCTCTGCGCCCGATCCTCCTGGCCGGCTCCGCATTCCTGGCCGCCGTGCACGCGTTCGGCGTGCTGGCGGGCGCTCCGGTGCTGCCCTGGGCCGCGGTGGCCGCCTTCGGCCTCCTGGTGATCCACGCGGGGGCCGAGCCCCGCAACCGTCCTCTGCTCGCCGCTCTGGCAGTGCTTACGGTGCACGCGCTGATGACGATGCCGGAGAAGGTCAACCTCAGCGGTCAATACTTCTGGACCGCGACGTCGGCGACCGGCCACGAGCCGGACCTGATCGATGAGATCGCGTGGCGTGACTACCGCGAGGCCGGGCTCATGCTGCTCGTGGTGACCCTGCTGCTCGTCGCGTCGCTCGGCGGCGGCGCGGTGCCCACCCGCGGCGCCCTGCTCGGCGGCGGTGCCGCGATGGTGATCGTCGTGGGCTACCCCGTGGTCCGGATCGCCGACACCGCGAACCGGATCGCCGCGGAGGCCGCCCTCGGGCGCACCGACCAGAGTCCGTGGTCCACCGGCGCCGCCCTGAGCGTGCTCGCCGCAGTGCCCGTCGCGGCGGGGCTGGTCGCCGTTCTCGGCGCCGTGGTCGGGGTGCGCCGGCCCTGGGTGGTGGCGGGAGCGGTCCTGCTCGTGCTCGGTGCGGTGCTGCGGATCGACTACGGGCTGCGGTCGGTGCTGCTGCCCTACCAGGTCGCGATCCACAACCCCTTCGCCGCGTGGGACGGGCTCACGTCCTCCGCCGTCGTGCCCGGCCTCGTCGCCGGCCTGCGCACGGGCCTCGAGTTCGCCGGGATCATCCTCATCGCCGCCGGATTGTCACACCGCGCGGCGGGTGGCCGCGTCGGCCAGGGCTAGCAGCACCGAGCGTGCCTCGGTCTCGATGACCGGGGTGTCCAGCGCGGCGAGCGCTTCGGTGGTCAGCGCGGTGATCCGGGTCTCGGTGCGGGCCAGCGCGCCGCTGTCGGTGATCAGCGCGCGCAGCCGCTCCACCCGGGCGTCGTCCAGCTTCAAGTCGCCGAGGCCGCGGTCCAGTTCGCTGCGCCCGGCCGCGGGCAGCGCCTCGTACGCCGCCGCGATGAGGTACGTCCGCTTGCCCTCGCGCAGGTCGTCGCCGGCGGGCTTGCCGGTCTGCGCGGGATCGCCGAAGACGCCCAGCACGTCGTCGCGCAGCTGGAACGCCTCGCCGAGCGGCAGCCCGTACGCGGAGTAGGCGCCGGTCACCTCGGGCGGCGCGCCGGCCAGCGCGGCGCCGAGCAGCAGCGGGCGTTCGACCGTGTACTTGGCCGATTTGTAGCGGGCGACCTTGCCGGCGCGTTCCAGCGACGTGTCGCCGGTGACCGGGGTCAGCACGTCGAGGTACTGACCGGCCGTCACCTCCGTACGCATCTCGTCGAAGACCGGCCGGGCCCGGGCCAGCTCCTCCAGGCCCACGCCCGAGCTGTGCAGCAGCTCGTCGGACCAGACGAGGGCCAGGTCGCCGAGGAGCACGGCGGCGTTGTCACCGAACGCGTCCGCGTCGCCGCGCCAGGCGGCGGCCGCGTGCCGCGACGCGAAACGCCGGTGCACGGAGGGCTCGCCGCGCCGGGTGTCCGAGCGGTCCATCAGGTCGTCGTGGATCAACGCGCTGGCCTGGACGAGCTCCAGCGCGGCCACCGCGGCGACGACGTGGTCGGCGTCGATGCCGCCCGCGCCGCGGTAGCCCCAGTAGGCGAACGCCGGCCGCAGCCGCTTGCCGCCGCGCAGCACGAACGCCTCCAGGGCGTCCGCCACGTCGGCCAGCGCGTCGTCGATCGCGAGCAGGCGCGTGCGCTGGGCCGCGAGGAACGCGGCGAGGGCCTTGTCGACGCGGGGGCGCAGGCCGGCGCGCTCGAGCGGGGAGGTCACGGCGCCAAACCTAGCGGGTCTGGGGAAAGGCGCCAGCCGGTAGAGTCTGGGGTGTGTCTCTCGGACTTCCTTCCCGCCTCCCGGCGTCGCCCGCGATCGGTACGCTGATCCGTCGTCCGAAGCCCACATTCTCGTTCGAGTTCATGCCGCCGAAGACGCGCGAGGCCGAGCGGCTGCTCTGGCAGACCATCCGCGAGCTCGAGCCGCTGCGGCCGGACTTCGTGTCGATCACGTACGGCGCCGGCGGCAGCACCCGCGACACCACCGTCGAAGTGACCGAGCGGGTGGCCACCGAGACGACGCTGCTGCCCATGGCGCACCTGACCGCGGTCAACCATTCGGTCGCCGAGCTGCGCAACGTCATCGGGCGGCTGGCCGGCGCCGGCATCCGCAACGTGCTCGCGGTGCGCGGCGACCCGCCCGGCGACCCCAACGGCGAGTGGGTCCGCCACCCCGAGGGCGTGCTGTACGCCGAGGACCTCGTCCGGCTGCTGCGTGAGGCCGGCGACTTCAGCGTCGGGGTGGCCGCTTTCCCGTACAAGCACCCCCGCTCGCCCGACATCGAGAGCGACACCCGCAACTTCATCCGCAAGTGCCGTGCCGGCGCCGACTTCGCCATCACCCAGATGTTCTTCGAGGCGGACGACTACCTGCGGCTGCGCGATCGGGTGGCCGCGGCGGGCTGCGACACGCCCATCGTGCCGGGTGTGATGCCCGTCCTGAGAATGGCGACCATCGCTCGCTCGGCGCAGCTGTCCGGCGCGCCGTTCCCGCCCGCGCTGCTCGAGCGTTTCGAGCGCATCGCCGACGACGAAGCCGCCGTGCGCAAGCTCGGCATCGAGCTGTGCAGTGACATGTGCCGGCGGCTGCTCGACGAGGGTGTGCCGGGCATCCACTTCATCACGATGAACCGGTCGCCCGCGACCCGCGAGGTGTGGCAGCAGCTGTCCGCCGGCGCCGCCACGCCCGCCGCCGCCTGACCGGTGACCTGGGAGCAGTACGCCGTCGCCTGGTCGGCGCTGCACGGCGGTTTCGACCCGCGCACCGCCTCCCCGGTGGTGCGCGGCTGGATCCGGCTGGCGTACCGCGGCGGCGGGCTGCTCGCCCGCCTCGGCGCGGGCCCGAGCGCGGTGACCACGGTCGGCCTGCTGCTCTGCGCGGGTGTGCCGTTCGTGCCGTTGCTCGCCGGCGCGGTCCTCGTGCTGCTGGCGAGCTTCGCCGATGCGTTCGACGGTGCGGTGGCGGTGATCAGCGGCAAGGCCAGCCGGCTGGGGTTCGTCTACGACTCGGTGGCGGACCGGCTGGGCGAGCTGGCCTGGCTGGCCGCGTTCTGGGTGGCCGGCGTGCCGGGCTGGCTGGTTGTGGCGGCCCTGGCGGTGAGCTGGCTGCACGAGTACGTCCGCGCCCGCGCGGCGGCCGGCGGGATGAGCGGCCTCGGCGCGGTGACCGTGGGTGAGCGCCCGACCCGGGTGTCGGTGGCCATCAGCGCCCTCGTGGTCGGCGGTGTCGCCGGCCTGGTCCACCCGGGCTGGGACCGGACCGTGGTCGTGATCGCGGCGATCGTCTGGGTCGCGCTCGGCGTGATCGGGTTGGTTCAGCTGCTCGCCGCCGTACGCCGCGCGCTGATCGATTAATTGCGTTGTCCGTGCCTGCCCGTTCGTCCTAGTTTCTTCACCACGACGACGTGGCCCGGATCCCCGGGCCCGAGGGAGATCACATGACCGCCTTCCGGCACCACGGCAGGGGCTGCCAGCGGGGTTGACGCGTGCGCGCCGACCGCCGTCCGCCCCCTGCTGTCCGGGGCCGGGCGGCTTTTTCATGGCAGACCACAGGGGAGGTGACCCGCGGTGAGCGTGGTCCTCGTTCTCAACGCCGACTACGGGCCGCTGCACCGGGTCAGCGTCCGGCACGCGATCCGGATGCTCTTCCGCGAGGTCGCGGTGGTGCAGGAGGCCCGCCCGGACGCGCGCATCGGGGTCTTCCCGATCCCGACGGTGGTACGGCTCGTCAGCTACGTGGTGACGCGCTGGCGGCACAGCCGCGGTCCCGGCTGGTCGCGCGCCGGGGTGCTGAGCCGTGACGGGCGGCGCTGCGGCTACTGCGGCGGCGTCGCGTCCACGATCGACCACGTGCTGCCGCGCTCCCGCGGCGGCGCGAACACCTGGGAGAACACCGTCGCCGCGTGCGGGCGCTGCAATCAGCGCAAGGGGGACCGTACGCCGGCGGAGGCGCGGATGCCGCTGCGCTCGGCCCCGAGGGCGCCGGGCTGGGCGGAGCTGGCCGCGCGGTGAGGGCGACGGCCGGCGGGTGCAACGGGGGCCCGTCGGTCGTCCACCACCGTCGGCCGCCGCGGATAGGCTCACAAGCATGGCTTCCGACGTGCCCGCCCGTACCGTCCGCGACCTCACGGGCCTGCTGAACTCCGCCGGTCACGCCATGTCCAACCGGCTGGCCGCCGCGCTGGCCGACGTCGGGCTGACCCCGCGGATGCAGTGCGTGCTGGTGCACGCGCTCGAGGAGGACCGTACGCAGATCCAGATCGCCGCTCTCGCCGACCTGGACAAGACCACGATGGTCAGCACGGTCGACGAGCTGGAGCGCCGGGGTCTCGCCGAGCGCCGCCCGTCGGCGGCCGACCGCCGGGCGCGGATCATCGCGGTGACCGAGGAGGGCCGCCGGGTCGCCGAGGAGGGGCAGCGCATCGTCGACCGGGTGCACACCGAGGCGCTCGAGGCGTTGCCCGAGCCGGCCCGCACGGCGTTCGTCGCGGCCCTCCACCAGCTGGCCGAGAGCGGCCCGGGGGAGGGGCCCCGGCCGGTACGCCGGGCGCGGCAGCGGGCAACTGCGTGAGAAGTAGATAGTCTGCATCTGGACTATCTGTTACGGTCTGGTCCATGGCCGTTCTCGCATACCCCCGTCACCGGGCCGCCGCCCTCGCCGTGCTCTGCGCCATGGCGCTCATGATCGTGCTGGACAGCACGATCGTGGCGGTCGCGGTGCCCGCCATCCAGTCCGACCTCGGCTTCTCCGCCGCCGGGGTGGCCTGGGTCGTCAACGGATACCTGGTCGGCTTCGCCGGCCTCCTGCTGCTCTCCGGCCGGCTCGGTGACCTCGTCGGCGCCCGGACCGTCTTCCTCGCCGGGCTGATCGTGTTCACCGCCGCCAGCCTGCTCTGCGGCCTGGCCGGCACCGCGGGCCTGCTGGTGGCGGGCCGCTTCGTGCAAGGCGTCGGCGGCGCCCTCGCCTCGGCGGTGATCTTCAGCCTGATCGTGCGGCTGCACCCCGAGCCGGCCGCCCAGGCGCGCGCGATCGGCGTCTACAGCTTCACCCAGGCCGGTGGCGCGGCGGTCGGCTTCGTCGCGGGCGGGCTGCTCACCGAGGCCGCGGGCTGGCCCTGGATCTTCCTGGTGAACGTACCCATCGGCGCCGGGGTGCTGATCGCGGCGCTGCGGGTGCTCCCGCGCGAGACCGGCCCCGGCCTGCGGACGGGCACCGACGTCGCCGGCGCGGCCCTGATCACCGTCGGGTTGTCGGCCGGCGTGTACGCCATCGTGGACGGAAGCCTCGCGTACGGGATCCTCGCGGCAGTGCTCGTCGGCGCGTTCCTCGTCCGGCAGCGTTCCGCCCGTCACCCCCTCGTGCCGTTGCGCGTCCTGCGCAGCCGCCGTCTCCTGCTCGCGTGCGCCGCGCTGATCCTCGTCTTCGCCACCGGCATGGGCTTCCAGTTCGTCAACGCGCTGTTCCTGCAGCGGGTGCTCGGGCTGGACGCGATCGGCACCGGGCTCGCGTTCGTGCCCACACCGATCGTGATCGGCCTGGTGTCGCTGGTCGCCGCGCCCCGGCTGACCGCCCGCCTCGGTGCGAAGCCCGTGCTGCTGGCCGGGCTCGCCGTGCTGTCGGCCGGCCTGCTGCTCCTGACCCGCATGCCGGTCGCCGCACACTACGCCACCGACGTCCTGCCGGGCCTGGTCGTCATGGGCCTCGGCGTCGGCGTGGTGATCCCGGCGATCATCATGCTCGCGATGGCGAGCGCCGGGCCGGACGACACCGGGCTGGTCTCGGGCCTGGCCAACACCGCGCAACAGGCCGGGGCGGCGCTGGGGCTGGCGGTGCTGGCCGTGGTGGCCGCCCGGGTCACCGGCGCGCACGCGGCCGACGGCGTCGCCCCGGTCGAGGCGTTGCGCGACGGCTATGCCCGCGCCTATCTGACCGCGGCCGGCTTCGTGGTGGGCGCGTTCATCCTGACGGCCCTCGTGCCGGCCGGGTCACCGGCCACTCAGGACCGGCGGCCGGCTCCGGGCGGCACCCCGGTCGGTGACGGGGACCCGGCGGCTGCGGCCGCGGTCGAGCCACCACTCTGCCGCCAGTAGGGGCAGCGTCCACCCCAGCCACGCGGCGATCGCCGAGACGGTCCACGAGAGCAGCTTCCCGTCGCCGTGGAAAGTGGTGTCGAGCTGCGGCGTCAGCGCGACGGCCGCCACGACGCCCCAGACGCGGTTCGAGATGATCGAGGCGGTGAGTGCGAAGCTGCGGACCATCCAGCGGCGGTGGTCGGCGTACCGGCGACGGCGGGCCATGCGCCAGCCGGTGAGCGTGATCGCCAGCCACAGCAGCGCGAGCAGCACGTCGCTGGCCGCGGTCACCGGCCCGAACGGTGTGAAGAACCCCACGACCGGCGCGGTCAGGCCGGCCGGCAGCACGCCGCCGAAGACGTACAGCCGGCCGGCGCGCCGGTGCCAGGCCGGGTGCCTGCGGCGGAACCAGGGCCAGATCTGCACCACCGCGGTCGCGAGCGCGATGCTGCCGAACAGCACGTGCGGCACGAGCGTCCAGAAATGCGCCACCCCGAGCGTCTCCGGCTGCGGGACCCGGGAGCGGCCCGGGTCCAGGCTCAGGTACGGCGGAAGCGAGAACGCCAGGAACATCGCCACCACCGCCCCCAGCGGGAAGATCCACGGTCGCCGCCACCATGCCCTCGTCATCATTCGACATCCCTCGATCTCGTGCGTATGTCGTACGCATGAGCGTATGCCATACGCACACCGGTGCGGAAGGCCCGTCCGTACGATGACCGCGTGACTGGCGAGATTCCCCGTACGCTGCAGCTGCTCTGGGAGGAACCGCGGCGGCCGGCGGCGCGCGGGCTCAGCCGCGAGCGCATCGTGGCCGCGGCCGTGGAGATCGCCGACTCCGACGGCCTCGGCGCCCTGTCGATGTCCCGGCTCGCCGAACGGCTGGGCAGCGCGCCCATGTCGCTCTACCGGCACGTCGCCAACAAGGACGAGTTGCTCACGTTCATGCTGGACGCTGCGCCCGGACCGCCGCCGGAGCTGCCGCCGGACGGCTGGCGTCCCGCCCTGGAAGTCTGGGCGCGAGCCCTGCGCGGCGTCTACTACGCCCACCCGTGGATCCTCCAGGTGACCGCCGGCCGGCCGCCGCTCGACCCCGGCCAGCTGTCCTGGCTGGACAGCGGACTGTCCGCCATGGACGGCACCTCGCTGAGCCACGCGCAACGCTTCGAGGTGCTGATGACGGTGCTGAACTTCGTCCGGGGCGAGGCGCAGATCGGCGCGGTGCTGATGAGCGGCGAGCCGGAGGGCGACTATGCCGCGCTCATCGCCCACTTCGTCCGGCCCGACCGGCTGCCCGCGCTCGCCGCGGCCTCCGACGCGGGAGTCTTCACGCCCGGCCCCGACGACGCCGGGGACTCGTTCGCGTTCGGCCTCACCCGCATCCTGGACGGTGTCAACGTACTGTTGACAGAGTGACGGATCTCGATCAACTCGCCGAGATCGGCCCCGCGCGGGCCCGGCTCGACGAGCGGGAGCTCGAGCTCATCGACCGCGCCCGGCAGGGCGGCGCGACCTGGACACAAATCGCCGCCGCCCTCGGCCTGGCCAGCCGGCAGGCCGCCGAGCAGCGCCGGCAACGACTGCTGGCGGCGGCCCGGGCGCGGCGCACGGACCAGGATCTCCGGTACGCCCACAGCATCGTCGTCCTCCGCGAAGCGGTGTCCGACCTGCACCGCGCCATCGCCGCCGACCGGCGCTGGACCGCACGCTTCACCCGCGCCGCCCTCGTCCGTGACACCGTCGCGATCGCCGTCGACGCGCCTCCGGGCGGCCTGTACGCGTTGGCGCGCGAGGCGGCCGACGACCTCGCCACCGTCGGCGATGGACGGCTCCCGGGCTATGTCCGACTGGCAGTCCGCAAGCTGACCGAGGCCTTGTCAACGTCACGTTGACACATTGCTACGACTGAACTCAACCTCCGACGATGACGGGCATGTCCCGTAACGCCGTGCTGTTCGTGGCGATCTCCGTCCTATCCGGCTTCGGCAGCAGCGCCATGGCCCTCGTTGCCGGCATCTGGATCCTCGACCTGACCGGCTCGCCCGCCCGCGCGGGCCTGGCCGGCCTCTGCGTCTACGCCCCGGCCCTCGCCGGACCCTGGCTCGGCGCCCTCCTCGACCGGCTACCCCGCCGGCCGCTGCTCATCGGCACCGACCTGGCCCTGGCCGCCGCGCTCCTCACGCTGGTCACCGTCCGGTCCGCGGGTCAGGCCTGGTTGATCTACGCGGTCTCCCTCGGGTACGGCCTGAGCTACCTCCTGCTGGACGCGGGCGAGTCCGCGCTGCTGCCCGCCGCCCTGCCCCCGGACCGGCTCGGCGACGTCAACGGCTGGCGCTCCAGCGCCCAGGAAGGCATGAAACTCGTCGCTCCGCTCGCCGGCGCCGGCCTGTACGCCTGGCACGGCGGCGCGGCGGTCGCCGTCCTCAGCGCGCTCATGCCGCTGACCACGGTGGTCCTGTACGCGCTGCTGCGGCTGACGGCCGTACCGTCGCGGCCTGGCGCCGGGGACCGAGGGCTGCGGGCCGGCTTCGACGTCCTGCGGCGTACGCGAGCCCTCCGCCGGACCGTCGCCCTGGCCGGCATCGCCATCGGCATGTCCGGCTTCACGAGCGCACCCCTGTACGCCGTGGTCGTCGACGACATGGCGCTGCCGAGCACGTTCCTCGGCGTGCTGCTCAGCGCCCAGGGCGCCGGCTCCATCATGGCCGGCCTGGCCGCGGGCCGCCTCATCGCCGCACGCGGCGAACTCGCCGCCGGCGTCGCGGGCACGGTCCTCTTCGCGGCCGGCACCCTCTGCCGGTGCCTGCCCTGGTGGCCGGCGATGATCGCCGGCGCGGTGCTCAGCGGGATCGGGCTGCCGTGGACGCTGATCGCGGCGGTCACGGCGGTGCAGGCCCGAACGCCGGACCACCTGCTGGGCCGCGTCTCGGCCACCGCCACCACGGCCATGTTCGGACCAGTGGCGCTGACCAACCCGCTCGGCTCGGCCGCGGTCCACGCCGGCGGACGCCCGGCGATGATCGCGGCGGCGGTGGTGTGCCTGACCTCGGCCGCCGCGGCGCTGCGCCCCGGCCGTCAGAACAGCCGCCCGAGCACCCCTGACTCGACCAGGATGACGACGCCGATCGCGACGAACACCAGCGGCACCAGCCAGTGACCGTACCGCTGCACCACCGCGATCACCCGCCGGTGCGATCCCAGCCACGACGCCACTGCGCACCACACGGCGACCAGCGCGGCGAAGACCAGGCAGGTGACGACGCTGCCGCCCAGGCCCAGGCTGCGGAACACCGGCGTGTACACGGCGATGTTGTCGGCCCCGTTCGCCACGGTCACGCCGGCCACGGCGAACGCATTCGCCGCGGTCATCGGCTCCGGCGGCCCGTCGCCCCGGTCCCGCACGGCGGCGACCAGGCCCCGCACCCCCAAAGCGATGGGTACGAGCCCGAGCAGGCCGACCCACCGATCCGGCACCAGCGTCAACCCGAGCGCGGCGACCGCCGAGACGGCGACGAGGGCGGCGATGCCGGCGTACTGACCCACCCAGATGTGCCACGGCCGGGGACGGCCGGAGGCGCGCGCCGACAGGAACAGAACGGTCAGCACAACGAGGTCGTCGACGTTCGTCCCGGCGAACACACCCGCCGCGGCCGCAATGATCTCACCCATCCGCGCCCAGCGTAGTGAGCTGCCGATGATGCAGAACGGCGGCCCGTCCGGGGACGGGCCGCCGTTCTGGGTGGCGTACGCGGGTCAGCGCTTGCCGACCGCCTTGCGGTAGTCGTTGTTGAGCCGGCCGATCAGCGTGAGCGGGATGCCCTTCGGGCAGACCGTCGTGCACTCGCCCATGTTGGTGCAGCCGCCGAAGCCCGCCTCGTCCTGGGCCTCCAGCATGTCCACGACGCGGCTGTCGCGTTCGGGCTGGCCCTGGGGGAGCAGGCCGAGGTGGGCGACCTTGGCCGCCGTGAACAGCATCGAGGAGCCGTTGGGGCAGGCCGCCACGCAGGCGCCGCAGCCGATGCAGGTGGCCGCCTCGAAGGCCGCGTCGGCGTCCGGCTTGGGGACGGGGGTGGCGTGCGCGTCCGGGGCCGTGCCCGTGGGGGCGGTGATGTAGCCGCCGGCGGCGATGATGCGGTCGAAGGCGCCGCGGTTGACCACGAGGTCTTTGATGACCGGGAAGGCCGCCGCGCGCCACGGCTCGACGTCGATGGTGTCGCCGTCCTTGAAGTGGCGCATGTGCAGCTGGCAGGTGGTGGTGGCCCGCTCGGGGCCGTGCGCCACGCCGTTGATCATCATGCCGCACATGCCGCAGATGCCCTCGCGGCAGTCGTGGTCGAAGGCGACCGGGTCGTCGCCGTCGAGGATCAGCTTCTCGTTGAGGACGTCCAGCATCTCGAGGAAGCTGGCGTCGGGGGAGATGTCCTTGACGTCGTACGTGACCATCCGGCCCTTGTCCTCGGGGCCGGACTGACGCCAGACGCGTACCTGAATGTCCATTACTTGTAGCTCCGCGTGCTGGGGTGGACGTACTCGAACGTGAGGTCTTCCTTGTGGAGCGTCGGCACGTCGCCGTACTCCCAGGCCGCGACGTAGCCGAACTCGTCGTCGTGACGCAGGGCCTCGCCGTCGGGGGTCTGGCTCTCCGCGCGGAAGTGGCCGCCGGCCGACTCGGCGCGGTGCAGGGCGTCGATGCACATCAGCTCGGCGAGCTCGAAGAAGTCGGCGACGCGGCCGGCCTTCTCCAGGTTCTGGTTGAGCTGCTCGCCGGTGCCGGGCACCTTGACCCGGGTCCAGAACTCCTCGCGCAGGCCACGGATCAGCCCGATCGCCTTGGTGAGGCCCTCCTCGGTGCGCTCCATGCCGCAGTACTCCCACATGATGTGGCCGAGCTCGCGGTGGAAGGAGTCGACCGTGCGGTCGCCGTCGACGGCGAGCAGGCGGGTGAGGCGGTCCTCGACCTGGGTGCGCGCCTCGACGACCTCGGGGTCGTCCGGGGAGACGGGCTCGAACGGGCCGGCGGCGAGGTAGTTGTTGATCGTGTTGGGCAGGACGAAGTAGCCGTCCGCGAGGCCCTGCATGAGCGCCGAGGCGCCGAGCCGGTTGGCGCCGTGGTCGGAGAAGTTCGCCTCACCGATCACGAACAGGCCCGGGATCGTGGACTGCAGGTCGTAGTCGACCCAGAGGCCGCCCATCGTGTAGTGCACGGCGGGGTAGATGCGCATCGGGACCTCGTACGGGTCCTCGCCGGTGATGCGCTGGTACATCTCGAACAGGTTGCCGTACTTGGCCTCCACCGCCTTGCGGCCCAGCCGCTGGATGGCGTCGGCGAAGTCGAGGTAGACGCCGAGGCCGCCGGGGCCCACGCCGCGGCCCTCGTCGCAGACGTTCTTCGCCGCGCGCGACGCGATGTCACGGGGGACCAGGTTGCCGAAGGACGGGTAGATCCGCTCGAGGTAGTAGTCCCTGTCCTCCTCGGGGACGTCGGCCGCAGGCTTCCCGCAGTCCTCGGCTTTGCGAGGGACCCACACCCGGCCGTCGTTGCGCAGCGACTCGCTCATCAGCGTGAGCTTGCTCTGGTGCGTACCCGATTCGGGGATGCAGGTGGGGTGGATCTGGGTGTAGCAGGGGTTCGCGAACAGCGCGCCTTTGCGGTGCGCGCGCCACGTCGCCGTGACGTTGCAGCCCTTGGCGTTGGTGGACAGGAAGAACACGTTGCCGTAGCCGCCGGAGGCGAGCACGACCGCGTCGGCGAAGTCGGTGGTGATCTCGCCGGTGACCAGGTCGCGCACGACGACGCCGCGGGCCCGGCCGTCCACCACGATGAGCTCCAGCATCTCGTGCCGGGCGTTCATCTCGATGTTGCCGAGGCCGATCTGCCGCTCCATCGCCTGGTACGCGCCCAGCAGCAGCTGCTGGCCCGTCTGGCCGCGGGCGTAGAACGTACGGGAGACCTGCGTGCCGCCGAACGAGCGGTTGTCGAGCAGGCCGCCGTACTCGCGGGCGAACGGGACGCCCTGGGCCACGCACTGGTCGATGATGTTCACGCTGACCTGGGCGAGGCGGTACACGTTGGACTCGCGGGCGCGGAAGTCGCCGCCCTTGACCGTGTCGTAGAACAGCCGGTAGATCGAGTCGCCGTCGTTGCGGTAGTTCTTGGCGGCGTTGATGCCGCCCTGCGCGGCGATCGAGTGCGCGCGCCGCGGGCTGTCCTGGTAGCAGTACGAGCGCACCTTGTAGCCCGCCTCGGCGAGCGTCGCCGCGGCCGAGCCGCCGGCCAGGCCGGTGCCGACCACGATGACGGTGAGCTTGCGGCGGTTGGCCGGGTTCACCAGCTTGGCCGAGAACTTGCGGCGCTCCCAGCGGGTCTCGATGGGACCGTCCGGTGCCGCGCCGTCGGCGATCGGGTCGCCTTCGTTCCAGAAGGAGTCGGTCATGTCAGTCCACCAATCCGGTGAGCACGGCGAACGGCACCGACAGGTAGCCGGCGACCAGGGCGACGGAGAGGACGAGGGCGGTGGCCCGGGCGATGCGCTCGCCGCGCAGGGTGCGCTGGCCCAGCGTGCGTGCGGCGCTGAACAGTCCGTGCCGCAGGTGGAAGCCGACGCTCACGACGGCGAGCGCGTAGAACAGGGTCACGTACCAGCGGCCGGGCGCGAAGTCCGCCACCACGTTGCGATACGGGTGCTCCGGGTCCGCGACCGGGTTCAGCGTGCCGGTGGTCAGGTCCAGGATGTGGTAGATCACGAAGAGCAGGATGATCACGCCGCCCCAGCGCATCGTCCGCGCCGCGTAGCTGCCCTGCACCTTGGGGCGATGCACGTAGCGCACCGGGCGGGCCCGGCGGGCGCGGCGGGCCAGCACCGTCGCGGCGGTGATGTGCCCGATCACGGCGGCCGTGAGCGCGGCCCGCTGGATCCACAGGAACCAGTCCTCCGGCAGCAGCGGCACGCCGACGGTGCGCAACCAGTGCGCATAGTGGTTGAAGCTGTCGGCGCCGAAGAAGATCTTCAGGTTCCCGAGCATGTGCATGTACAGGAAACCGACAAGCAGCAGGCCGCTGACCGCCATCAGGATCTTGAGCGAGACCGAGGAGCTGAGGCCCCGGGGGCTCCGCTTCGCCGGCGCCTTCTTGTCGAGCGCCTTCTTCGCGGGCTCGGCCGTCGCCTTCGGGGGAGGAGTTCTGGTATCTACCGCCACCCCATGGACGGTAGGAACGCCGGAGCGATTCGTCTAATGCATGATCGACCTGGTGATCATAGCTGTAGGCTATGGACGTGCAGCTTCAACAGCTCCGATACTTCCTAGCAGTGGCAGAAACCCGGCATTTCACCCAAGCGGCCGATTCCCTGGGCGTCTCACAGCCAACTTTAAGTAAGCAGATTCACACCCTCGAAGACGCGCTCGGCGCCCCCCTCTTCGAACGGGTCCGGGGCGCCGTCGCCCTCACCGCGGCCGGCGAGACGCTGCTACCGCTCGCCCGCCGCATGATCACCGACGCGGACGCCGCCCGGGACGCGGTCCAGGAGATCGTCGGCCTGCGCCGCGGCCGGGTCCGGGTCGGCGCGACCCCCAGCCTCTGCTCGTCACTGGTCCCGATGGTGCTGCGCCGATTCCGTACGGAGCACCCGGACATCGAACTGCACGTCAACGAGGGCAGCTCGCAGGACCTCATCGCCGACCTCCTCGCCCGCGACCTCGACCTCGCCCTGATCGTCCAGCCCGAACACGGCGCCGACCCGGCCCTGCACGCCGCGCCGGTGCTGCGCGAAAGCCTCGTGGTCGCCTCCGTCGCCGCCGGGCCCCCGCCCACCCCCAACACCCAGCTCGCGCTCACCGACCTGCGCGACACCCCGCTGGTCATGTTCCGCCCCGGCTACGACCTGCGCGACGTCACCCTCGAGGCCTGCCGGCGGGCCGGCGTCACCCCGCGCTTCGCGGTCGAGGGCGGCGAGATGGACGCGGTCCTCGCGTTCGTGGAGGCGGGTCTGGGCGTCGCGCTCGTGCCGAGCATGGTGCTGGCCAACCGTCCCCTGTTGCGCGCGACCCCGCTCGCGCCGCCGGGCATGCGCCGCACGATCGCCCTCGCGCACCGCCGCCGCGCGATCCTCCCGCACGCGGCCGAGGCGCTGCGCGCCACGGTCCTCGACCACCTCGCCACCGGCGAGCTGCCCATCGGCGTCCACCCCCTGTAGGTTGAGGGCCCGTGATCACCCTCAGTGCAACCCTGTCGTTCATCGCGGTTGTCGGCCTGCTCACCCTCACGCCGGGCATGGACACGGCCCTGATCCTGCGTACGGCCGCAGTCGGCGACACCCGCCGCGCGTGGGGCGTGGTGACCGGCATCCAGACCGGCACGCTCGCCTGGGGAGCCCTCACCTCGGCCGGCGTCACCGCCCTGCTCACCGCTTCGCACGTCGCGTACGAGGTGCTGCGCTGGGCCGGGGCCTGCTACCTGACCTGGATGGGCCTGACCATGCTCTGGTCGACCCTGCGCCGGCGCGGCATCGCCCCGGACGTCCCGCCGGAGCCCACCGGCGACGCGTTCCTGCCCGGGTGGCGGCGCGGGGCGCTGACCAACCTGCTCAACCCGAAGGTCGGCGCGTTCTACGTGGCGCTGCTGCCGCAGTTCATCCCGGCGGGCGCGCCGGCGTTCGGCGCCGGGCTCCTGCTCACCGCCGTCCACATCGGACTCGGTGCGGTCTGGTCGACCGTGCTCGTACTGCTGGCCCGCAGGTTGCGCCGGGCGCTGCAACGGCCGCTCGCGCGGCGGGTGCTCGACCGGATCACGGGGACGGTCATCGCGGGATTCGGCGTACGCCTCGCCCTCAGCGACCATTGACCCCCGCGGACAGCGTGCCCGCGGTGCCGGGTTCACGGTCCTGTACGAGCGCCCGTCCTGGCGGTGGGAAGGGGCGCTGACCAGACATCAGTCGGCCGGGACTGCGATGTGCGAGGGGTCGAGGTAGGGATATCGACCTGTTTGTCCGCGATGGCGAATCGCCACGCGATCCGCGGCTGCGGCGTTTTGGGCAGAACTTGGCCGGTTCCTAACCTTCGGCTGGCCGGCCCTTGGAGCGCACCCGCCTAGCGTTCTGGTGTCCGCCGGAACGCCTGCGGACACCCCTCCCGTCCGCGACCAAGGAGAGCCCTCCTCGTGAAGCTCAAGGATGGTGCAGGGCCTACTCGCCCTGTCCCGCCTGGACAACACGGCGACGCACCCCGTACCGGTCGACGCCGACGCCGTCATCGACGACCGCGTCGCCACCTGGGCGCCGTTCGCCGCCGATCACCAGGTCGACCTGCAGGTACGCGGCGCACCCCTCGGCTTCGTCCAGGCTGTCGACGGCGCCCTCGAGCAGGTCCTGGACAACCTGCTCGCCAATGCGCTGCGCGTGGCACCGTCCGGCAGCACCGTGAGCATCGACCGGCGCCTCGATCGCGACGGCACGGCGCTCGTACATGTCATCGACCAGGGGCCCGGCATGAGCGCGACGGACCGGCGCCGCGCTTTCGACCGGTTCTGGCGTGCCTCCGACTCCGCCGACGACGGCAGCGGACTGGGTCTGGCCATCGTCGAGCGCCTCGTCCGCGCGAGCGGGGGGCAGATCAGCCTGGAACAGGCACCGGGCAGCGGCGTCGACGCCACCATCCGCCTCCGATGCCCCCGGCCCGCCGGTCGCGGCAACCCGGCGCACGCGCGGCCGGCGCGATCCGGCCCCGCCGGGGGTCCTCCGCGTCGCCGGATCGACATCCAGCCGCAGTCGCCGCAGCGCGCCGGGGCCGGGGCGTAACGCGTCGGAACGACGACCGTTCACATGCGACGCGGCTCGGCAATATTCCTCTCGTACCGTCTGGCGCGTGATGATCCAGATGGTGATGGTGACCGCTCTGATCGGGTTGACGCTGTACTTCGGCTTTTTCGCCTTCTACAACTACGCCTATGCGTTCGCGGCGCTGTCGCGGCGGCGGCCGCCAACGGTGGCCGTCTCCTCCGATGCATCGGTCGCTGTCGTCATCGTGTCCTTCAACGAGCGCGAGGTGATCGCCGACACGGTGGCGGCTTGTGGGAAGTTGTCCTACCGGAACAAGACCGTCATCGTCGGTGACGATTCGAACGACCCCGAGACGATCGCGATGCTCCGGAGGCTGGCTGACGAGCACGGCTGCGTCCGCAGGGAAGGCGCTCGCTACGCCGGGACTGACGTCGAACTGTGGGAGTCCGAGAAGTTCGTCCTGTTCCACCGTGCGGACAACGTCGGATTCAAGGCGGGCAACCTGTCGACCATGGAGGGATATCTACGGGAACGCGGCTTTTCCCACATGTATCTGCTGGACGCTGACTGGCGTCCTCAGGCCGACGCGATCGAGCGCTGCCTCGAGGCCATCGAGGTCGCGCCCGATATCGGCTACGTCCAAACCAAACGGCTCTACCACTACGGGCACACCGACCACTTCCAGCGCTGCCTGGCCATCAACGAGGAGGCCTGTTACCTGTCCGATCTGCCGGGCCGGCAACGGCTCGGTCACATGATCCTCTTTTCGGGCTGCTGCGCCATGTTCGACCTGCCGGCCCTCTACGCGGTGGGCGGCTTCCGCGCCGGGCATCTCACCGAGGACATCGACCTGTCCAACCGGTTCTACCTGGCCGGCTACCGGGGCGTCTACCTCGAGGACGTGGCCAACGTCGGCGAGGTGCCGCCCAACTACAAGGCCTTCCGGCGGCAGCAGGAACGGTGGGCGATCGGGTCGGCCCGCACCTTCAAGGAGAACCTCCGGCCCGTCCTGCGATCCGGGCTCGGCGTGCAAACGAAGCTGAGCTTGCTGCGGCAGAACGCCTACTACACCGCCGCACTGGGCATCGAGGCGTCCGCCGTATGGAGCGTGCTGGCCGCGGCGCTTGCCACCTTCGGTCCCCGGCGCGGCTGGACGGCGCCCGAGGGCCCGCTGCGTACCGTCGCATACACGGTGGCGCCGATCATTCTGTTGATGTTGTTCAGCGCCGTCGTGCCACTGATCGTGACGGTCGTGAAGAATCGTCGATGGGTCAACCTTCTCTACATTCCGGCCTGCTGCTGGTTCGCTCTGTCCGTCGTACACACCTATGCGATCGCCAACATCAAGGGCTTCCGCGACACGGCACAAACGTGGTTCGTCACCCCGAAAACCAATCGGAAGAAAGGCGCTGTGGCGGTTCGGCCTGCGCGGCGGATGCGGGCCCTCAACACCATGACGTTGGGCGCGCAGGTCGTCACGTACCTGGTCGTCTGGCGCCAGCAACCGCAGCCGTCGGTGCTGGCGATCGTCGCGGTGTTCGCCGTGTTGTGGATCCCGTCCATGGTCATCGCCTCCCTCAAGAGCTGACGACGAGCCGGGCTCCCGCGCGACGCCGTTACGTGCGACGTCCCGACACGCGGCCGACCGATTGCGGCATTTTGGGGAGAACTTGGCCGGTTCCTAACCTTCAGCTGGCCGGTCCTTGGAACGCACCCGCCTGGCGTTCTGGTGTCCGCCGGAACGTGTGCGGACACCCCCGTCCGCGACCAAGGAGAGCCCCTTCGTGAAGCTCAAGCTCATCATCCCCGCCGGCCTGCTCCTGCTCGGTGGTCTGACGGCTTGCTCCAGCGACCCCGCCACCTCGGCCACGAACCCGGCGGCCAACCAGCAGGCCGCCGGCGGTCAGCCGGCCGAGCAGCCGGCCGCGGAGGCCGGCGAGCAGAAGGAGGAGCCGCTGACCGGTGAGACCAAGGAGAAGGCCGAGAAGGCCGCGCTGGCGAAGTATCCGGGCACGGTGAAGAAGAGCGAGCACGACGTCGAGAACCCCGGCCTGTACGCCGTCGAGATCGCGCAGGACTCCGGTGGCGAGATCGAGGTGTACCTCGACAAGGACTTGACCATCGTCAAGACCAAGGCGGACGAGGGCGACGACGACTGAGGCCGCCGCTGATTCGATCCGTGGCCGCGCCCATACCAGGGTGCGGCCATGCTCGACGACGACGCGGTGAGGACCCCGATGCTGAGTGCCGGGCCCAGCGGAGCAGCGACGACGGTGCTGCTGGTGGAGGACGACAACCGTATCGCCGGGCCGCTCACTGAGGGGCTGGGCCGCTACGGGTTCGCCGTGCATCGCGTCGGCACGGGGCGGAGGCGCTGGGCGCCGAGCGGGCCGATCTCGTGCTGCTGGACCTCGGCCTGCCCGACATGGACGGTATCGACGTGTGCCGGGAGCCGCGGGCGGCCGCTGCAGTGCCCAAGGAGTTCGACCTGCTGGCCTGCTCGCGCTCTGTCGACGGCGCCCTGGAACAGGTCTTGGACAACCTGATCGCCAATGCGCTGCGGGTGGCCCCGCCCGGCAGCACCGTGAGCATCGACCGGCGTCTCCACCGCGACGGCGCGGCGACCGTCCACGTCATCTACCAGGGCCCCGGCATGAGCGTGACGGACCGGCGCCGCGCCTTCGACCGGTTCTGGCGCGCCCCCGACGCCGCCGACGACGGCAGCGGGCTGGGGCTCGCCATCGTGGAACGCCTCGTCCGCGCGAGCGGTGGGCGGATCAATCTCGAGCAGGCGCCGGGCAGCGGCGTCGACGCCACCGTCCGCCTCCGCACGTCCCGGAGTGCGGCGCACGCCCGGCCCGCATCTCACCCTGTCCGCCATCGGCCGGCGCGCTGATCCGCCGCGGCTGGAGCCGGACCGGTCAGCGACCGTCGACGCCCGCCGAGATCTGCTCGGCCGGCGAGATCGTCCCCAGGGTGACCACGGCGTCGTACGCGGCGGCCACATCGGTCTCCTGCCAGCCGTCCAGCACCCGGATGAACGACGCCGTCCCGAGCGCGTCGCGCAGCAGCATCCCCGCCCCCGTCGCCTCCACGCTGTCCTTGCGAGGCGGCGGCAACTCGGCACCGATCACCAACACGCCTCCGGGTGCGTCCGGGTCGCGGCGGCGGGTCGGCGTGATGCCCGAGACGGCGGTCAGCGCGACGGGCACGTACGCGTCGCCCAGCCGTTGGGTCAGATGGGCGCCCATGGTCGGGACCGTGACGCCCGGCAGCGCCATCGGGATTCGCTGGATGTGGCCGTTCGCGGCGCCGACGACGACCTTCGTCCCCGGCTCCAGCAGCGACAGCACCGTCTCCGCCATGCCCAGATCCCGGGCCGCGACATCACCCCGCAGCAGCTGATCCAGCAGCACCAACAGCCGCAGCTCACGCCGTTCGGTCCCGCTGAGGTCGCCGGCGGTCAGACCCGCCAGCAGCGCGGTGATCCGGTCGCGGTCAGCCTCGGGCATGGACGCGTACGCGGCGTACGCCGCCAGACCTTCCCGGTGGGCGAACGGCTGCACCAGGTCGATGATCTCGTCGACCTGAGGACGGACGTGGGGCAGGTGGCGCAGGTGCAGGAGCGCGGGCAGCGGCGACGTGGCCGAGCCGGGCACGTCGATGCCGCTGAAGCCCACCCCGGCCGTGCGCATCCACGCGAGCTGCTCCCGCATCTGCGCGCACCGGCCCATCCGGTACGTGATGTGCCGCGCGGCCAGCTCCTCGAGGTCGCCGGGGCCGCCGCGCGTCCACGCGTCCACGGCCAGGCCCTCGCTGTAGCCGGACTCCATCGCGAACACCGAGAAGCCGCAGCGCTCGACGAGGAACCGGGTGAGCTGGAACCGGACGTCGTAGTACTCGCGGACGTGGTGGGCACTCTCGCCGATCGCCACCACGCGCGCGTCGCGGACCACGTCGGCGATCGCGTCGAATTCTCCCGGCGACAAAGAAGACATTCGCCGACCTTATCGGCCGGTGGAAGGGCCGTCCTACAGTCATGGGTGCGGTCTCCCCGCGAAACAATGCGTGGAAGGGAGCAGCCCGTGAGCAGGTCGGCCAGGAAGCGGAAGCGCCGCGAGGGCGCCGAGGAGACGTCCTCGTTCCGGCGCGAAGGGCCGGACGACGACACCGGCGGTGGGGCGCCTGTCCGGGAGCCTCGACGCCCGAGACCGAAGGATTCCAGCGGAGCCGCCGCCGCGGCGATCGAATACCAGGACGCCTGATCCGCCCGGCTCAGGCCGTCCCGATGGCGTCGGCGACGATCTTCGCCGAGAGGGTGACCATCGGGAGGCCGCCGCCCGGGTGGGTCGACCCGCCCACCAGGTACAGCCCGTCCACCGGGCCCCGGTTGCCCGGCCGCAGCAGTCCTCCCGCCGTACCGTAGATCGCTCCGCCCGGGGCCCCCGTCGCCGCCGCCAGATCGGCGGGCGTGCGGGTCTCCACGAATTCCAGGCGGTCGCGGACGTCGAGGCCGCGGGCCGCGAGGCGGTCGAGGATGTGCGCCGCGTACGTGTCGGCGAGGCCGGGTCGTTCCCAGTCGACCGTGCCCGCGGACCGGCCGTGGCGGGGTGCGTTGACCAGGATGAACCAGGCTTCGCTGCCGGGTGGGTGGACCGCCGGGTCCTCGGCGCGGGTGACGAAGACGGCCGGGTCGGACGGGGGCCGGGCGGGCCGGCCGTGGGCGGGGTCGCCGAAGACCGCGTCGAACTCGGCGTCGTAGTCGCGGGGGAAGAAGACCGTGTGGTGGGCGAGCTGCGGGGTTTCGCCGCGCACGCCGAGCAGCAGCACGAAGCCGGCCAGGCTGCGGTCGGACAGGCCGGCCAGGCGTGCCGGGGACGGCAGCAGGTCGCGGTAGAGCGTGGCGGCGTCCACATCGGACACGATGGTGTCGGCGGTCGCCTCCGAGCCGTCGGCCAGCGAGATGCCCGTCGCGCGCCCCGCGGACGTGCGGATCGCGGTGACCGGCGTGGAGGTGTGGATCGTGACGCCCAGGGCGCGGCAGCGGTCGAGCAGGGCGGTGCCGAGCACGCCGAGGCCGCCGGGCAGGTACCAGCCGCCGAAGGTGAGCTCCGCGTACGGGATCGCGGCGAGGGCGGCCGGCGCGCGACGCGGGTCCGCGCCGGTGTAGGTCGCGTACCGGTCGAGCAGCATCCGCAGCCGCCAGTCGCGCAGGTAGTGGCGGCCGAGCGTGCGCAGCGTACGGCCCGGTGCGATCGCGGTGAGGTCGCCGACGCGCCACGACAGGCGGGCCAGCGTCGCCGGGGACACCTCGCGCTGCAGCACCGAGCGCCACGATGCCGCCCAGATGCGTTCCGCGCGTTTCCAGAAGCGGCCCCAGTCCGCGGCCGCCCCCGCGCCGAACGCGTCGGCGATCCGGTCGCGGAAGACCTCCGGATCGGCTGACGAGTCCAGAGTGGATCCATCCGGGAACACGTGGCGTACCACGGGATCCAGCGGCACCGGGTCGAGCGTCAGGCCGAGGTCGGTGAAGACCTGGGGGAGCGTGAGCAGGCTGGGGCCGGTGTCGAACAGGAAGCCGTCGCGCTCGTAGCGGCCGAGCTTGCCGCCGATCGCCGCCGCCTGCTCGTACACGGCGACCTCGTGGCCCGCCGCCGCCAGCCGGGCCGCCGCGGCGAGCCCTCCGACGCCCGCACCGATCACCAGGATTCTGCTCATACCGGCCGCCCCCGCCAGCTCAGGGCGCCGCGCCGGCGCAACACGAACGACCGGGCGACGAGCCACCCGAACACCAGGATCGAGATCGGCTGCGCCAGCGGATCGGGCCAGGTCCGCCCGCCCGTCGCGGCCGCGGCGATCACCCTTCCGAGCACACCGATCCCGTACGCGGACAGCGTCACCAACGCAAGATCCACCCTTGCGGACATCAGGAGCGGGATCGCGGTCACGGGCGGCGCCGCGTACAGCAGGATCAGCAGGACCACGACGGCCGCCGCGCCGGTCAGCGACCCGAACGACGCCCACATCGACTTGCTGTAACCGCCGACGAGCTCCCGCCACGACGCGTACATGTGGCACTCCGCCAGCCGCGACCCGTCCGCGAGGGCGATCCGGCCGCCGGAGCGCTTGACCGCCCGGGCCAGCCCGATGTCCTCGAGCACGTCGTCGCGCACGGCCGCGTGCCCGCCGGCCCGTTCGTAGCCGGTCCGGTCGGCGACCAGCCACTGCCCGCCCGCCGCCGCCAGCGACGGCCGGGGTGAGCGTTCCATCAGCCGCAGCGGCAGGAACGTCAGCCACGACCACTGCAGCAGCGGCTGCACGAGCCGGCCGGCCCCGGTGATCCGCGGGTACGGCGACAGCAGCGTGACCTGCGCGGACCGCAGCAGCGCGACCCCGCCCGCGACGGCGTCGGGGGCCAGGACCACGTCCGCGTCGACGAAGACCAGCACGTCGCTGCCCGCAGCCGCGGCGGCGAGCTGCGCGCAGGCGTGCGGCTTGCCGAGCCATCCGGCGGGCAGCGGCGCGCCGGTCAGCAGCCGTACCTTGTCGCCGGCGACCCGGCGCACCACCTCGGCCGTGCCGTCGGCCGACCCGTCGTCGAGCACGACGATCTCCAGCTCGGGGACGCCCCGCTGACTGAGCAAGGATTCCAGGCACGGCGTCACCCGGTCCGCCTCGTCACGCAGCGGAAGCAGCACCGCCACGCGCTCCGTGACCGAGGCGTCGCGGGGTGGCCGCCGCAGCAGCATCGCGTTGACGAGCGTGTGACCGGTCAGGGCCAGCCAGGGCAGCAGGGCGAGCCAGATCATGCGCGTCGTCGCAGAGCCGGGAGCAGCGGCAGCACGACCGCGCCCATGAGCACGCCGCCCCAGAGCGCGGACCAGGGCAGCCCCAGGAACACCGCGTGGGCGAGCACGGAGGAAGCGTACGTCCACAGCCACAACGCGATCATCGGGGCGTCCCCGCCGAGCGCCCGGCCGCCCGCCGGGCCCGTGGCCGCCGCGAGGACGGCCATCAGCACGAGCGCGAAGCCCAGCCATCCCAGATAGTTGCCGATCGGGATGCCCGGCACACCCGGCAGCGTCGGCGTCGGCGACTGCCACACCCAGTAGCCCTCGGCGACCATCTGCGGATCCAGGAACAGGTCCCACGCCGCCAGCCCGGCCGCCGCCAGCGCGACCCGGGCCGCACGCGAGCGGGCCAGCCGCAGCGCCGCGAGCCACGCCGGCCACGCCATCCACGTCCACGCCAGCGGGATGATCAGCGGGACGCCGAGCACCTTCGGGCCGAGCTGGCCGGAATAGTCGTACGTGCCGAACGGGAACCCCGTCGCCACCCCGACCGCCTCCACCACGAACCCGCCCAGCGTGGCCGTACCCACGAGCGCGGCCGCCGCGCGCGGGCCCCGGCTGAGCAGCGCGTGGCTCACGGACAGCAGGTAACCCAGCACGACCGTGGTGACGGTGAACCCGGCCCGTACGCCCCCCGAGGTCAGCGGGTAGCAGATCTGGACCAGGACGAGCGCGCCGAGCAGCGCCCACGACGGCCGCTCGGCCACCGCGACAGCCGGGCGCACCCAGGAGGACCGCTCAGATGCCGACAATGCCCGGTGCGTCCTCGGCCGGGGCGCGCTCGGTCAGCGGCAGGCCGCGCCCGAGAATGGCGAACGCCCGCTCGTCGCCCGGGAACATGAAGTCGCGCAGCACGTCCTCGAAGCCGAAGCGCCGGTAGAGCCGCCAGGCCCGGGAGTGTTTCTCGTCGGCCTCCGGCGTCGACAGCAGCACGGTCGAGCCGTCGGCCATCGACAGCAGAGCCCGCAGCTGGCGGGCGCCGATCCCGTGGCCCTGCGCGCTCGGGCGCACGTGCAGCTCGACCACCTCGAAGCAGTCGGACAGCCAGCGCCGCCGGGCCGTCTCGTCGAGCGCCGACCGCACCTGGTCGTGCCACCACTGGCCGGGGCCGGAGGCGTAGCCGTACCCGAAACCGGCGAGGTGCCCGTCGGTGGTCAGGGTGGCGACCGCCCGGAAGCCGGCGCGGCGTACGTGCGCGCCGATGTAGCCGCGGCGGGTCTGCAGCAGCTCGGCGCGGTAACCCATCGCCTCGCCGTACACGCTCACCACGTCGTCCAGCCGCCGGAGCATGTCGTCCGGCTGCCAGGGGACGAGCCTCATCGCTCTCCTTCCCGCCAGCCCAGTACGGCTTTGTCGCCGCTGATGCCGCGCACCGCGAAGCGGGCGAACAGGTCCTCCGCGTACCAGCGGACCTCCCGCGTCCGCGCGATCACCGCGCGATGCTCCGGCTGACGGTACGCGAACCGGGTGAGATCCGCCGCGCCGCGCCACACGCTGACCGTGCCCTGCCAGACCACGGGCGCCTCGCCGACGCCGAAGCGCGCCAGCAGCCCCGGCGCGGCGGCGAGCTCGCGGGCGACCGGCGGCACCGCACGCCAGAACGTCAACGCCCGCGCGGGCCGCAGCCGCGCCCGGGTCAGCGCGAGCACCATGCCGTCGTGCCGCCCGTCCGACGGCTGGCCGAACGGGGTCAGGCCGGACCAGCGACCGTGGCTGGTCAGGGGCGTCAGGTCCACCCGCGCGGAGGCCGTGGCGATCCGGTCCCAGGCCGCGCCGACCGCGCCGAGGTCGCCGCCGTCCGGGCCGTCCCAGGCCACGACGGCCGCGTACCGGGTCAGGTCGGAGTCGCCCGGCCCGAAGCTCGTGCCCGTCCCGGTGCCCAGCAGCTTGCCGAACCGCGCCCCGGGCACCCGACGCAACCGGCGCGGATCCACCGCCATCCGGACGAAAGCCCGCCCCACAGCCCGCCGCGGCACCTGCCACACGTGCAGCGTGACCAGCGGCGGTACGGACGTCATCCCGTCACGCTACCCACGCGGGCCGGCGTCACGCCTGGGCGGGTCGGTCACTTCCACCGAGGCAGTCGGGCCGCTTTTGCGTCGGTCACATGCGCCCACGCCGATCTACGGCCGGTCACTTGCGAGGCGGCTTCCGGACGAGTTCGGTCACCCAGACGCGGTGGAACTGGACGTGCAGCACGACGTTGTAGCGGCGCTGGACCGCCTTCTGCTGGGAGCCGGGCAGCGGGCTGAACGGGCTCAGGCCGCTGGGATCCGTGGACACCAGCCAGATCCGCTTCGTGTCGGCCAGGCACACGACGGTCGGCATGCAGCGCAGGTGCTCCCACGACCAGGCCTCGTCCGGCGGCTGGTCGACGAGCAGCTCCTGCGGCTGCTGTTCGCGGGGCTGGTGGCGCCACTCGTACCGGAAGCCGCGGTGCGCGTACCGGTAGCCGGTGAAGATGATCCCGTCGCCCGGCTCCTCGCGGGCGGCGATGAGCCGCGCGGCGAGCCGGAACGCGAACTCGTTCTCGACCGCGTCGCTGCGGATGTCGCCCTGCTGCGGCCACCCGGCGAAGGTGAGCCCCGCCGCGGCCGCGACGGCGACCACCACCACCTTGGCGGTCGCCACGACGCGGCCCGTCGCGGCGGCCGCCGCGGCCAGCCGGCGCAGCGCGAACCCGGCGAGCAGGATCCAGGCCGGGACCGTGAAGAGCATGTAGCGAGGCCAGAAGAAGTGGTAATCGTGGAAGGTGTAATACGCGACGATCGGCGGCAGCAGCGCCCACACGAGCAGCAGCCCGCCGCGGCCCTCGAAGGCCAGCACGAACATCGCACCGAGGCCGGCGACCAGGAAGAACCCGGCCACCGCGGGGCTCATGAACACCTCGCCGGGGAATTCCTGCACCCGCGCCCACGTCGTGTCGGGGATCCAGGAGATCTGCTCGCCCTGGCGCTGCCCGAGCATGATCAGCGGCGAGATGGCGAGCACCGCGGCCATCACGGACAGCGGCCAGCCGAGCACTGTCCACAGCCGCCGGCGTCCCCGCGCGCGGATCACCGCCGCGACCCACACCACCAGATGCGCGGCGAGGCTCATGAGCGCGACGATGTGAGTGCAACCGACCGCGATCACCGCCAGCGTGTACGGAATCCAGCGCCACACCGTCGGGCGTTCCACCGCGCGCAGCAGCAGCCACACCGCGGCGACCGTGGTGAGCATCGCCAGCGCATACGGTCGCGCCTCCTGCCCGTACCGGCTGATCACCGGGACCGCCGGCACCAGCAGGCCCGCGACCAGGCCGGCCCGGGCGTCGAACAGCCGCCGCCCGATCAGCGCGATCAGCGCCGCCGAGAACGCCATCGCCAGCGCGGCCGGCATCCGCAGCGCCGTCTCGGTGTCACCGAAGAGCGAGACCCAGCCGTGCATGAACGCGTAGTACGGGAACAGCACGACATCGACCGTCTGCACCATCTTGCGCAGGTCGGCGATCTCGAGCGAGGCCGCCCACCAGGTCGCGTTCTCGTCGCGCCACAACTGCCGGTTGCCGATGCCGATCAGCATCACCGTGAGCGTCGCGGCGAACGGGAAGGTCACCAGGGCCAGCGTGGGGACCATCCGGGTCCGCACCCACGCCCACGCCCGGCCGGCCCGCGAGGGCGGCGGCGGTGCGGGCGGCGGGGTCGGCGGGGTGTCCTGGACCGCCGGTGGTTCCGGCTCCGGTGGGGCGGCCTGCTCGGGCGGCGCGGCCTGGTCCGGCGGCGGGTCCTGGACGGTGGCAGGTGTCGCTACCGCTTCCGTTTCCGTGGCGGTATCGGCGGCCATGGTGTCGGGCTCCGAGGGGGTCAATGGGTATGGATGACGCAGTCCTCCATCTTAGGGACGCGCGCCACCTCCGCCCGTCGAGGCGCAGTTCAGTCCAGTGATCAATGACTCAGGCGACATCGGTGGGTACACCGTTGGTGACCCGCAGCAACTCCGCGTACGTGATGGGGAAGACCGCCTGCGGCACGCCGCCCGCGGCCCACACCTCGTCGTACCGCGCGAGGGTGGTGTCGACCAGGGTGCGGACCGGCTTCGGATGCCCCAGCGGCGCCACCCCGCCGATCGCCTGACCGGTGTGGGCCCGGACGAACTCCGGCGTGGCCCGCCCCAGCTTGCCGACGCCGAGCCCGGCGGCGACCTTGCGCGTGTCGACCCGGTGCGCCCCGGAGGTCAGCACCAGCAGCGGCGCGCCGTCCGCCTCGAAGATCAGCGAGTTCGCGATCTGTCCGACCTCGACACCCAGCGCGGCGGCCGCGGCGGCGGCGGTGTGCACGCCCTCGTCGAAAAACACCATGTCAGGCGTGGTGCCCGCGGCGGTCCGCGCATCGGCGCCGGCGAGCGCGGCGCGTACCGCCTGCACGTTGGGATGGTTCTCCATCCCGTCATTCTGCTCGATCGACCGTCCACCATCCGAAGCGTTCCCGGTGCAGCCGCGCCGCCGGGGTCCGGCAGCCCGAAGCGGCGCCCGCCCGCCGGCGGCCAGCCGTTCGTGAAGCGGGTGAGGGGAGGCGGACTAATGCTTGTCCGCGCAGGCTTTCTCGCTGGCTTCCCAGAGCCGCGCCGCGAGCCGGGGATCCGCGCTCCGCCGATCGGGCTCGGTCACCTTGTGCCCCACGTAATAGGCGCCGTTGCGCAATTCCTCCGCCGGCGCCGTCGCCAGCCACACCAGCAGCGCACCCGCGTCGCGGGGACTGGTCAGGAACGGCGCGACCTTGTAGAAGAACCGCGTCACGGAACCGGCGCCGAAATTGCTGCGCACCACGCCCGGATGGAACGCGACCGACAGGATGTCCGGCCACCGGCGCGCGGCTTCGGCAGTGAACAGAATGTTGGCCGCCTTGCCGGCGCCGTAGGACCGCCACCCGTTCCACGAGGCCGGATCGCCGGTGAGATCGTCCGGGTCGACGCGGGCCCGCTGGTGCGCCCGCGAGGACGTGTTCACCACGCGCCCGCCGCGCAGCCGCTCCCGCAGCAGATTGGTCAGGAGAAAAGGCGCGAGGTGGTTGCTCTGGACGGTCGCCTCGAAGCCGTCCACGGTCTTGCGGTACGCGCCCAGCATGCCGCCGGCGTTGTTCGCGAGCACGTCGATGACCGGGTACGTCCCCAGCAGATGATCCGCGAGCCGCCGTACGTCGCCGAGGGACTCGAAGTCGGCCCGGAACTCGTCCGGCTCCGGGCCCGTCGCGGCCGCCCGGATCTGCGCCATCGCCGCGCCCAGCCGGCCCGGATCCCGCCCGACGACGACCACCTGGTCACCCTGCGCGGCCAGCTGACCGGCCGCGGCCAAGCCCACCCCGGAGCTGGCCCCTGTGACGACGATCGTGCGCATGCCGAACCCTCCGTCCGCCGGTGCGGGTGTCGTACCCATGGTGCACCCTGGCAGATCGATGAGCGTTGTGCCCGGCTTTCGGGCTTGCTTCGTTCCCTTCGCCCCAGGGATTGCCGCGCCTACGTCCCCAGAGACTGTCGCGCCTTCGCTCCCAGAGATTGTCGCGCCTTCCCTCCCAGGGACTGTCGCGCCTTCGTTCCCAGGTACTGCTGCCAGAGCAGGCGGGCCGCGACCGCCCGCCACGGCCGCCAGGCCTCCGCGCGCAGGACGGTCTCGGCCGGGGAGGGCAGTGCCGGCAGGTGCCACAGCTGAGCGATCCCGGCCGCGACGGCGAGGTCTCCGGCCGGCCATGCATCGGGGCGCCCCAGAGCCGACAGGCGGTAGATCGCCGCGGTCCAGGGACCTATGCCCGGCACCGCCCGCAGCTGCCGATCGACGTCATGGTCGTCGAGGCCGGTCAGCGCCTCCAGCCGTAGCGAACCCGCGACGACGGCGCCGGCCGCGGCCCGGGCATATCGCGCCTTCTGCCTGCTGAGCCCCGCCTCGCGCAACTGGCGATCGGCGAGCGCCAGCAGGTTCTCGGCGGTGAGCGGATCGGCAAGCGCCCGGAGACGGTCGAACGTCGCCCGCGCCGAGGCGAGCGACACCTGCTGCTCCAACATGATGTGCACGAGCGAGGCGAACCCCGGAGCGCGGTCCCACATCAGCGGAAGCCCGTGACGTTCCTCGACGGCGGCGAAGAGCGGCTCACGTGCGGTGAGCTCGTCCACGCCGAGGCGCAGATCCGCCGGGGTCATCGGGCCGGTGAGCATGCCGTCTACGGTAGTGACCCGTCCCGCCCGTTTTGTCTCGCTTTGTCTCACACGGAGCGCGGCTCCCGAGCCGGCGGGACCGGCGACCCAGGGTCGTCCCCCAGGCTGCCGTCGGTCGCGGTCTTCTTTGTCTTCCAGTTTCTTGCCTTCCGGGCTGCGACCATCCGGTTCTGTCCCTTCTATCCGGGCTGCGGCGGTCGGTTTTGTTCTTGTCTTCCTGAACGTCGGCCTCGGTTCATGGCTTCCTTGTCGGGTCGCCGCTCCGGCTGCCACCACAGTCCCCGCACCGCCTGTCCCCAGTCCCGAAGATCACCTCTGACCTGCGGCGCTGCGTCGTTGCTTTTTTGTCGGAGGGTGGTGTTACTCTCTCCAGTAGTTAGAACGAGTGTTCGATTGGTTCGAACGGCTGTTCCAGCCGGTCGGCGCCGGTCGGGCGGCCGCCCCTCCTGGTGGTCGCCGGGCCCGGTCGCCTCCGCCAGGGCGGCCGGGCCGGACCGGCCGGCCTCGGGCTGACTGATCGGGATCCGCGTTCGCGGCGTGGTTCCCGGGCGCGACGCCCGCGAAGCGTCGCGCCACAAGGTCCGGGCATTCGCGGGTCTGGGCCGTAACAGGCAGGACCGCTGTCCGCCACCCTCGACCCCCGGGTGGCGGACGGCGGACCCGCCGGCGCAAGTCCGGCCGGGTGTGGTGTGGGGAAGCTTCACACCCGGCCGGCGGCACCACCGCTGTGCCTTCCTCAGCAGCGACCGGTTCGACCAGCACGTCGGATGCGACACACGCGAGGAGAGACCATGGTGAGCAACCCGGCACCGGGCCTGAGCCACCCCGTTCCGCAGGCGCCCCCTGCGGTGCCCGAGCCTCGGGACGCCGGTTCGCCCTATGCGGTGCCCGAGCCCCGGGATGCCGGTTCGCCCCGCGCGGTGCCCGAGCCTTGGGACGCGGGTTCGCCCTATGCGGTGCCCGAGCCCCGGGACGCTCGCTCGCCTTACGCGGTTCCCGAGCCGGGGGACGCCCGCTCGCCCGGGATGCCCGCCGAGCCGGGCCCGCGAGCGTACGGCCTGGCCCACGCGCCCACGGCCGGCACCCAGGCGGCGCCCACGATCCCCGCCAACCTCCTGCCCAACCGCACCCCGGCGCAGCTGCTCGCCATCGCGCGCCAGGGCCTCGCGGAAGCGGCCCGCACCCGCCCCGACGGCCTGCGCTACGCGGCCGCCCACCTCGCTGCCCTCCGAGCGGCCGCCGCCGTGCTCGCCGCCCGTGCCAGACCGGCCGCACCCACCCGCCGCAACCGTGTCACCAGCACCTGGTCCCTCCTGGTCCTGGTGGCGCCCGAGTTCGGCGACTGGGCCGGCTACTTCGCCCTCGGCGCCACCAAACGAGCAGCCGCCGAGGCCGGCATCCCCCGCGTGGTCACGGCCCGCGAGGCAGACGACCTCCTGACGGCGGCGGGCACCTTCGTGTCCCTGGTGCAGGCGGCCCTCGGCCTGGCATACCAACCCAGCCTCGAAGCCGCCTGACGCCTCGCGCGAGGCGCGGCACAGCGGAAGCCGTCGCGCCCAGTCGTTCGTCGCTCGCGGCGGTGCGTCGGGGTGTCCGGTGCGTCGGGGTGTCCGGTGCGTCTGGGCTACGGCATCTGGGCCTACGGGCGTCTGGGCTAGGGGGTCTGGGCCTACGGGCATCTGGGCCTACAGGCGTCTGGGCCTACGGACGTCTGAGGGCTTAGGCCTCGCTGCTCCTTTGCTCGCGGCCTTTGGCCGTGGCGTCCCGCGCTCCGTGCCCACCCGGCGCGCTGGGCGAGGCTCCCCGGTTCCCTCGACGCCTTCGAGCGGTCTGCCGGTGCTGCTTATGCCTCAACGGACTGCCGCGCCACGTAAGGCCTGACGGACTGCCGGAACCATGGATGGACCTGCCCGACCCGGCGGATCCATAAAGATCAACTTCAGTGAGTGCACAGCGGGGCGGAGCGATGGCCGGGCGCATGATCAACAGTGCTGCGGCTCTTGCTGAGCTGGTACGGCCGGCCGGGGAGACCGGCGAGAGCGGGATGCACCGGGTGCTGCCGGTGCATGCCGAACTGGAAGAGCTGCTGCCGGGCCGCGGACTTCGCCGGGGCAGCACAGTCGCGGTCGGCCTGACCTTCGATTCCGCCCGGCAGCCGGGAAACTCGCGCGGCCCAAGGGAACGGCGCGGCCTCGGAGAGGAGCGCGGTCTGGGGGAGGGGCGCAGCCTGGGGGAGGGGCGCGGTCTGGGGGAGGGGCGCGGGCCGGAGGAGGATCGCGGGTCGAGGACGCCGGGCCTTCCGCTGAATCAGTCGGGAAAGCTGAATCGGCCGGTAAAGCTGAATCAGCCGGGAGGGCTGAATCAGCCAGGGAAGAAGGCGCAGCGCCCGGAATCGTGGGAAACCCCTTCCCTGCCGGAGGTTCCGTCGCGGACCGACCCTCGGCCGGCTGGTCCTGCGTCGACGGGTCCTGCTTGGACTGGTCCTGCGCCGACCGGCTCCGCGCCGACCGGCTCCGCGCCGACCGGCTCCGCGCCGACCGGCTCCGCGCCGACCGGCTCCGCGCCGACCGGTCCTGCTTCGGCTGGCCCGGCTTCGGCTGGTCTTGCGCCGGTTGGCGCTGCTCCGGCCGGGTGGTCGCCGGCCGGTTCGCCCGGGGCGGCGTCCTCCCTTGCCCGGGGGGCCTCCTCGATGGCGAGCCGTGGCCGGCCGGTTGAGCGGGTCGGTAACGGTGGCACCTCTCTTCTGCTGGCGCTTCTCTCCGCCGCCTCCCATGCCGGATCCTGGTGCGCTGTTGTGGGCGTACCCGCGCTCGGCGCGCTCGCTGCCGCGCAGAGCGGGATCGCTCTGGAGCGGTTGGCGTTGGTGCCGAATCCCGGGCCTGAGTGGCCCACCGTGGTCGCCGCGCTGATCGACGGGGTCGATGTGGTCGTGGTCGCGGTTCCCGGACCCGTCGCGCCTTCCGTGACCAGCCGGCTCGTGGCGCGGGCCCGGCAGCGGGGGTGTGTGCTCGTGCCGTACGGGCGGTGGGAGGGCGCCGACGTCACCCTGCAGGTCACCCGGGGGCGGTGGGAAGGGCTCGGCGACGGGCGGGGGCGGCTGCGGCGGCGGGAGGTGACCGTTGTCGCCCGGGGGCGGGGGGCTGCGGCGAGGCCCAAGGAGGTGACCTTCTGGATGCCGGCGATCCCGGCGTCCCCGGCCATCCCGCCCATGCAGGATCCCGCTGCGGCGCCGGAGAAAGAGGCGGGACCCGGGAAGAAAGCGGGCCCCGCGGAGAAAGCGTGGCCGGGGGAGGAGGCCGGACCGGGGAAGCAAGCGGGACCGGGGAAGGAAGCGGGACCGGGGAAGCAAGCGGGACCGGGAAGGGAGGCCGGGCCGGGAAGGGAAGCCGGGCCGGGAAGGGAAGCGGCCAAGCGCCGGGGCGGCCTGTCCGTCGTGGAGACCGCATGAACGCCCCCCGCGCCCTGCTGCTCTGGTGCCCGGACTGGCCGGTCATCGCCACCGAGATCGTCGATGGCGTACGCGCCGACGGGCCGGTGGCCGTGCTGCAGGCGAATCGGGTGGTGGCCTGTTCCGAGGCGGCCCGGGCCGAGGGCGTACGGCGGGGGTTGCGGCGGCGGGAGGCGCAGGGACGCTGCCCCTCGCTGGTGGTCGTCGAGCACGATCCGGGGCGGGATGCGCGGGCCTTCGAGCCGGTCGTCGCCGCCGTGGAGGAGGTGGCCGTCGGGGTGGAGGTGGTGCGGCCGGGTGCGTGTGCGCTGGCCGCGCGGGGTCCTTCGCGGTATTTCGGGGGTGAGGAGCGGGCCGCCGAGCGGATCGTCGAGCAGGTCGCGCAGGCCTGCGCCGTGGAGGCCCAGGTGGGCATCGCCGACGGGGTGTTCGCGGCGGGGCTGGCCGCGCGGGCGGGACAAATCGTCGCTGCCGGGCGTACCCGGGAGTTTCTGACGTCGGTGACCGTCGAGGCGCTGGAGCGGCCCGCCCTGGCCGACCTGCTGCGCCGGCTCGGGGTGAAGACGCTGGGGGATTTCGCGGCGCTGCCCGCCTCGGACGTGCTGAGCCGGTTCGGGTTCGACGGGGCGCTCGCGCACCGGCTCGCCGCCGGGCTGGACCATCGGCCGCTCGCCGTCCGGCAGCCGCCGCCCGACCTGGACGTGGCCGACACGTACGAGGAGCCGCTCGAGCGGGTCGACGTGGCCGCGTTCGCCGGGCGGGCGCTGGCCGAGCGGCTGCACGAGCGGCTGGCCGCGTACGGGATGGCCTGCACCCGGCTGGGCATCGAAGCCGTCACCGCCGACGGTCAGGAGTTGCACCGGGTCTGGCGGCACGACGGGTTGCTGACCGCCGCGGCCATCGCGGAGCGGGTGCGCTGGCAGCTCGACGGCTGGCTGACCGGGGCGCGGCGCGGTGCGCCGGCGCGGCCCACCGCGGGCCTGGTCCGGTTGCGGCTGGTGCCCGACGGCGTGCTCGTCCACCTGGGACTGCAGCCGGGACTGTGGGGGGACGCGGGGGCGGAGAAGGAACGGGCGCATCGGGCGCTGAGCCGGGTCCAGGGTCTGCTGGGGCCGGAGGCGGTGGTGACCGCGGTGGTCGGCGGGGGCCGTTCCGCCGACGACCAGGTCCGGTTCGTGCCGTGGGGTGACCAGCGGGAACCGGCCCGCCCGGCCGCGCCGCAGCCCGGCCCGCACCCCGTGGTGGTGGCCATCGGCGACCCGCCGGACAAAGAGAGAGCGCCGGCGAAGCAGGACAAGCGGCCGCCCTGGCCGGGGCGGATCCCCGGACCCGCGCCGGCGCTGGTGCTGCCGCAGCCGGCGCCCGCGGTGGTCCTGGACGACACGGGTACGCCGGTGGGAGTGAGCGCCCGCCTCGAGCTGACCGGCCGCCCGGCGGTGCTGGTGCTGGGCGAGGAGGCCGCCGAGATCATCGGGTGGGCGGGCCCGTGGCCGGTGGACGAGCGCTGGTGGGCCGAGGGCGAGGGGCGGCGGCGCGCCCGCTTCCAGATGGCCGTGGCCGACGGCCGGGCGTTCCTGCTCAGCCTGGCATCGGGCCACTGGGCCGTCGAAGCGATCTACGACTAGGCGGGGGAGATGGGTTTCCACAATCCACGGATGTCGTGGGGCGAGCTCGAGAGGACCCTGACGGGACAGCGGCACCTGCACGTCGTCGACCCCCTCGCGGTCGACGGCGACGGCGGTGACTCGCCCGCGTGGAGCCGCAAGCGGCAGCCGTACGAGGCCCCGGCGCTGATCCGCACGGTCAGCGAGGACCGGTACGCCGAACTGCACTGTCACACCAACTTCAGCTTCCTCGACGGCGCGAGCCACCCCGAGGAGCTGGCCGAGGAGGCGGCGCGGCTGGGGCTGACCGGGCTGGCCGTCACCGACCACGACGGGTTCTACGGGGTGGTCCGGTTCTCCCAGGCCGCCCGCGAGCTGGGCCTGCCCACGATCTTCGGCGCCGAGCTGTCGCTGGACCTGAGCGCGCCGCAGAACGGCGAGGCGGATCCCGAGGGCCGGCACCTGCTCGCGCTCGCGCACGGCCCCGAGGGGTACGCCCGCCTGGCCCGGACGATCTCGCGCGGACAGCTGGCCGGTAAGGAGAAGGGCAAGCCGGCGTACGGGGACCTGGAACAGATCGCCGAGGTGCTGCGCGACCACGTGCTCGTGCTGACCGGCTGCCGCAAGGGCAGTGTCCCGCGCGCACTGGCCGCCGAGGGACCGGTGGGGGCGGCCCGGGAGCTGGACCGGCTGGTGCGGCTGTTCGGGCGCGGCAACGTCGCCGTGGAGCTGACCGATCACGGGGACCCGTACGACGACGACCGCAACGAGGTGCTGTACGAACTGGCGCGCAGCCGCAAGCTGGAGGTGGTCGCGACCAACAACGTGCACTACGCGACCCCCGGGCGGCGGCGGCTCGCGACGGCGCTGGCGGCCGTACGGGCCCGGCGCAGCCTCGACGAGCTGGACGGCTGGCTGCCCGCGGCCGGCACCGCACACCTGCGCAGCGGCACGGAGATGCGTAAGCGGTTCGCCGCGTACCCGGGTGCGGTGGAGAACGCGGCGATGTTCGGCGAGGACCTGGCGTTCGACCTGAACCTGGTGGCGCCGCGGCTGCCGGACTTCCCGATCCCGGAGCCGGGGCACACCGAGATGAGCTGGCTGCGGGAGCTGACCATGCGCGGCGCGCGGGAACGCTACGGGCCGCCGCAGGCGCATCCGAAGGCGTACGCGCAGATCGAGCACGAGCTGCGGATGATCGAGGAGCTGGACTTCCCCGGCTACTTCCTCGTGGTCTACGACATCGTGCGGTTCTGCCGCGAGAAGGGCATCTACTGCCAGGGGCGCGGCTCGGCGGCGAACTCGGCGGTCTGTTACGCGCTGCGCATCACCAACGTGGACGCGGTCGAGTACGACCTGCTGTTCGAGCGGTTCCTCGCGCCGGAGCGGGACGGTCCCCCCGACATCGACGTGGACATCGAGTCGGACCGGCGCGAGGAGGTGATCCAGTACGTGTACGCCAAGCACGGCCGGGAGCACACCGCGCAGGTGGCCAACGTGATCTCGTACCGGCCGCGGTCCGCCGTACGCGACATGGCCAAGGCCTTCGGGTTTTCGCCGGGGCAGCAGGACGCGTGGAGCAAGCAGATCGACCGCTGGGGCAGCGTGGCGGCGATCGACGTGGAGGACGTCCCCGAGCAGGTGGTCGCGTTCGCCAACGAGGTCCAGAGTTTCCCGCGGCACCTGGGCATCCACTCCGGCGGCATGGTGATCTGCGACCGGCCGATCATCGAGGTGTGCCCGGTGGAGTGGGGGCGCATGCCGGGACGCACGGTGCTGCAGTGGGACAAGGACGACTGCGCGGCGATCGAGCTGGTCAAGTTCGACCTGCTCGGCCTCGGGATGCTGTCGGCGCTGCACTACGCGTACGACATGATCGAGTCCGACCTGGACCTCAGCACGATGCGTCTCGACGATCCCGAGGTCTACGAGATGTTGTGCCGGGCCGATTCCGTCGGGGTGTTCCAGGTGGAAAGCCGCGCGCAGATGGCGACGCTGCCCCGCCTCAAGCCGGAGGAGTTCTACGACCTCGTGGTGGAGGTCGCCCTGATCCGCCCCGGACCGATCCAGGGCGGCTCGGTTCACCCCTTCATCAGAAGAAAGAACGGCCGCGAGCCGGTCACCTTCCCGCATCCGCTGATGCGCAACGCCCTGGAGAAGACGCTGGGCGTGCCGCTGTTCCAGGAGCAGCTCATGCAGCTCGCGATCGACGTCGCCGGGTTCGACCCGTCCGAGGCCGACCAGCTGCGCCGAGCCATGGGGTCGAAGCGGTCGATGGAGAAGATGGAACGGATCAAGCAGCGGCTCTACGAGGGGATGGCCGAGCGCGGCATCACCGGCGAGCTCGCCGACGACCTGTTCCTCAAGCTGTCCTCGTTCGCCAACTACGGCTTCCCCGAGAGCCACGCGATGAGCTTCGCCTACCTCGTATACGCGAGCGCCTGGCTGAAGCGCTACCACCCGGCGGCGTTCTGCGCGGCCCTGCTCAACGCGCAGCCGATGGGCTTCTACTCGCCGCAGTCGCTGGTGGACGACGCGCGCCGGCACGGGGTGGAGGTACGCCGCCCCGACATCAACCTCAGCGCCGCCGCCGCGACGCTGGAGTCCACGGCCACCACGCGGTGGGGTTCGGCGCCGGGGGAGCCGCCGCACGCGTGGGGGCTCGGCGGCCCGGCCGTACGGATGGGTCTGCAGAGCGTGCGGACCCTCGGCGAGGAGCTGGCGAAGGCGGTCGAGGACGAGCGCGCCGCGCACGGGCCGTACCGGGACATGGCCGACCTGGCCCGCCGGACCGGATGCTCGACCGCCCACCTGGAGGCCCTGGCGACCGCCGACGCCTTCGCCGCCTTCGGTCTGTCGCGCCGGGAGGCGCTGTGGGCGGCGGGGGCCGCGGCGCAGGACCGGCCCGGCCGCCTGCCCGGCACGGTCACCGGCACCGAGGCGCCCACCCTGCCGGGCATGGGTGACGTGGACAAGCTGGTCGCGGACGTCTGGGCGACGGGCCTGTCCCCGGACGCGCACCCGGCGCAGTTCGTCCGCGAGCAGCTGACCCGCCGCGGCGCGCTGCCGATCTCGGGGCTGGGCCGGGTCGAGGCCGGGACCCGGATCCGGGTGGGCGGCATCGTCACCCACCGGCAGCGACCGGCGACCGCGGGCGGGGTCACGTTCATCAACCTGGAGGACGAGACCGGGATGCTCAACGTGACCTGCTCGCCGGGGCTGTGGCAGCGGTACCGGCGGGTGGCCCGGACCAGCGCGGCGCTGCTCGTGCGGGGACGGCTGGAGAAGTCCGAGGGGGTGCTGAACCTGGTCGCCGACCGGCTCGACGCGGTCACCCCGCCGGTCACGCCGGCTTCCCGTGACTTCCGCTGAACAGCCGCTATATTTCCGTTCCGCGTGCCTTGCTCCTTTTGCGGAGTAGACCGGATGTGCACGGAAACGTACGACGGGGGAGTCGCGTCATGATCCGTACCATCGGGCTGTCCGCGGTCCTGGTCCTCGCCCTGGCGAGCCCGGCCGCCGCGGCCGCGAAGCGGACCGAACTGGTGCTGAGCTACGAGGCCGAAGCGGGCTACGCGGCGGCGGTCGTGCTGCGCTGTGACCCGGCCGGCGGCGCGCACCCGAAGAAGGGCAAGGCCTGCCAGGCGCTCGAGAAGGTCAACGGCAAGCCGGCGAAGTTCCAGCCCGCCAAGGTCATGTGTACGCAGGAGTACGCGCCGATCACCGCGCACATCGACGGCACCTGGCGGGGCCGCACGGTCGACTGGTCCCGGACCTTCGGCAACCGCTGCGACATGGTCCGCACGACCGGCGTGGTCATGGCGTTCTGATCTCTGCCGGATCGCCCCGGTTCCGCGGGCGCCGGCTTCCCCGGCTCGCCGCCCCCGTGCCTGCGGCGGGCCGATACGCTGCGCAGGTGGACACCGCATCGACGCGTACCCCCCGCCCGCCCGTCACCGTGCGTACGGCCGCCGTCTGGGCCGTGCTGCGCCGCGAACTCGAGCGGCACGCCGGTCGCGAGCTGACCGTCCTCGACGTGGGCGGCGGCACCGGCGGGTTCGCCGTGCCGCTGGCCGAGGCCGGGCACGCGGTCACCGTGGTCGACGCGAGCCCGGACGCGCTCGCCGCGCTCACCCGGCGTGCCGCCGAGGCCGGGGTGGCCGACCGGGTCCGCGCGGTGCAGGGCGACGGCGACGCGCTGGCGGCGCTGGTCGCGCCCGGCAGCGTCGACCTGATCCTCTGCCACGCCGTGCTCGAGGTCGTCGACGAGCCCGCCCGGGTCGTCGACGCGGTCGCGACCGCGCTGCGCCCCGGGGGAGCGGTCAGCCTGCTGGTCGCCGGCCGCGCGGCCGCGGTCCTCGGGCGCGCCTTCAACGGTCACCTCGGCGCGGCGTCCGCCCTGCTCAGCGACCCCGACGGCCGCGCCGGGCAGCGCGACACGCTGCGCCGGCGCTACGACACGGAGACCGCCGTCGCGCTGCTCACCACGGCGGGGCTCACGGTCGAGGAGACCCACGGCGTACGCGTGCTCGCCGACCTGCTGCCCGCCGCGGTGGTCGAGGACGACCCGCAGGCGATGATCGACCTGGAGCTGGCGCTCTCCGCGCGGCCGCCGTTCCGCGACATCGCGTCCCAGCTGCACGTCTTCGCCCGCCGCCCGTGATCATCCCCGCGCTGCCGGACCCCTTCTCGGTGGTCCGGCCGGCCTACGGGCACGGCAGTCTCGCCGATCTGCTGCCCAGCGTCTCGGCCGTGCTCGGGGTGCCGGGCGCCGTCGACGTGCTCGGGCTGGTTGAGCAGCTCGGCGGCGTCGACCGGATCGCGATGCTGCTCGTGGACGGTCTCGGCGCGTACCAGCTTCCGGTCGCCGCGCCGCACGCGCCGATCCTCACCGAGCTCACCGGCCGGACGCTCACCGCCGGCTTCCCGTCGACCACCCCGGTCAGCCTCGCCACGCTCGGGACGGGCCGGCCGCCGGGCGCGCACGGGATCCTGGGTTTCACCGTACGCAGACCCGACGGCACCCTGCTCAACCACATCAGATGGGGCAAGGACCCCGACCCCGCGCTGTGGCAGCCGGAGCCCACCCGCTTCCAGACCGCGGCGGCCGCCGGTGTCCGCGCCACCCTCGTGACCCAGCCGCACTTCGAGGGCAGCGGACTGACCGTCGCGGCGTACCGGGGAACCGGCTTCACCGGCGCCGCCGATCCGTACGCGCTCTCCACCGCCATGCTCGGCGCCCTGTCCCGCCCCGGCCTCGTGTACGGCTACTACGCCGACCTCGACCACCACGGCCACGGCTCGGGCATCGACTCGGAGCCGTGGCAGGCCGCCGCCGCGGAGGTGGGCGAGCTGATCACCCGCCTCGCCGACGGGCTGCCGCGCGGTGCGGCGCTGCTGGTCACGGCCGACCACGGGCAGCTGAACATCCCGCCGGAGAACCGGCTCGACCTCGCCGCGGACCCTTCGCTGAGCGCCGGGATCACCGGGGTGTCCGGCGAGCCCCGGGTCCGCTACCTGTACGCCGAGCCGGGCGCCCGGGACGACGTGGTGGCCGCGTACCGGGCGGTGCTCGGCTCGTCGGCGTGGGTGCTCACCCGCGAGGAAGCCGTCGACAGCGGGCTCTACGGCACGGTCGCGCCGGGACACCTCGACCGGATCGGGGACGTGGTGATCGTCTGCCTCGATCACACGCTCGTCCTCGCGGGCGGGTGGGAGCCGCCGTCGGTGGGGTCGTTGGTCGCGTACCACGGGTCGGTGACCGCCGCCGAGATGATGATTCCGCTGCTCAGTTTTGTCGGACCCCCGCTCTAGTCTCCTTCGGGTGGGACGCAGCCAGGCGATCGGCCGGGGACGGGACCCGCGGTTCGGGCCGGGCGCCGACGACGCGGGATGCCCGATCCTGCACGTCGACATGGACGCGTTCTTCGCCTCCGTCGAGATCCGCCGCCGTCCGGAGCTGCGGGGAAAGGCCGTCGTGGTCGGCGGGGTCGGCCCGCGCGGCGTCGTGAGCTCCGCCAGCTACGAGGCCCGGCGGTACGGCGTCCGCAGCGCGATGCCGTCCGCGCGGGCCCGCGCGCTCTGCCCCCACGCCGTGTTCCTGCCACCCGACTTCACCGAGTATTCGGCCGCCTCCCGGGCCGTCATGCAGATCTTCCGCGACGTGACCCCGCTGGTGGAGCCGCTGTCGCTGGACGAGGCGTTCCTCGACGTGGCCGGCGCCCAGCGGCTGCTCGGCCGCCCGGCCGCGATCGCCGCGTCGATCCGCCGCCGGGTCGTCGAGGAGCAGCGGATCACCTGCTCGGTCGGGGTCGCCCCGAGCAAGTTCCTGGCGAAGCTCGGCTCCACCCGCGCGAAACCCGACGGAATGATCGTCGTCCCGGCCGGCCTGACCCTCGACTTCCTGCACCCCCTGCCCGTCGACGCGCTCTGGGGCGTGGGGGAGAAGGCGGCCGAGCACCTGCGCCGGCTGGGCCTCACCACGGTGGGCGACCTGGCCCGGGCCCCGGTCGGCATGCTGCGCGCCGCGCTGGGTGAGGCCTCCGCCGGTCACCTGCACGAGCTGGCCTGGGGACGTGACCCACGCCGGGTCACCCCGGAGCACGAGGAGAAGTCGATCGGCGCCGAGCTGACGTACGACACCGACGTCACCGACCCCACGGTGATCCGCCGCAGCCTGCTCGCCCTCTCGGACAAGGTCGGCGCCCGGCTGCGCGCCGCGGGCACGGTCGGCCGGACGGTCTCCATCAAGGTCCGTTTCGCCGACTTCCGGACGGTCAGCCGCTCCCGCACGACGCCCACGACCACCGATGTGGCACGCGAGGTGTTCGAGACCTCCTGGGCGCTGTTCCGAGCCCTGGGCCCCGTCGAGCCGATCCGGCTCATCGGCGTACGCGTCGAGGGCCTGACCCCGGCGGTGACCGCATCCCGGCAGCTCACCCTGGGTGAACCGGAACGCGGCTGGCGTGAGGCGGAGGCCGCCGCGGACGCCGTGGCGGCCCGCTTCGGCCGGGCCATCGTCGGACCGGCCAGTCTTTTGGGACGAACTGATCTGCGCCGGACCGAAAATCACCCGCACTCGACGGTCGTCCCGCTTTCCGACCCGCCAACCCCCTCGTAGACTTGCGGTAAGGCAGCCGGTCGGCTGTCTCGCACCATCGGCCGCCCGCACCACCGCCGGGTGGCCGGACATGCGCCCGGGGAGGAATGCCGTGCCGCTCTCGGAGCACGAGCAGCGGCTGTTCGATCAGATCGAGCGGTCGCTTGCCGAGGACCCCAAGTTCGCCTCGGCTGTGCGGAACAGTGACCCACGTTTCCACGCCCGGCGCCGGCTGGTCGTCGCGGCGTTCGTGATCGTCCTGGGTCTCGCACTGGTTGTCTACGGCACGGTGAGCCGCAACACGCCGCTCGGCGTGGCGGGCTTCGTGGTCATGCTGGCAGCGGCCGCGTTCGCGATGCAGAGCCGCCGGAAGGGGCAGGCACCCGACCTGCACGCCGTCGGCGGCACCGCCACCCGCCGCACCCGGCAGACCCGCAAAGCCGGCCTCATCGACCGGCTCGAGGATCGCTGGCGTCAGCGCCCCGAAGGCCACCGCTAACCACGACGACCGGCGACAAGATGGCGGCCAACCGGCCGCCATCGCCGTATGTCCGGACCACGCCGGCCGCGCTGTTTTTCGTCGGACCGACTTCATGCCGGGCCGCCCTTCGCGCCGCGCCGTTTCCGGGCCGCGCTGCTGCTTCACCGGGGCGACTTCGTGCCGGGCCCGCCCCTTGTGCCGGGCCCGCCCCTTGTGCCGGGCCCGCCCTTCACCGCAAGCCCGCGCCGCGCTGCGCCCGCTCTCCGCGCCCGGCCCCCCTGCGTGCCGGGCCCGCCTTCCGCGACGGGTCGCACGGACGCGCCTACCGCGACGGACCGCACCGGCCCGCGGTTCGTGCCCGGCCACCCTCCGTGCCGGTTGCTTTCGTGCGGCCCGAGTTGCTCTTCGTGCCGCATCGCCCGCTTCACGCAAACCGCCCGCCCGTCGGGCCCACCGTGCCGGGCCACCCTGCCGGTTTCCACCCGCCGGGTCGCGCCTATTTCACCCCGCCGGGGCCACCCTGCCGGTTTCACCCCGCCGTCGGCCAGGGCGTGACGGCCGGGGGATCCCGGATATGCCGATGCCGCCCACGATCAGCGTGGGCCGGCATCGGTCCGGGTGAGGGTCAGCGGCCCCGGTTGGCCAGGAGCCGGCGGGGGCTGAAGCGGACCAGGCCGTCGCGGCCCCGGCTGAGCGTGCCCATCCAGCGGGCCGACGCGTCGGCCAGGCTCATCCGCCAGCGGAGCATCACCGACGGCGGAAGGAGGACCGCGGCGAGGCGCGTACGGCGGGGGGCCGTCTGGGCCAGGCCGTGGCGGACCCGGGTGAGGGCCGAGGTGAGGCCTTCGCCCTGCAGCGGGGTGGGGGCGTACCGGGCGCGTTCCTCAGCCTGGCCGAGCAGGGTCGCCGCGTCGGCGGGGGCGCCTTCCAGTTCCGCCTCCCGGATGAGGCGGCGGGCCGTGTGCCTCGGGGTTTCGGTCGGGTCCACCGTCACGCGGTAGTCGACCATCGTGTCGACGAGTTCGTCCCAGGCGGCGTGGGCGTCCTGGCGGGCGCGGGCCGACTCGGTCGTCACCGTCACGTCGCGGGTGCCCGGTGGCGCCGGTCCGGCGGAGGCCGCGACGGTGACCGGGGTGGTGGCCGCGTGGCGGCGCCGGCGTACCAGGATGCGGCGCAGGGCCGGGACCAGGAGCAGCGCGATGATCAGGGCCGCGCTTCCCGCCATGATCAGGCCGGTGGTGGAGCCGCCCGACGAGGGCGGGGCGCCCGCGTTGTCGAGGGCGCCGGCGCCGAGGTCACGGTCCGGGCGGTCGTTGGAGTCGGGACCCGCCGAGGTGTTCGCGCCCGGCGCCGTCGAGGAGCTCGACGTCGCGGTCGGGGTCTCGACGCGGTCGTTGTCCGGGGCCCATTCGGATCGGCTGGAGCCGACGACCGCCGCCGCCGGGGTGGCGTCGAACGGAATCCAGCCGAAGCCGTCGAGGTAGACCTCGGTCCAGGCGTGCGCGTTGCGGTTGGTGAGGACGTACGTGTCGCCGTCGCGGGTGCTGCCGCGGGTGAAGCCGAACGCCACCCGGGCGGGGACGCCGGCCTCGCGGACCATCCAGGCGAGCGCCGCCGCGTACTGCTGGCAGTAGCCGGTCTTGTTCTGCAGGAAGGCGGAGATCGCCGAGGCGCCGCCGGTGGGGTCGGCCGCCTGCAGGCTGTACGAGAACCCGTTCTCCCGGGAGAAGTAGCGGTACAGCGCCAGGATCTTGTCGTACGGGGTGTCCTCGCCCTTGGTCAGCGTCGCCACCAGCGCCTCGACCTTGGGGTCGTCGGGGACGGAGGTGTACTGCGTACGGATCGGGTCGTCGTCGGCGAGCGGCTCGGAGCGGCGCAGCTCGCCGGGGGTGTACTTGGCGCGGATGTAGTCGAAGGAGTACTTCTGGCCCTTCGTGGTGGTGCGGTTGGAGAACACCACCTGCGAGTTCGGGTCGTACGACCAGGCGCCGTCGAGGCCGTCGACGTCGACCGGGGACGAGTACACCGGCGCGAGGGTCTGGCCGAAGTCGTCGGTGACCTCCACCTCGGCGTGGTACTGCTGGTAGTTGCCGCCGTCGATGCGGTCGTCACGCCGCGGGTCGTCGATGCCCCGCGACAGCGGCCGGCCGGTCGGGGTGCGGTTGCTGAAGCCGTCCGAGCTGAGCACGTCCGCGACGCCGAACCGCAGGTAGAACGGGTCCCGCTCGTTCGTGCGCACCCGGACGTAGTCGGTGGTCTTGCTCTGGTTGAGCTGGCCGGTCAGCGACGCGAAGAGGTTGATGCGCCCGTTGCCGCCGGTGCCCGTACCGTTGCCGCCCACGCCCGTGCCCACCTGGGTGAGCCGGTTGAGCAGCCCGGTGTTGAGGCCGGGCACGACCAGCGGGAGCAGTACGGCCGCGGCGACGCCGATCATGGCGAGCCGGCGGCCCGCGGCGGCGAGCGGGGAGGGTTCCCAGACGTCCACGTCGCGGCCGTCGCCGGTGAAGCGGCGGCCGAAGCGGCGGACCCGGTCGACGTTGTCGGCGACGAGCAGCCAGAGGAACCCGACCGCGCCGATGATGAACGGCACCACGGGAACGCTGTCGACGTACACGGCGACGGGCACCGAGTAGATGGCCAGCATGGGCAGTCCGGCGAGGGCCGGCCGGCGGGCGATCACCGTGAGCACGTCGACCGCGACGGCGACCGAGCCGATGCCCAGCGCGGCGAGGAACAGCAGGCCGTCGCGGTCGGGGACGGGTACGCCGTACGAGCGGGTGTCGTTGCCGGCCTCGGTGAACAGCTCGCCGAAGTGGTTGAAGGTCGACGGCGTGGGGATCAGCGCCAGCAGCTCCTCGCCGCTGGGGAACATCCAGGTCAGCGTCAGCAGCAGCACCAGGATCATGCCGGCCACCTGGGCCCACGTCGGGAACCGCAGGGTGCGGGCCAGCACGGCCGCGCCGGCGATCAGGCCGACCGCGAGGATGCACTGCAGCAGCCAGGTCCAGGTGTCGAAGATGGCGGAGAGCGGTGCGGCGGCCAGCAGGGTCGCCGCGGCCGCCACCAACCCGAGTCGTCGTCGCCCGGTCACAGCACTACTCCCGTCTTCCCATGCCCGCTCGTCGTCGTCAGGTGCCCGTTCGTGCGCACAGGTCTGCCCGTTCTCACATGCCCGCCACTGTCTCGGCCATCGCCGCGCGGTAGGCGAAGCCCTGCGAACCGCGGCCCGCCGCCGGCCAGAGCGTCGCCAGGGAGTCGCCGTGTGTCACCGGCACCGAGCGCCAGCCGCTGCGGACCAGCGCGAGCGACGTCGCGGCGTGCTGCCGGTCGGTCTCCTGCCGGTCGGGGGCGGTCATGTTCACCCAGGTGGAGCTGTCGATCGCGAAGCCGATGCAGGTCGCCCCGTTGCCCCGCAGCCCGCTGAGGACCTCGGCCTCGGCGACGCTCAGCGCGCCGAAGAGGCCGATCACCAGGCCGCCGTCGGAGCGGCGCCGGACCGCGTCGACCAGCACCGAGATGTCGCCGGTCTGGCTCAGCTTGACGTCGGCGAGGGTGTCGAGGATGGCGCCCTCGCCGCCCGCCTCGGTCGCGTCGAGGTCGATGCCCGTACCCGTGACCAGGCGCAGCTTGTAGCCCGCCTGCCGGAGGTGGACCGCGATGCTGGCGGTCGCCGACACCGCCCATTCGAAGCTGGACGTCGGCCCCTCACCGCGGTGGGCGTGCTGCCGGGTGTCCAGCACGACCGTGGCTCGCGACTCCCAGGGCTGCTCTTCGCGGCGCACCATGAGCTCGCCGGTGCGGGCCGTCGAGCGCCAGTGCACCCGGCGCAGGTCGTCGCCGCGGCGGTACTCGCGGGTGGCCGCGTCGTCCTCGCCGTGGACCGCCACCGAGCGGGCGCGGCTGTCGCCGGTGCCCGCGTACTCGCCGGCCAGGCGTACGGAGGGCAGCGGCACGACCTGCGGGATGACGGTGAGCCGGTCGACGCTGGGGAACGAGCGGGTCAGCTCGCACAGGCCGAACGGGTCGGTCAGCCGGATCACCAGGGGACCGACCGGGTAGCGGCCGCGGACGTCGGCGCGGACCGTGTACGCCACCGAGCTGGCCGTGTGCGCGCCCAGCCGCTCCAGCACGACGCGCGGACGGCTGCCCAGCGCGTACGGAAGCCGGTCCTCCAGCAGCAGCGTGCCCGTGGGCAGCCGCGACATGTTCTGCAGCCGCAGGATGACGCGCGCGCTCGAGCCGACCGGGGCCCGGCCCGGCTCCAGCGAGCGCGTGCAGGCCAGCTTGTAGCGGCTGCGTCCCACGTACGCGGCGGCGAGCAGGGGGAGCGCCGCCAGCAGGATCGCCACGCGCAGCAGGTCGCGTTCGCCGAGGATCACGGCGGAGATCGCGGCGGCGGCGGCCGCCGCGAGGAAGGAGCGGCCCCGGGTCGTCATGCCCCGCATGGCCTCCCGCATGTCAGAGCCCCCGCGACTCGTACTGTGCCCGGCCGTCGCCCGTGGCGCGGGTGTCGTACGGGGAGCGGCTCCGGTCGTGCGGCAGGGGCAGCCGGTGCACGATCTCGGCCACGATCGCGTCCGTGGTGCGCCGGTTGAGCTGCGCGTCGGCCGTGGGGATGATGCGGTGCGCGAGCACCGGGACGGCCAGTGCCTGCAGGTCGTCGGGGAGCACGTAGTCGCGTCCCTCGAGCGCGGCGACGGCTTTGGCCGTACGCAGCAGCTGCAGCGTCGACCGCGGGGAGGCCCCCAGCCGGATCTCGGGCGCCTCGCGGGTGGCGGTGACCAGCGCGATCGCGTACTGCTGGACCGCGTCGGCGGCGTGCACGTCACGGACCGTGGCGATCAGCCGGCGCACGAGCGCGGCGTCGGCCACGGCGCGCAGGTCGTTCAGCGGGTCGTGGGCGCCGTGCCCGCCGAGCATCGCCAGCTCCGCGCGCGGGTCCGGGTAGCCCATCGCGATGCGCGCGGTGAAACGGTCGCGCTGCGCCTCGGGCAGCGGGTACGTGCCCTCCATCTCGATGGGGTTCTGGGTGGCGATGACCATGAACGGCGCCTGCAGCTCGTACGTGGTGCCGTCGACCGTGACCTGCCGCTCCTCCATGCACTCGAGCAGCGCGGACTGGGTCTTCGGCGAGGCCCGGTTGATCTCGTCGCCGACCACCAGGTTGGCGAAGACGGCGCCCGGCTTGAACTCGAAGTCGCGCGTCTCCTGGTTGTAGACGCTGACCCCGGTCACGTCGCTGGGCAGCAGGTCCGGGGTGAACTGGATCCGGCGGACCGAGCAGTCGATCGAGCGGGCCAGGGCCTTGGCGAGTTTGGTCTTGCCGACGCCGGGCACGTCCTCGATCAGCAGGTGGCCCTCGGCCAGCATCACGGCGAGCGCGAGCCGCACCGTCGCGCTCTTGCCCTCGATGACCTGCTCGATGTTGGCGATGATCGCCTCGCTCGCGGCGCGGAACTCGTCAGCCTGCAGCGGGCCGCCGGGCTCGTCCCAGGTGGGGGTTGTCACGGGCCTCCTCCATGTCGTTCTGCCCCTTTCCCTGCGCTGACGCCGAAAGGGAACCGAAGGTTCGCGGGCGGCCGGGGTGTCCGTGGGCCTCCGGCGCCGCCGCCCGTTCCTGACAGGTTAGCCCGGTCACAGCAAGTCGCCGAGTGGGGCGCGAACCACTACTACGACACGTGGTCAACCAAGCACGCATATCGGATGCGTTACGAATGAACTCTTTTCAACGTGGCGAGGCCGCGCCGGGCCGCCGCCGGTCGGCGGCCCGGCGCTCTCGGGCTCGACGCCAGGTTGAAAAGAGTTCACTACAGGAGGGGTGATACCGGTCGCCGCGGCGAGAGCGGGGCGAGTAACATGCCCGTATGGCCCGTGCCTTCCTGCTTCTTATCTAGCCGCGCCGTCGTCCACGAGGACGACGAGAAGCGCGGCGCCCCCTCCTGTCGAAGGGGGCTTTTTTGTGCCCTAGGCCCGGCCACGACGACGAGAACGAGATGGTGACGATGAGCGAGTCCGAGACCAGCGCGGACATCCCGCCGTACCGATACACGGCGGCGATGGCCGCGGAGATCGAGCCCCGCTGGCAGGCGTACTGGGCCGACAACGGCACCTTCCACGCGCCGAACCCGACCGGCGAGCTGGCCGACCCCTCGCACCCGCGCGCGGGCGCGCCCAAGCTGCACGTGCAGGACATGTTCCCGTACCCGTCGGGCGCGGGCCTGCACGTCGGCCACCCGCTGGGCTACATCGGCACCGACTCGTACACCCGCTACAAGCGCATGGCGGGCTACAACGTGCTGCACCCGATGGGCTTCGACGCCTTCGGCCTGCCCGCCGAGCAGTACGCGGTGCAGACCGGCACGCACCCGCGCACGACGACCGAGGCGAACATCGAGCGCTACCGCGGGCAGCTGCGCCGGCTGGGGCTGGCGTACGACAACCGCCGCAGCTTCGCCACCACGGACCCGGACTACTACCGCTGGACCCAGTGGATCTTCCTGCAGGTCTTCAACTCGTGGTTCGACCCGGACCTGGGCAAGGCGCGCCCGATCGACGACCTGATCGGCGAGTTCGAGGCCGGCACCCGTGAGGTCCCCGACGGCCGCGCCTGGTCGCAGCTGTCGGCCGTCGAGCGGCGCAAGGTGATCGACGGCTTCCGGCTGGCGTACGTCAGCGAGGCGCCGGTCAACTGGTGCCCGGGGCTGGGCACCGTGCTGGCCAACGAGGAGGTCACCCCCGACGGGCGCAGCGAGCGGGGCAACTACCCGGTCTTCCAGCGTTCACTGAAGCAGTGGATGATGCGGATCACCGCGTACGGCGACCGCCTGGTCGACGACCTGGACGCGCTGGACTGGCCGGAGCCGGTCAAGCTGATGCAGCGCAACTGGATCGGCCGCTCGCGGGGCGCGCACGTCGACTTCCCACTGGACGGCGACGACGTCATCTCCGTCTTCACCACGCGCCCCGACACGCTGTTCGGCGCCACGTACATGGTGCTGGCGCCCGAGCACACGCTGGTCGACTCGATCGTGCCGGCCGCGTGGCCCGAGGGCACCAAGGACGCGTGGACCGGCGGGCACGCCACCCCGGAGGCGGCCGTCGCCGCGTACCGGGCGCAGGCCGCCGCCAAGACCGAGGAGGAGCGCACCGCCGACGCGAAGGTCAAGACCGGCGTGTTCACCGGCGCGTATGCGACGAACCCGGTCAACGGCGCGCGCATCCCGGTGTTCATCGCCGACTACGTGCTGGCCGGCTACGGCACGGGCGCGATCATGGCGGTGCCCGGCCAGGACGAGCGCGACTGGGCCTTCGCCGAGGTCTTCGACCTGCCCATCATCCGTACTGTTCAGCCGCCCGGGTTCTCCGCGCCGTCCGAAGGACCAGGCGTCGGAAGCGGCACAGCACCGGAAGGTTTCGACGGCGCCTTCACCGGCGAGGGACCGGCGATCAACAGCGACTGGCTGAACGGCAAGGGCGTCGCCGAGGCGAAGGCCGCGATGATCGCGTGGCTGGAGGAGAAGGGACACGGTCGCGGCGCGACCACCTTCCGGCTGCGCGACTGGCTGTTCAGCCGCCAGCGCTACTGGGGCGAGCCCTTCCCGATCGTGTACGACGAGACGGGCCTGCCGGTCGCCCTGCCGGAGTCGATGCTGCCGGTGGAGCTGCCCGAGGTCGACGACTTCTCCCCGCGGACGTTCGACCCGGACGACGCCGACAGCGAGCCGGAGACGCCGCTGTCGCGCAAGAAGGACTGGGTCAACGTCGAACTGGACCTGGGCGACGGGCTGAAGACCTACACCCGCGAGACCAACACCATGCCGCAGTGGGCCGGCTCCTGCTGGTACGAGCTGCGCTACCTGGACCCGCACAACGACAAGGCGCTGGTCGACCCGGAGAACGAGGCGTACTGGATGGGCCCGCAGCGGCCGGGCGACCCGGGCGGCGTCGACCTGTACGTCGGCGGCGTCGAGCACGCGGTCCTGCACCTGCTGTACGCGCGCTTCTGGCACAAGGTCCTGTTCGACCTGGGTTACGTCTCGTCCTTCGAGCCGTTCCGCACGCTGTTCAACCAGGGCTACATCCAGGCGTACGCGTACCGCGACGCGCGCGGCGTCGTCGTGCCCGCCGAGGAGGTCGTCGAGCGCGACGGCAAGTACTACTACGGCGACCAGGAGGTGGCCCGCGAGTACGGCAAGATGGGCAAGTCGCTGAAGAACGTCGTCACGCCGGACGAGATGAGCGAGCAGTACGGCGCCGACACGTTCCGGGTGTACGAGATGGCGATGGGCCCGCTGGACGTCTCCCGCCCGTGGGAGACCCGCGCGGTGGTCGGCTCGCAGCGCTTCCTGCAGCGCGTCTGGCGCCTGATCGTGGACGAGGAGACCGGCGCGATCCGGGTCACCGACACCCCGCTGGACCCGAAGACCCGCCGGGCGCTGCACCAGACCATCGCGGGCGTCCGCGAGGACATGGACGAGCTGCGCTTCAACACGGCCATCGCCAAGCTGATCCAGCTGACGAACACGCTGACGCCGCTGCAGACGACGTCGCGCGAGGCGATCGAGCCGCTGGTGCTGATGATGTCGCCGTTCGCCCCGCACCTGGCCGAGGAGCTGTGGCGCAAGCTGGGCCACGACGACAGCCTGGCGTACGCCGACTTCCCGGTCGCCGACCCGGTCCAGCTGGTCGCCGAGTCCGTCACGTACCCGGTGCAGATCAACGGCAAGGTCCGCGGCCGCGTCGAGGTCGCGCCGGACACCGCCGAGGACGCCGTCCGGTCGGCCGCGCTGGCGTCGGTGGCCGACGCGCTCGCGGGCCGGGAACCGCGCAAGGTCATCGTGGTGCCGGGCCGGCTGGTCAGCGTCGTCGTCTGAGCGATCCACCTGGTGGAACGAGGCCCGCCGCGAGTGATCGCGGCGGGCCTCGCGCCGTCAGAATGGCGTCGTGCCTGATCTCCCGGATGTGCTGCCCGTCGCCCCGCTGACCGCACCCCTGGACGCCACGGTCCGCCCGCCGGGCTCCAAGAGCATCACCAACCGCGCGCTGATCTGCGCCGCGCTGACGCCCGGCACGTCCGAGCTGTCCGGTGTGCTCTTCGCCGACGACACCCGGGCGATGATGGACGCGGTCGCCGCGCTCGGCGCGCGGGTCGACAAGGACGAGGCCACGCGTACGGTCACCGTCACGGGCATCGACGCGCGTACCGCCGCGACGGCCGGGATGATCGACGCGCGGCAGTCCGGCACGACGTCCCGGTTCATCCTGCCCGCGGCGGCGCTGCTCTCCGGCCGTACGGTCGTGGACGGCTCCGCCCAGCTGCGTGCCCGGCCGTTCGGGCCCGTCCTCGCGGCGCTGCGGGACGCCGGCGCGGTGGTCGAGGAGCTCGACCGGCCCGGCTACCTGCCCGCGGCCGTACGCGGCCCGCTGCGCGGCGGACCGGTCGAGGTCAGCGGGCACATCTCCAGCCAGTTCCTGTCCGGGCTGCTCATGGCGGGCCCGCTGATGACCCGGGGCCTGTCCGTGTCGGTGACCTCGCCGTTGGTCTCGGTGCCGTACGTGGAGATGACCAAGGCCGTGATGGCGGCGTTCGGGGTGACCGTCGACGGCCTGGTGGTGCCCCCGGGCGGCTACCGGCCGACCCGCTACGCGGTCGAACCGGACGCCAGCGCCGCCTCCTACTTCCTCGGCGCGGCCGCGGTCGCGGGCGGCCGTGTGACGGTCTCCGGGCTGGGCACCGGCAGCCTGCAGGGCGACGTCCGGTTCGCGGACGTCCTCGAACAGATGGGTGCCACGGTGTCCCGCACGGCGGACTCGGTGACGGTGAGCGCGGCCGGCCGGCTGCACGGCGTGGACGTCGACATGGCCGACATCTCGGACACGGCCCAGACGCTCGCGGCGGTCGCCGTGTACGCCGACACCCCGACGCGTGTCCGCGGCATCGGCTTCATCAGGAAGAAGGAGACCGACCGCCTCGCCGCCGTGGTGACCGAGCTGCGCCGGGCCGGCATCGACGCGACCGAGGACGAGGACGGCTTCACGATCCACCCGGGGCGGCCGCGGCCGACCCGCTTCGCCACGTACGAGGACCACCGGATGGCGATGAGCATGGCGCTGCTGGGCCTGCGGACGCCGGGCATGGAGATCGAGGACCCGGGCTGCGTCGCCAAGACCTACCCGGACTACTTCACAGACCTGGCGGCACTCGCCTGAGCCGGGCGGGCCCGCAGCCCGGCCGTGGGGCTTGCGCTGGTCGGCCCGGGGGTGGCGCGCTGGCCGGCCGAGTGCCCGGCGGCCGGATGCGGGTCGACCGGATGGGCCAGCGGCGGACCGGCTGGGACCGGCTGGCCGGCGACGGACTGGCCGGCGCGGGCCGGGTGGCGCGGACCGTCCAGCCGCGGATTGGTCGGCGGCGGGCTGGCTGCCGCGGACCGTCCGGCCGCGGGTCGGCCGGCGGCGGGTCGGCCGGCGGCGGGTCGGATGGAGTGGCCGCGGCGGTGGTCCGGCCCGAAGGTGATGGTTCGTGTCAGGCGGTCGCGGGCGTGATCGGGGCAGCGGCGGCGGCGCGGCGGGCGGCGAGGCGCCAGCGGAGGACGATCGTCGTGGTGAGGCCGAAGCCGATCGCGGCCGGCGCCAGCGTGACCGGGTTGAGTGAGCCGGGGGAGGCGACCGCGGCGCCGATGACGGCGTACGAGACCGCCGACGGGATCGCGGCGATGGTGGTGCCGAGGAGGTAGCGCTTGCGGCAGACCGACGTCGTGCCGTACGCGTACCCGATGAGGCCGTAGGGGGCGAGCGGGAGGAAACGGACCAGCAGGACCGCCGCCAGGCCGCGGCGGTTGAGCCAGCCGTCGAGGCGCTTGAGCCGGCTGCCGTTCTTGGCGCCGAGCGCGCCGCGGCCCGCCCAGCGGCCCGCGTAGTAGGTGGCGATGGCCGCGATCACGGCGGCGGCGAGCGCGGTCGCCGCGCCGGTGGCCGGGCCGAGGAGCGCGCCGCAGGCCAGGGTGATCGCCGTACGGGGCACCAGGACCGACAGGAGGAGGCCGCCCACCACCGCGATCGCGACGGCGGCGGCGGGGCCCAGCGCGACGACGGAGTCGGCGATCGACTGCAGGGGCAGCAGCGCCGCGGCGCCGCCCAGGACCGCGACGACGGCGGCGAGGACGCCGAAGCGCAGGGCCCGGCGGCGCCAACCCATCGGGGCCGGCTCGTGCTCGGCGCCCACCGGGGTGTCCGGGGTCTGCTGGCTGGCCTGAGGGTCCGCGGGGGAGATGTGCGCGCCCCGCGGGGCGATCAGGGTGTCAGTCATGCAGGCTTACCGCCCCTTGTCTCGTCGGTCCAGGAAAGTGCAGGTCAGGCGCTTGCTGCGGCGAGCCGCTCGCCTCGGAGCCGGTCGGCCCAGGTGTCGTCGAGAGGTGCAAGGCTATCCGCGCCGATGGCCCAGCGCAGGAGCAGATCGGCTATATCTGGGTTGCGGGCGAGAGCGGGCCCGTGTGCGTACGTGCCGAGGATCTTCCCGTGCCACGCGCCCTCGGTGTGGCCGTCGTTGCCGATGCCGGCGGTGACCCGGGCCAGCGGCGCGACGTCCGGGCCGAGGTGGGTGCGGCCGCCGTGGTTCTCGAAGCCGGTCAGCGGCGGGAGGCCCAGCCGGGGGTCGATGTCGCCGCGCACCTCGCCGACCGCGCGGGTCTCGCCGCGGTCCGAGGAGATGTCGAGCAGGTCGAGCCCGGCGCACTGGGCGCCCTTGGCGTAGAACGAGCGACCGAAGAGCTGGTAACCGGCGCAGACCGCGAGCACGGCCGCGCCCTGGGCGACCGCCCGGTGCAGGCCGCCGTCGGCGATGAGGCGCTGCGCGGCGAGGGCCTGCGGGCCGTCCTCGCCGCCGCCGATGAGGTAGATGTCGGCGGTCGAGGGCATGGCCTGGTCGGAGCGGACCTGGTAGGTCTCCACCGGGATGCCGCGCAGCGCGGCGCGGCGGGCCAGGATCAGCATGTTCCCCCGGTCGCCGTACGTCGACAGCAGGTCCGGGTAGATCCACACGATCCTGAGCGTGCTGTCAGTTGACACGGTCCAACTCCGCTCGGATGTCCTGGAACGCCGTGTAGTTGGCGATCACCTCGAGGCGTCCGGGCGGGGTGGCCTGGATCGCCTCGTCGAAGGTATGCACGTGCCGGAACGGCACTTCGTTCACCTCGAGGCGTACGGCGAGGTCGAAGGCGCGGTCGCCGGTGATCAGCACGGGGCGCCCGCGCAACGGCGAGAAGTCGACGTCGTAGAGCCACGAGGTGTCGAATCCGTCGGGGTCCCGCGCGTTGATCGACAGCAGCGTCGGGGCGTCCTCGGCCATGTCGAACGCCTCGAGCCAGCTCGCCGGGTTCTTCGCCAGCAGCAGCCGGATGGTGCGCCCGTCCCGCTCGACCTGCGCGTAGCGGCCGGCCACGGACGCCACGCTCGCCAGGCGGGGCACGGCCTCTATGGGGCGTACGCCGAATTCCGCGGCGACGGCCAGAGCGGTGACCGCGTTGCCCAGGTTGACCTGCCCGGGCAGTTGCAGCTTGACCAGGTGCCAGTCGCCCTTGGGGTCGACGACGCCCTCGTCCTCGACGGTCCACTGGGCCTGCGGGCGGCGCAGGGTGCAGCCGGTGCACCACCAGTCGCCCTGGGCCCGGTTGATGGGTGCGCCGCACTCGGGGCAGACCCACGAGTCGTCCGTCCACCGCTGGCCGGCGCTGAACCAGGTGACGTGGGCGGCGCCGACGGCGGACCAGACCACCATCGGGTCGTCGGCGTTGGCCACGACGTGCACGTCGGGGTGGGCGGCGAGCGCGGTGCGCCAGAGCTGCGCCATCATCGCCACCTCCTTGGCCCGGTCGAGCTGGTCGCGGGAGAGGTTGAGCAGGGCGACGACGCGCGGGGTGGTCTCGTCGATCACGCGGGCGAGGTAGTGCTCGTCGACCTCGAGGACGGCGAACGGGGTGGCGCCCGCCTTCGCCAGCGCGGAGGTGTGCCCGGTGGGCATGTTGGCGCCGAACGAGTTGGTCGCGACCGGCCCGAGCACCCCGAGCGCCGCGGCGGCGAACCGGGTCGTCGTGGTCTTGCCGTTGGTGCCTGAGACGAGCGCGATCGCCCGCCCGGAGGCGAGGTTGCGCAGCAGGTCAGGATCGATCTTCAGGCCGATCCAGCCGCCGATCACGGAACCGTCGCCGCGACCGGCCGCGCGTGAGAGCGCGGCGGCCGTGCGCGACACGGAACTCGCGACCTTGGCCCGCAGGGGCATCTTCCCGTCCGTCACGGGACACGAGGGTACCGGAAACGGACACTACGTCGAGTGGCGCCGGGGGGCCTGTGGACAACGGCGGACGGAGGGGGAGCCGGTTCCGCCGATCGGAGGAGGCCGGTCGGTCGTCCGGTGCCGAGTTTGCGCCGGTGGGAACGTTTGGGGAGGCATTCGCCCGACCTTCCGGCCGTCCATGATCTGTCCACCCGCGGCTTTTTGTGTGTTCTGATTCACCCGTAACCTTCGACGGTTCGTGATCGTCTGACCGCTTTCCGTGTCGGCATTTGTCACCGGGCGATCACAAAACGGACACGGCTGATCGTGCCAAACACGCAGAGTGACCGAGGTGGGGCTGACGGTCGGCCGGAAAATCGGGTAGGCAGGGTGGGCCGGTGAGCGCCCGCTCGCCGCTCGTACCGCACTGGCCACGCCGAGCCCTGCCCCGGCCCGCGCGGTACGACCACACAGCACGCGAACAACCACAAAGGCATACGGGGGCAGGGACGGGGGACCCATTTCCGGTCCGCTGCGAGTCGTCGAGACCCGCAGGACCTTGGGGTGAAGCCGCCACCTGAGCGGCCGGGCACACCTTCCCGCCCGAACCCGACAGCTAACCTCGCAGGCGTGCCGGAGGGATATCTCTACCGTGCACGAACGCAGTTCGAGCCGGGGCCGCCGCATGTCCGTCGGCACCGGAACCGTCGCACTGTCCCTGGGTCTCTGCCTCTGCGCCGGCCAGCTGGTCGCGACGCCGGCAGCGTCCGCCGCTCCGATCTCCACGGCGGCAGCGGTCAAGTCCGTCAAGCCCAAGCAGACCGTCAAGTACAGCAAGCGGACGGTCACCTGGGGCTCGTCCGTCAAGGTCACCACCAAGCTGATCGACCCGAAGAACGGCAAGAAGGTCGTCTACGGGTCGGTCCGCCTGCAGTCGAAGATCAACGGCAAGTGGAAGACCTGGCAGACGAAGCGGACGAAGACCGGGACGGTCAGCTTCACCACGAGGCCGGGGACCTCCTCCTGGTACCGCACGTACTACACCGGTACCAAGGGTCTGACCCCCGCCGCCACCAAGGCCGTCAAGATCAACGTCAAGGCCAGCGGTGCGAAGATCCTCGCCGAGGCCAAGAGGCACAAGGGCGCCCCGTACCGCTTCGGCGCGTCGGGCCCCAAGCGCTTCGACTGCTCCGGCTACACCATGTACGTGTACCGCAAGGCGGCGGGCAAGAAGCTGCCGCACAAGGCCAACTCGCAGCAGCGGTACGGGTCGGCCGTCAGCAAGAGCAAGAAGAAGGCGGGCGACCTGCTCGTGTTCCGGTCCGGCTCGTACGGCACCCACGTGGGCATCTACGCGGGTGGCGGCTACATGTGGGCCGCGCCGCACAGCGGGTCCTCGGTGAAGAAGCAGAAGGTCTACGCCAGCAACTACGTCGTCCGGCGACTCGTCTGACGCTCGTGAGCGCAGTGAAGTAGGCAAGTAGTACGACAGTTCAGTGGGGGGGGGGCCCGGGGGGGGGGGGGCCCCCCCGGGGGGGCGCCCCCCCGCGGCGCCCCCGCCGGGTAGGGAAAAAACACCCCCGAAAAAAAAGAAACAGGGTTTTATAAGGGGAT
>NZ_JBFAQM010000008.1:220036-330614 GCF_040677315.1 Actinoplanes sp. NPDC049316 | reverse complement strand
CGCCTGGATCCACTCTTACAATCACCACCGCGGGCACACCGCACTCGGCGGCCAACCACCCTCAAGCCGCGTCCCCAACCTCACGGGTCAGTACATCTAGGGAGCCTGCTCCGGCTCGAGCAGCATCGGCTCCGGCGGCGGGGTGGCCTGCTCGGTGAGCGCGCGCAGCCCGGCCCGGCGGGCGACCGCCATGACCCGGTCGCCGGCGATGAGCACCCGCCGCGGATCCGGCGCCCAGTCGACCCACTCCGAGCCGGCCGCGACCAGGCCGATGACCCGTACGCTCAGCGGCCGGTCGGCACGCTCGATCGGCGCGCCGTCCAGCGGCGAGCCGGCGAGGATCCGGACGTCGGCGACCAGCAGCGCATGCCGGTCGACCGGGATGGTGGCGAGCACGTCGCGGTCCAGCATGGCCGCGGCGAACGCCGGCGCGGCCAGCCGGGAGACGCTGCGGGAGATGTCGATGCTGAAGGCGTCCTGCACGCGGCGGGCGAAGTCGTCGTCGAAGAGGCGCAGCACCACGCGCAGGTCGGGGCGTACCGACCGGGCGTTCAGCGCGGCCTGCAGGTTGGTCACGTCGTCGGTGGAGACCATCACCAGGGCCTTGCTGGTCTCGATCGACGCCGACCGCAGCGTCTCCTCCAGCGACGCGTCGCCGACGATCAGCGGTACGCCCAACTGCTCGGCGACCTTCGCGCCGCGCGCGTCCGCACGCCGGTCGATGGCCACGACCTCCAGGCCCAGGTCGGTGAGCTGGCGCAGCACCCGGGTGCCGACGCTGCCCAGCCCGACCAGCACGATGTGATCCTGGTGCGGGTTGGCGACGACGCCCTGCGCCAGCGCCAGCCGGGCGTTGACCATGCCCTCGACGACCGCGGCGGTGATCAGCGGCAGCAGCGCCAGACCGGAGATCGTGAGAATGAGCTGGGCGGCCTGCGCGACGGCGTTGCGCTTCTCCTCCACATCGGACGATCCGACCGCGGTGAGCAGCGTGACGTACATGGACCGCCAGAAGCCCTCGACGTTGTCGGCGTGGGCGAGGACCGTACCGGCGACCGCGGTCACCAGCAATGTGATCATCACGGCGATGCCGAGCTTGCGGCTCAGCGCCGCCCGCAGCGCGCGGCCGAACGTCACGAACGGGTGCCGGCGGCGCTTGCGGGCGCGGACCAGGCGCTGCGCGGCCACGGCCTGACCGGCGGGTCGGCCGGTCGCCTCGGCGAGCACCAGGTCGACCGGCCGCTCGGCGTCCGGCGCGGGGTCCGCGGGCAGGACGTCGACGCCTCCGGCGCCGTTCGCGGCGGTCAGGGCACAGATCACGTGCTCCGGGTGTACGTCGGCCCGCCGCGCGACGTAGACCGTGCGGCCCGGGAGCCGGACGTGGGTCGGCGCGACCTCGCCCAGCGAGGCGGCCACGAACGCGGGGGCGGCCATCGCGGCATCGGAGAGGACGGCACAGTCGGCGAAGAGGCGGCGGACGCCGTACCCGAGACCGGAGTTGAACATCCGGATGACCAGCCGCAGGTCCGGCTCGACCGCCTGCGCGCACAGGGCGGCGTGCAGGTTGACGACGTCGTCGGGCATCACCAGGGCCAGCGCGGCCGCGCCCGCCAGGCCCGCGGAGCGGAAGGTGCTCTCATCGAGGCGGTCGGCGCGGATCACCCGTACGCCGCGCAGCGCCGCGAGATCCGGCACGTCGGAGCGCAGCCGCGGCGGCACCACCACGGTCAGCCGGATCCGGTGACCGGCGTTGGCCAGCTCCTCGGCGAGCGTGTAGACGAGCGCGTCGGCGCCGCAGATCACGAAGTGCGGCCGGTTGTCGCCGTTGCGGGGCAGCCCCTCGCGCAACCGGGACACGAACGATCGCCGGGACGGGTCGCGCGCGGGATCGACGGCCATGGCGGCATCGTAGCCAGCCGGAACCCGCGCCCTGGGCCGATCGTTGCCCCATAACGAACCATTCGTCCGATTTTCCTCCGGGAGGACATCCATGCGTAAGCGCTTCTACGCCGGGGCGGTGCTCGGCGGCCTGCTGCTCCTGGGCACGACCCCCGCGTACGCCGACGACCTCCCGCTGCCGGTCGGTGGCCTCACCGGACTGCTCTCCTCCTCGCCGGTCTCCTCCTCGCCGCTCTCCTCCTCGCCGGTCTCCTCCTCGCCGGCGGATGGCGGTTCGGGGCTCAGCCTCGAGAACCCGCTCGGCGGCGGGCCGCTCGTCGGCGTACGGCCCGGCGACAACACTCCCAGCCTCACCGCGCCGGAGGATGTGCCGCCGGCCCAGCCCACCCAGGTGCCGGCCGCGCCGCTCCCGGGCAGGCCGCCGCTGGACGCCGGGCCGGCGCCGCACGAGTCCGGCCTGTTCACCGGAGGGCTGCCGCTGCTCGGCGGCCTCGGCGGGCTGCTGCCCGTCGACGATGCACCGGACGGCGCGAGCGGCCTGCCGGCCGGGGGCACGCCGGTCGCCGATGACGACCCGCGGCTGCACGAGGAACCGGCCGGCGACGAGCGCGCCTTCTCCGACAGCGGACGCCCGATCGCCGGCGAGGACGTCGACTTCCCCTGAGCCGGCCCGCCCCGCGCGGGATCATTGCCCCATGCAGACCTTCCTGCCGTTCCCGGAGTTCGCCGCCAGCGCCCGGGCGCTCGACCAGAAGCGGCTGGGCAAGCAGCGCGTCGAGACGATCCAGGTGCTGCGCGGCCTCATCCAGCCCGGGTACGGCTGGCGCCACCACCCCGCGGTGAAGATGTGGAAGGGATACGAGGAGGCACTCGTCCGCTACGGCCTCGACATGTGCGGCATCTGGGTCGCCACCGGCCGCGCGGACACGACGGCGGAGACCATGCGCGCCGACGTCGCCGCGGCCCGGGGTCTCACCGAGATCCGCGCTCAGGACGACCTCGCCGCCGCGGGGGAACTGCCCCCGTGGCTCGGCGACGACGCCGTGCACCTCAGCCACCGCTCGGCCCTGGTTCGCAAGGACCCGGACTTCTACCGGCCGCTGTTCGGCGACGTCCCCACCGATCTGCCCTACGTCTGGCCGGCGTCCGACCGCGGCTGAGTCACGTCCCACGAGAGCAGCAGGAACGGCTCCTCCTCGTTCGCGCCCGCCCGGCGGTACGTGCGCTGCGCCGCCTCGTTGTCCCGCTCGGTCGCGACCCACATCCCGTAGCACCCGCGCTCACGCGCGATGCCGGCCAGCGCCTCGACCAGGGCTGTTCCCACGCCCTTGAGCCGCGCGTACGGTGCGACGCCGAGCTCGTACACGAACATCTCGGTGCCCTTGTCGGGGTGGGTCATCTCCACCCCGGTGACCATCCCGACCGGCCGCCCGTCCTCGTACGCCAGCAGCAGATGGTGACCGGGCTCGGCGAGGAACTTCGCCGTCGCGTCGGCGAGCGGCGGGCCGTCGAACAGATGAGCGGCCGGCTGCACGTCCGCGGCGTCGGTGATGCGCTCGATACGCATGGCAACCCCCACGTGGGAATTCTTTTCAGCGCAGTCGCCGCGCGAGAAGGTGGAGCCCCCGGTCGGAATCGAACCGACGACATCCTGTTTACAAGACAGGTGCTCTGGCCAACTGAGCTACAGGGGCGCGGGCCTCAGCATAGCGGCTGCTGCCCGGACGGGCCGAAACGCCCGCCGACCGCCCGGCGACCTTGGCAGAACATGAAAAAACATTTACGGTGGCGGGGCGTGTGGCGCGCCACACGTCTGTTCCTCCCACTCGGATCGTCCGGCACGTTCCTGCCGGTGGAAAGGAAGTCGATTCCCCATGGCTACCGTCACCTATGACAAGGCCTCCCGGATCTACCCGGGCTCCGACCGCCCCGCCGTCAACGAGCTCAACCTCGAGATCGGCGACGGCGAGTTCCTCGTCCTGGTCGGCCCCTCGGGTTGTGGCAAGTCCACCAGCCTGCGCATGCTCGCCGGCCTCGAGGACGTCGACCGCGGTCGGATCCTCATCGAGGGCAAGGACGTCACGAACCTGCCCCCGAAGTCGCGCGACATCGCGATGGTCTTCCAGAACTACGCCCTCTACCCGCACATGTCGGTGTACGAGAACATGGCGTTCGCCCTGAAGCTGCGCAAGACCCCGAAGTCGGAGATCGACCGCCGGGTCAAGGAGGCCGCCCAGCTGCTCCAGCTCGACGAGTACCTCTCCCGCAAGCCGAAGGCGCTCTCCGGTGGTCAGCGTCAGCGTGTCGCCATGGGCCGGGCCATCGTCCGCGAGCCGCAGGTGTTCCTCATGGACGAGCCGCTGTCGAACCTCGACGCCAAGCTGCGCGTCCAGACCCGTTCGCAGATCGCGACGCTGCAGGCCAAGCTCGGCATCACCACCGTTTACGTGACCCACGACCAGATCGAGGCCATGACGATGGGCCACCGCGTGGCCGTCATGCTCGACGGCGTGCTGCAGCAGTGCGACACCCCGCGCGAGCTGTACGACCGCCCGGGCAACGTCTTCGTCGCCGGCTTCATCGGCTCCCCGGCCATGAACATCAAGACGGTGCCGCTGACCGAGTCCGGTGGCAACTTCGGCTCGCTGAACCTGCCGCTGACCCGCGAGCAGGTCGCCGCCGCGCAGTCCGGCGGTGGCAAGGTCACCATCGGCTTCCGCCCCGAGGCGACCGACCTGGTGGCGCCGACCGCGGGTGGCCTGCCGATCGTCGTCGACCTGGTCGAGGACCTCGGCTCGGACGCCAACGTCTACGGCCACGCGGCCCTCGACGGCGGCTCGGAGCGGTTCGTCGTCCGCACCGACCGGCGCACCATGCCGACCATGGGCGAGACGGTCTACATCAAGCCGCAGGCCGACCACGTGCACGTGTTCAACGCCGGCAGCGGCGAGCGCATCTGACGCGTACAGGCTCTCGCAGAAAGGCGGTTCCCCTTGGGGGGACCGCCTTTCTCATTTCTACGACGCGAAGGTCTGCAGGACGAAGTCCTCGTCCGCGACACAGGCCAGGTTCTTCTGATCCCAGGCGCAGGACGAGGTCCGTACGTTCTCGAGCGCTCCCAGCGGCACCGGGTCGTCGCCCACGTGCACGCCGGACAGCGCCGGATCGTCGGCCGACGTGGACAGCGTCTTGGAGAAGAGCAGCATGTTGCCCCGGTCGAGGCGGCCCGCCGTGCCGGCCCGGGTCCACGCCACCTTGCCGCCGTCGTCGAGCAGCGTCACCTGCGCGGGTGAAGTGTTCTGCGACGCCAGCACCGCCTCGCCCACCGGCACCAGCCCGTCGGCGTCCGGCACCGTCCGCGACCACAGCACCCCGCCCTTGGCCACGTCGACCGCCACGACCTGGGCCGTCTTCGCGTCGTACCCGGTCTTCTGGACGAAGCACACCCGGTCGTCGCCGCAGGCCGTCAGATGCTCGAGCCGGCTGTTGTCCGGCAACGTGTACGGCACCTGCGGCTCGCCGAGCTCGGCCAGGTCGTAGACGACGATGCGCCGGGTGGTGCCGGACTCGGCCACGACCAGCCGCCCGTTGTGCGCCACGATCGGGTCGTCGGTGTCGGCCACGCTGCGCCGCGGCCCGGCCACCTCGTCGCCCGTGCGCGCGTCGAGGACCCGGGCGGACCGGTCCGCGCCGATCTGCACGAGCCGCTCGTCGTCGTCCGTCGGCCCGGCGAACGGGACCCCGCCGGTGGTGGCCGCCCCGGCGAAGTCGTCGGCCGTGGTGACCGGGACGATCCGCGTGGCGCCGAGGCCGTACTCCGTGGTGGGGTTCCGTTTCTCCCACGCGGTCCGGCCGCGGTCGCGGACCTTGAGCCCGAGCACCCGCTTCTCGGTCCGGTCGACCAGGACGGCGATGTCACCGGCGAAGAACACGTTGTCGTCCGAGGAGATCGACCGCTCCCACATCTTCCGGCCGTCGCCCCGGTCCAGCAGCACCATGCGCCGGTCACCCGTGGTGGAGTCGGTGCCGGTGATCGCGACCACCGCGTGCGGCATCGTGAAGAAGAACTCCCACCGGCTCGCCGAGCCGGCGTCGGCGCTGGTCCACAGCTTCTTTCCGGTGGCCGCCTCCGCGGCGACGATCCCCAGCTGCCCCTTGTCGTCGGCCGACGCGAAATACGCCCGGCCGTCCCGCAGCCCGGCCGCGGAGAACGCGGAGGTGACCGGCACGATCGGCGGAACCCGCTTCGGCCGGCTCAGCGGCTGGTAATCCAGCGACGGCGTCCCCGGCCACAGCAGCGCCACGACGGTCGCGGCCACCCCGAGAACGACGACGGTCGCCGCCGCGACGATCCACAGACCTCTTCTCCGGTACGCGGGCAGCTTGTGCTCCACCCCCGCGCCGTCCGCCGCCGGGTGACCGTGCGCCGGAGGCGGCCAAGGCTGATCCGGCGAGGCGCCCGGCACCGGGGAGACGGGCACGACCGAGACAGGTGGGATCAATGGTGCGCCGTTCGCCGCGGCGAGCGCGGCAGCTTCCCCGGTGGCCCACGGATCGACCGGCTCGGCGTACTGCGGCTGGTCGTCGGGTCCCGGCGGCGCGGCCGGGCCGGGCGGCGGCATCGTGTCCGTCGGCGGACCGGCGGCCTCGGTCGCCAGGGCGGCGGCCGGCTCGGACGCCGGGTGCGCCACCGTGTCGGTCCGCGGCGGCACCGCGGCCGCCTGCATCGGACTGACCGGCGTGTCCCGCTGCTCCGGCGCAGCCGGGACCGCGAGGATCGCCCCCTCGGCCACCGGCAGCTCCGGCTGCTCCAGCACCGTCGGCGCGACGCCCAGCTCGCTGTGCAGCAGGCGCGCCACGAGCGGCACCCGCGACGAGCCGCCGACGAGGAACAGCCCGGCCAGATCCGCCGGCGCCAGGCCGGCCGCCTTCACGACCGCCTCCGCCTCCGCCACGCCGCGCCGGATCAGCGGGGCCGCCACCATCTCCAGCTCGTCGCGAGTCAGGGAGACCGCCTGCTCCACGCCCGGCACCGGCACGGGCGCCTGCCCGGCGCGCGACAGCATCTCCTTCGCCCCGCGTACGTCGTCCCAGAGCTGACGCCGGGCCCGCCACTGCGCGAGCGTCACGGGCTCGCGCAGGGCGGCCCACGCCTCGGGCTGTGACCTCTCCAGGCCGGTGCCCAGGTGCGCCACCAGGGCGGCGTCGATGTCGAGGCCGCCCAGGTCGTCGAGGCCACCGGAGGCCGCGACCTCGAAGCGGGCGCGGCCGTCGGGACCGGCGCCCTCGTTGCGGACCACGGCGACGTCCAGGGTGCCGCCGCCGAAGTCGAAGACGGCGAGCGCCGCCCCGACCGGCACCGGCCGGCGCAGCACCTCGGCGAAGTAGCGCGCTGCCGCGACGGGCTCGGGCACGAGCGGCGTTCCCGGCGGCCATCCCGCGAGGGCCAGCGCCCGGGTCAGCACCTCGCGGCGCTGAGCACCCCAGGCCGCCGGGCAGGTGACCACGGCCGGCGGCAGCTGCCCGGCCGCCGCGACCGCCTCCCGGGCCACCGCTTCGAGCAGCGCCGCGAGCAGGTCGGGCACCGGGACCTCGCCGTCGCCCAGCAACACGCTGGAGGCGTCGACGTGCCGCTTCGGGTGAGGCTCGAGCCGGTCGGGTTCGGCGTACCCCAGGCGGAGCGCGTCGCGGCCCACGTGCAGGCGGCCGGTGCGGTCGAGGTAGACGGCGGAGGGCAGCATCGGGAGGCCGTCGAAGAGCAACGGGCGGACCCGGCCGTCGGGCCAGCGCAGCATGGCGACCGTGTGGGACGTGCCCAGGTCAACACCGAGCATGCAGCTGCCCCTCCGCGCCGGACGACCACTCGGCCCGTCACGTTACATGCCCGGTACGACGACTCCCCGGCGCGGCGGCTCAGCCGTACGTCCGGCGGCGGGAAACCTCCGCCAGGGTGACCGCCGCGGCGACGCTCGCGTTGAGCGACTCCACGGACGACGCCATCGGGATGCTCACCCGCAGGTCACAGGTTTCACCGACCAGGCGGGACAGGCCCCGGCCCTCGGAGCCCACCACCACGAGCAGCGGGCCCACGGCCGCCTCGAGCTGGTAGAGATCCGTCTCGCCGTCCGCGTCCAGGCCGATCGCCGTGAACCCGGCCTGCTGGGCCGCCTTGACGGCGCGGGTCAGGTTGACCACCTGGGCGACCGGCACGCGGGCCGCCGCGCCGGCGCTGGTACGCCAGGCGGTGGCGGTGATGCCGGCCGCGCGGCGCTCCGGCACGAACACCCCGTGCCCGCCGAACGCGGCCACCGACCGGATCACCGCGCCGAGGTTGCGCGGGTCGGTGACGCCGTCGAGGGCCACGAGCAGCGGTGCGGGCTGCTCCAGCGCCGCGGCCACCAGGTCGTCGAAGTTCTCGTACGCGAACGGCGGCACCTGCAGCCCGACGCCCTGGTGCAGCACCCCGCCGGTCATCCGGTCCAGCTCGTTGCGGCTGATCTCCAGGATCGGGATGCCGCGGTCGCCGGCGGTCCGGACGATCTCGGTGATCCGGTCGTCGATGTCGATGCCCTGGGCCACGTACAGCGCGGTGGCCGGGACCAGCGCGCGCAGCGCCTCCACCACCGGGTTACGGCCGAGCAGCAGCTCGGGACCTTCCTTGGTGGGGTTGGAACGGCGGCCCGGCGCGACGCGCGGACCGCGGCTCTGCATGCGGGCGCCCCGCTGCGGGGCCGGCCGGCCGGTGGCGCGGCCGCCGCCGCGGCCCCACGTGGTGTCCTTGGTCCCCGGGACGCCGACCTTGGGCGCGCGCCCTTCGGCAGCCGCGGCGCGCCGCTCCTTCTCCTGCTTACGGGCCGTCTTCTCGGGCAGCTTCTCGGTGCCCGAGTAGCCCTTGTGCCACGGCCGCTCGTCGGCCGGCAGGGTCTTGCCGCGCCCCTTGAGCCCGGCGCGGTTCTTGCCGCCCGAGCCGGCCGCGGCGCCCTTCTTCGCGGTGACGCGCTTGCTCGCGTTGCGGGAGTTACCTGGCATCAGTGCTGCTCTCCTACCGTCCAGCGCGGCCCGGCCGGAGTGTCCTCCACCTGAATTCCCGCGTTCTTGAGCTGGTCGCGCACCGAGTCGGCGGCCGCCCAGTCCTTGCGTGCGCGGGCCTGCGCCCGCTGCTCCAGCGCCAGCGCGACCAGCGAGTCGACGACCGGCTTGAGGTCGCCGCCGGTCTCCCCGCCGCCCCACGCCGGGTCGAGCGGGTCGAGCCCGAGCACCCCGAGCATGGCCCGCACCTCGGTCAGCGCGGCGCGGACCCCGGTCTCGTCCCCGGCCGCCAGCGCGGTGTTGCCCTCGCGGATCGTGTCGTGCACGACCGCGAGCGCCGCCGAGGTGTTGAGGTCGTCGTTCATCGCCGCGGCGAAGGCCGGCGGCACGTCCTTGGGCCGGCCGGCGCCGACCACCTCGACGGCCCGCTGCACGAAGCCCTCGATGCGCCGGTACGCCGTGGCCGCCTCGCGCAACGCTTCGTCGGAGTAGTCGATCCGCGAGCGGTAGTGCGGCACGCCCATGTAGTAGCGCAGCTCGACGGGGCGGATGCCCATCTCACGGACGGCCTCGAGATCGATGACGTTGCCCAGCGACTTGCTCATCTTGGCCTCGCCGAGGTTGAGCAGCGCGTTGTGCACCCAGTAGCGGGCGAACGGCAGCCCCGCCGAGCGCGACTGGGCGATCTCGTTCTCGTGGTGCGGGAACGTCAGGTCGAGGCCGCCGCCGTGGATGTCGAACTCGTCGCCGAGGTAGCGGCGGGCCATCGCGGAGCACTCGATGTGCCAGCCCGGCCGGCCGGGACCCCACGGTGAGGGCCACGACGCCTCGGCGGGCTCGTCGGCCTTGACGCCCTTCCACAGCGCGAAGTCCTCGGAATGGCGCTTGCCGCGCTCGGGGGCCTCGCCGGCCGACAGCATGTCCTCCGGCTTCTGCCCGGACAGCGCGCCGTAGTCCGCGTACGTCGGCACGTCGAAGTACACGTCGCCGTTGCCCTCGGCCGACTCGTACGCGTGCCCGCGGGAGATCAGCTCGGCGATCAGCTCGTGCATCTCCGGCATGTGCCCGGTTGCGAGCGGCTCGTACGTCGGCGGCAGCACGTTGAGCGCCCGGTAGTCGGCGTCGAGGACGAGCTTGTTCGCGTACGCGATCGACCAGAACGGGCGGCCCGTCTCCAGCGACTTGACGAGGATCTTGTCGTCCACGTCCGTGACGTTGCGGATGAACGTGACCTCGTAGCCGGACTGGACGAGCCAGCGCCGCAGGATGTCGTAGTTGACGCCGCTGCGCAGATGGCCGATGTGCGGCACCGACTGCACGGTGAGGCCGCACAGGTAGACACCGACCTGACCGGGCGTCTTCGGAACGAAGTCGCGGACGGATCGAGTCGCGGTGTCATGCAGCCTCATCGTCACCGTACAAGGGTACCGGCCCTCGGAAGCGGGAAACCGCCCCGCCCGGGGGACCGGGCGAGGCGGTTGTCCACAGCTTTGTCCACAGGCCGGGTCAGCGGCCGCCGACCGCCTTGTACGCGTCGACGATGCCGTGCCCGTAGAAGCCGTTGAACACCTTCGGCCCGGCGCAGTACGCATCGAACTCGGGGTCGTAACCCTCGTTGGCGTAGCTGCGCAGCCGCGGCTCGGGGCAAGCGGTCTTCTCGGCCGTACGGTAGAGCTGCGCCTCGACCAGGTTCGGGTTCATGGTCAGGCCGCCCCGCCACCAGTCGCGGTGGCCGTACTTGCTGACGATCAGCGCGGCGACGCCGGCGGCGTGCGGGGAGGCCATCGACGTGCCGGCGAGGTACGTGTAGTAGCCGCACTTGCCGGCGGCCGTGCAGTCCTTGAACACCGTCGGACGCGTCGGGTTGCCCTCGGCGTCGACCGCCCCGCTCTCCTGCAGAACCTTCAACGGGTACGAGGACAGGATGTTGTTGGCCGCCGAGTTGTACTGCGGCGTGCCGAAGAAGTCCCGCGTGAAACCGCCCGGGGCCGCCACGCCGACCTGCTCGGTGCCGTAGTTGGAGTACTGCGACTTCGACTTCGACGGGCCGACCGCCGAGACCCCGATGACGTGCGGGCCCTCGGTGGGCAGCGAGAAGCACGTGCGGTTGTCGATCGTCCGGTCGTACGGGTCACCGCCGTAGTCCGGGCTGGTCGTGTCCTCCTGCGGGTCGTTCAGGTTGTCGTGCTGGTTGCCCAGCGCGCCGACCAGCGTGACCCCGTGGCTGTGCGCGTAGTTCAGCGCCCGCTTCATGCCCGTGATGATCGCCCGCTGCTCGGCCTGCGCCTCGGGGGCGTCGGCCGGGTTCGAGGTGCAGTTGTAGAGCCACGGGTCGACGTAGAACGACATGTTGACCACGTCGATGCCGGCGTCGCCGGCGTAGGTGAGCGCGTTGACCACCGGGTCGAGGAAGAAGTAGCCGGAGTCCTGGCCGCCCTTGAGCTCGACCAGCGTGACGTTCGGGGCGACGCCGGAGACGCCGGTGCCGTTGGCCGCCGCGGCGATCGTGCCGGCCACGTGGGTGCCGTGGCCGTCGTCGTCGGTGCCGACCGGGTCGACGCAGCCCTCGACCTCGCACGGGCCGTCGATGTCCACCATGTCCGGCGCGAACACGCGGGAGAGGCGGTTGCTGAAGTTGGGCGCCAGGTCCGGATTGGACGCGTCGAGGCCGGTGTCGAGGACGCCCACGGTCACACCGCGCTCGCCCTTCTCGACGGCCCGGGCCTTGTCGGCCTTGACCATCTTCAGGCCCCACAGCTTGTCGTCCAGCGTGTCGGCGGCGGGCGCACCGGCCGGGCCGCGGCCACGCAGCGACTCCGTCACCGGCTGCTCGACCGCGGGCGACGTGCGGGGCGCGTACCCGAGGGGCCGGTTGGCGGACGCGCCGATCAGCGCGCCGGACTTCGCGGCGCGGATCTTGAAGTCGGCGGCGGCGGACGACACCCGGTAGGTGCCGACCGCGGTGTTGGTGGAGACCACCGTGCCGCCAGCGGCGGTGATGGCCGCGATGGCATCGGCGGTGGAGACGCCGTCGTCGGCCACGACGGTGTACTCGATGGCGGTGGCGGCGGCGGCCGGCGTGCCCGGCATGCCGACAAGGAATGCGGCGAGGCTCGTCGCGGTGGCGACGGCCCCGGCCGTCAGGCGTCTTCTCATGCTCCGCATTCCATCGAAGACCACGATCATTCACAAGGCCCGATCGCCGCCTTCTGCCGCCGTCCGGTCAGGGCCGGGTCATCCGGAGGACGTCGAGGGCCGTGTCCAGCTGTTCCTCGGTCAGCGTGCCGTTGGCGACATGTCCGCGTTCGATGACAACCGCCCGGATGGTCTTGTCTTCCTTGAGCGCCTGCTTCGCGATCGCGGCCGCCTCGTCGTACCCGAGGTAGCGGTTGAGCGGCGTGACGATCGACGGCGAACCCTCGGCGTAGCCCCGGGCGACGTCCTCGTTGACCTCCAGCCCGTCGATGCACCGGTCGGCGAGCATCCGCGCCGCGGCGGCCAGCAGCTTGATCGACTCGAGCAGGTTGCGGGCCATCACCGGCAGCATGACGTTGAGCTCGAAGTCGCCCTGCGTGCCGGCGAACGCCACGGCGGCGTCGTTGCCGATCACCTGCGCGGCGACCTGACGCACCGACTCGGGCACCACCGGGTTCACCTTGCCCGGCATGATCGAGGAGCCGGGCTGCAGGTCGGGCAGGCGCAGCTCGCGCAGGCCGGCGCGGGGACCCGAGCCCATCCACCGGATGTCGTTCACGATCTTGTAGAGGCTGACGGCGACGACCCGCAGCTGCCCGGACGCCTCGACCAGGCCGTCGCGTGCGCCCTGCGCCTCGAAGTGGTTGCGGGCCTCGGTGAGCGGCAGGCCGGTCGACTCGCGCAGCCGCTCGATCACCGCCGGGGCGAACCCGGGCGGCGTGTTCACACCCGTCCCCACGGCCGTGCCGCCGAGCGGCAGTTCGGCGAGGCGCGGCAGGGCGGCGGTGACCCGGTCGACGCCGTTGCGCACCTGGGCCGCGTACCCGGAGAACTCCTGACCCAGGGTGACCGGCGTGGCGTCCATGAGATGCGTACGGCCGGACTTCACCACCTCGGCCCACTGCTCCGCCTTGGCGCTCAGCGCACCCTCGAGGTGCTCCAGGGCCGGTACGAGATCCGAGGTGACCGCCTCGGTCGCGGCCAGGTGGATCGACGAGGGGAACACGTCGTTGCTGGACTGCGACGCGTTCACGTGATCGTTCGGGTGCACCGGCCGGCCCAGCTCCCGGGAGGCCAGCGTGGCGATCACCTCGTTGGCGTTCATGTTCGACGACGTGCCGGACCCGGTCTGGAACACGTCGATCGGGAACTGGTCGTCGTACCCGCCGTCCGCGACGTGCGCCGCGGCGGTGACGATCGCCTTGGCGAGGTCGTCGTCGAGCACCCCCAGAGCCGCATTGACCTGCGCGGCGGCCCCCTTGATCCGAGCCAGCGCCCGGATGTGCGAGGACTCCAGCCCGCGCCCGGAGATCGGGAAATTCTCAACGGCGCGCTGCGTCTGCGCCCGCCAGAGGGCATCGGCCGGCACCCGGACCTCGCCCATCGTGTCGCGCTCGATCCGGAATCCGCTCTCGTCAGTCGTCGTCACGATTCCATCCTGCCCCCGTTGCGGCCGGGACGCAGTTGATCCGTGCCACTGTTCAGCGGTCGAGCCCCGCGAGCCGGCGCCGCACCTCGAAGCGCTCGGGCACGCCGATCCGCTGGAAGATCTCCAGCGCCTGGGACCAGTGCCGGCGCGCCCCCACGGGATCCGTCTCGGCAAGACAGGCGGCAAGACCGCTCAGCGCCCTGCCCTCCTCCAGCGGGTGACTCACCCTGCGTGCGGTCGTCAGCGCCTGCCGATGCAGCTCCACTGCGCCTCGGACATCGTCGACCGCCCGCATCGCCGACCCGAGGTCGTTCGAGTATCGGGCCAGCCGGGGCAGCCACCCGTTCTCACGGCTCATCTCCACCGCGGTCAGATGCAGCTCGACGGCCCGGTCAGCTCGCCCACGCTCGAGCTCTACGCGACCCAGAAGATTCGTCGCTTCACCCTCATCGGTACGGATGCCGTGCCTGCGAGCGGCGGCGCGAGCAGCTCGGAGCGCACGCTCGGCGGAATCCAGTTCACCAAGTTGCAGCCGGGCGTGACCGATGACAATGAGCGCGTCGGAGACGAAGAAGGCGAGACGATTCTCCGCGAACCACTGCAGCGCGATCCGGCCGTGGCGCAGCGCCTCCCCGTAGCGGCCGACCACGACGTGGCCATAGCCCAGATGGGCCCGGAGCACGACCGGCGCGCTCTGGTGGCCGGAGCTCTGCAACAGCACGTACGCCCGCCGCCCCTCCTCGATGCCTTCGACGATGCGACCGAGTTGCATGAGGACGCCACTCAGGTTCGCACGGGCCCGTCCCTCGGCCGAGCGGTTGCCTGTGCGGATCTGGTACTCCAGCATGACGGTGATCCGGCTCAGCGCCTCGTCGCCGCGGCCCAGTGTGAAGTAGCCCGAAGCCAAGTAGTTGTTCATGACGGCCGCGCCGTACTCGTCGCCGGCCTCGGTGGCCGCAGCCAGACCTGCCGTACAGGTGGCGACGATGTCGGCGAAGTATCCGCGCTGGTACAGCTGCCGCCATGCGACGCGGGCCAGTCGCCAAGCCCTGCCCGGCTGTCCTGTCGCGGCGGCTGCACGGATCAGCGGGACCAGGCCGGTGCGGTGCTCCTCAGGCCACCCTGAGTCTTCCACCGCGAGCCTGACGAGCTCGGGCCTCACCGGCGGCTCCACCATGAGGTCCTGGCGGGCGTAGTCGCTTTCTCGGTCGAGTGCGAGCCGGCTTCCTACCTGCAGGTGGAGGTCGACGAGGTGACCCAGGGCGTCATGGACCTCAGGCGCGTCCAGGCCGCTTGCTAGGCCGGCGGCGTACTGACGGACAAGGTCGTGCAGGCGGTACCGCTGCGGCTGCGGCTCCTCGACGAGATTGACGTCGAAGAGGTCATCCAGCACGTCCTGGGTGTCGTCGTACGACAGGCCCGTCAGGGCCGCGACCTCGAGCGTGCCGAACCGCTCCACCGGATGCAGGCCGAGCAACCGGAAGACCCGCTTCGAACGCTCCGAGAGCTGCTCGAACGACATGGCGAAGGCGCTGGCGACCGCACGGTCCTCAGCGGCCAGTTCCGGCAGCGCGGCGTCACCCAGGCGCCGGAGCAGGTCGGCCACCTGCCAGCCGGGGCGGTGCGCCAGCCGGGCGCCGGCTAGCCGGATCGCCAGCGGCAATCCGCCGCAACGGCGCACCACCGCCTTGGCTGCCTCGGGTTCGGCGGCGACCCTGGCCCCGACAATCTTGGCAAGGAGATCCACCGCGTCCTCCTCGGTCAGGACGGACAACGACTCCGGCTGCCCACCGTCGAGACCGATCAGCCGCCGGCGACTGGTCACCAGGGTCAGAGTGGTCGGCGTGGCCGGCAGCAGCCGAGTCAGCTGGGAGCTCGACGCCGCGTTGTCAAGGATCACCAGCGCTCGCCTGCCGGCCAGCTCCGAGCGCCACAAGATCGCCCGGGCATCCAGGTCGGGCGGAATCCGATCGGCTTCGACACCGGACTGGCGCAGCAACGCCAGCAGCGCCGCGTCGGGCGTCAGCGGTTCTCCCTCGCTGTGACCCTGCAGATCCAGGAACAGGTGCGCGTCGGGATATCGGTCGGCGAGGATCTCCGCCACGCGCAGGGCCAGCGTCGTCTTGCCGCTACCGGCCATGCCGTCGATCGTCAGCACTCGGCTGTCCACCGCGGCCCCGAGCAGACGGTCGATGGACTCGTCCCGCCCGGTGAAGTCGCCCACCGTACGCGGCAGCGCACGGATCGGCTTGGCGGCGGGCCGAGCGCGTACGCCCAGACCGACGTCGCCGGTGAGGATACGCCGGTGGATCTCTTGAAGGGCCTCACCGGGCTCGATGCCCAGCTGATCACTCAGCAGGTCCCGGGCGCGACGGTACTCGGCGAGGGCGTCGGACTGCCGTCCGAGCCGGTAGAGCGCCAGCATCAGCTGGGCGCGCAGGCGCTCCCGGAGCGGCTGTCGCTCGACGAGCCCGGTCAGTTGCGGAACGAGGTCGCCTTCCCGTCCCGCCGCCAACTCCAGGTCGATCCAGTCCTCCAGCACCGCGCCGTGCTGTTCATCCAGCACCGCGGCGCCACGCCGCACGGTCGGGCTCTCGATGCCGGTCAGCGCGGGCCCCCGCCAGAGCGCAAGGGCCTCGCGATAGAGGTCGCCGGCTACCTCCGCATCTGACGCGGCCGCCGCACGGGCACGAGCGACGAGCCGGGCGAACTCGGTCGCATCGAGCCGATCCGGGCCGACGGCGACACCGTAACCGGCCGGGTCGCTCAGAATGACGTCTGGCGGCAGCACCCGGCGCAAGCGCGAGACACAGGTCTGCAGCTGTCCCCGCGCGGTCGCGGGCGGCGAATGGTCCCAGACAGCATCGATCAGCTGTTCCACACCGACGATCCGGCCGGCGTTGAGCAGCAGCACGGCCAGGACGGTCCGGTCGCGACCGGCGGTGATGGGCACGTCTCGGCCCGCGTCGGTCACCGACAGCGCCCCCAGAATGCCGAATTGCATGCGGTCACCTCACCTCATCTGCGGCCCGTACCCGGACCGGACCCTAACGTGAGAGCGCGACGACAGCGGGACGAGAGTCGGATACGGCAGTCTTCTGCAGGCCGTTCCGCTCCTCCACCTACCTCACGCCCCCGGAGGGGCGGGGCGGCCGCATCGGGGGCGTGCAGCTCGTTCACATCGCGGTGGGCGAGCTGTTCGCGTACGCCTCCCGGGGACGGCGTGGGTTGGACGGGGCAGCGGGTCGGAAGTATCGTCCCGAGGGTTTGGACGTCCCCGACGAACAGGATCTCTGCCATGCGACGCGCCCTTCTCGCCGCGACCCTCGGCGGTCTGCTCCTGTCCGGGGCGGCCTGCAGCAGCGACGGTGACGCGAAGCCGGAGGCCGGCGCCACCGCCGCCGCGCCGACGACGGCGCCCACCTCGCCGCCGCCGGACTACACGGCGAACACGAAGAAGGTCTGCGCCAAGCTCGACAAGATCTTCGACGCCGAGCTCGAGGACTTCGGCACGGAGATCGGCAAGATGATCGCCTACAAGGAGGCGAAGCAGGCCGACAACGCCGAGGCCGCGGAGAAGGCGGCGGGCAAGCAGCTCAAGGACGTCGGCGCGAAGATCAAGAAGGAGACGGCGGCCGCGCAGGACCCCGAGCTGCAGCAGGCGGGTGCGACCTCGGCGGCCAAGTTCACCAAGAGCGCGACCGACAGCAAGCTGTTCGACAAGATCAAGACCACGAAGGATCTGGACAAGGTCCTCGAGACCCAGATGACGAACTGGCTCACCCCGGTAGCGGGCTACTGCGCCTGACCGGCCCGCGGCCCCGGAAGCCGGCAAGGCGGCGGCCCCGGAAAGCCGCGCAAGGCGGCGGCCCCGGAAGACCGCGCAAGGCGGCGGCCCCGGAAAGCCGCGCAAGGCGGCGGCGCGAAAGGCTCCGGACGCTGCGCCTTCGAAGGCCGCACATTGCGGCGCCTTCCCAAGGTCCGCACGGCGGCGCGCCGCCGCAGGGTCAGCGGCGGCCGATGCTCAGGACCGGCTTCGTCACCTCGGCGAAGAAGTCGTTGCCCTTGTCGTCCACGACGATGAAGGCGGGGAAGTCCTCGACCTCGATCCGCCAGACCGCCTCCATGCCCAACTCCGGATACTCCAGCACCTCCACGTGCCGGATGCAGTCCTGCGCGAGCCGCGCCGCCGGGCCGCCGATCGAGCCCAGGTAGAAGCCGCCGTGTTCGTGGCAGGCCCGGGTGACCTGCGCCGACCGGTTGCCCTTGGCGAGCATCACCAGCGAGCCGCCCGCGGCCTGGAACTTCTCGACGTACGCGTCCATGCGGCCGGCCGTGGTGGGGCCGAACGAGCCGGACGCGTACCCCTCCGGGGTTTTGGCCGGGCCCGCGTAGTAGACCGCGTGGTCGCGCAGGTACTGCGGCATGGGTTCGCCCGCGTCGAGCCGCTCGGCGATCTTGGCGTGGGCGATGTCGCGGGCCACCACCAGCGGGCCGGTCAGCGACAGGCGGGTCTTGACCGGGTACTTCGCCAGCTCGGCGCGGATCTCGTCCATCGGGCGGCGCAGGTCGACGCGGACGACCTCGTCGGTCTCCAGCGCCTCGTCGGTGACGTCGGGCAGGAAGCGGGCCGGGTCGGGCTCGAGGCGCTCCAGCCAGACGCCGGACGGCGTGATCTTGGCGAGGGCCTGCCGGTCGGCCGAGCAGGAGACCGCGATCGCGACCGGGCAGGAGGCGCCGTGCCGGGGCAGGCGGATGACGCGTACGTCGTGACAGAAGTACCGCCCGCCGAACTGGGCGCCGATGCCGAAGTCACGGGTCAGCTCGAGCACCGCCGCCTCGAGCTCCACGTCGCGGAAGCCGTGGCCGGTCATCGAGCCGGCCCGGGGCAGGTTGTCGAGGTATTTGGCGCTGGCCAGCTTCGCGGTCTTCAGCGCGTGCTCGGCGCTGGTGCCGCCGATCACCACGGCCAGGTGGTACGGCGGGCACGCCGAGGTGCCGATGAGCCGCAGCTTCTCGTCCAGGAACTCCATCATCCGCGCCGGGTTCAGCAGCGCCTTGGTCTCCTGGTACAGGTACGACTTGTTGGCCGAGCCGCCGCCCTTGGCCATGAACAGGAACTTGTACGCGTCCGGCTGCCCGCCCGGGTCCTCCGCGTACAGCTCGATCTGGGCCGGCAGGTTGGAGCCGGTGTTCTTCTCGTCCCACATCGTCAGCGGCGCGAGCTGCGAATACCGCAGGTTCAGCCGGGTGTACGCCTCGTAGACGCCGCGCGCGACGGCCTGCTCGTCGAGCCCGTCGGTCAGCACGTGCCGGCCGCGCTTGCCCATGACGATCGCCGTACCGGTGTCCTGGCACATCGGCAGCACGCCGCCGGCCGCGATGTTCGCGTTGCGCAGCAGGTCGAGCGCGACGTACCGGTCGTTGGCCGAGGCCTTGGGGTCGTCGATGATGGACCGCAGCTGCGCGAGGTGCGCGGGGCGCAGGAAGTGCGCGATGTCGTGCATGGCCTCCGCGGTGAGCAGCGTGAGCACCTCGGGCTCGACGGTCAGGAACCGCCGGCCGCCGGGGCCCTCGACCACGTCCACGCCCTCGTCCGCGAGCAGCCTGTACTCGGTGGTGTCGTCGCCGAGGGGCAGCAAGGGCGAGTACGAGAAGGCGGCAGCTCTGCTCATGACGGGCAAGCCTAGGCCAGCACCGCCCGCACGTGCGAACCCGCGGGGTCAAGCCCACATACCGGTTCGATCACCGCGCGGGCGCCGACGCGTACGGCAGGTAGGCCATGTCGCGCCCGGAGACCAGGATCAGGCCGCCCGGCCCGGCCGCGAAGACCTTCGCGTCGGTCCGGGCCTCGGTCAGGACACCCCCGGTGCGCGGGCTCAGCGCGACGATCCGGCTGGGTTTCGCATCCGCGATGATCGCCGCGTACGGGGTCAGCGAAGCGGACGCTCCGGGATTGACCGTACGGCGCCACGCCACCGACCCGCGCGAGAAGGACCGGGCGGTGACCGTACGCTCGTCGGCGCTGCGGATGAGCGCGTACGAGTTGTTCACCGCGAGCACGGCCTGATCCTTCTGCCCGTGCCAGAGATCACGCCCGTCGTGCGCGGCGATGAGCTCCGGCCGGCCCACCGGGTCGACGCCGAGCACCACGTCCGAGCCGCCGGCCGGATCCCGCTCCTGCTTGCAGTCGTTGGTCGCCGTCCGCAGGTTGAGCCCGTCGCGCTGCCACACGGGCTGCCCCGACGGCGGGTCGTGGGCGACGACGCCGTAGTAGCAGGTGCCGTCGCGGGCCTCGCCGGTCACCGTGAGCACCCGGCTGCCGACGACCGCGACGCGCTGGTTCCGCGACGGCGTACGGGTCAGCGCCACCCGCCCCTGCGCGGTGTCGATGATCTGCACCTTCCCGTCGCCGGGCAGCCCGATGAGGCCGGGCAGCGGCTTCGGCCCGGCGGCCCGCGCGTCGACCCGGTCGTTGCCGATCGGCTGGGTGTCGGGCAGGTCGGGGTTCGACGCGTTGAGCACGAACCCGATGCCGGCCGTGGACACCGTCCACATCGGTTTGGTGCCGCGCGGCTCCCAGGCGGTGAGCTCGCACTCGCCGGCCGCGGGGCAGCGCAGGTCGAGGATCGCGTCGGCGTACGTCCACACCGCCGTGGCCGCGGTGTCGCGGCGCCGGACCGCCCCGGTGGCCGGGTCGAGGACTTCGTACCCCTTGGTGAGCAGCCGGCCGACCACCACGACCGCGTCGGAGTCCCCGCCGGCGACGCCGGCCCAGTCCGCGTCGGACTTCCACAGCTGCACGCCGGCGGTCAGCCCGTACGCCTCGACCGAGGTCCGGTATTCGACGACGACGGCGCCGCCGGTGATGGTGACGCTCTGCGGCGATCCGCCGATGGCCGTCTGCCAGGTGGCGACGCCCGGGGCGATGGGGTCGCTCTGGGTGATCCACGACCAGAGCTTCGGGAACGGGTTCCACACCCCGGTGGTGGCCAGCACGATGACGACCACGACGCCGACCAGCGCCACGCTCTTCGCCGAGGGACCACCCGAAGCCACGCCGGACACGGTAACGAGATCGACAACCGCCGGCGGTTAGCCCGAATAGCCCGTGTCGACGGCTTATGCTCCGCTGGCCGCCCTGACCAGCGGGATCGTCCGGTACGGGATCTGCTCCGCCAGCGCGATGATCGTCGAGGCCCGCAGGATCCCCTCGTACGCCAGGATGCGGTCGATCACGCGCTGCAGGTCGGCGTTGGAGCGGGCCACGATCCGGCACATCAGGTCGCCGGAGCCGGTGATCGTGTGCGCCTCCAGCACCTCGGGGATCTCCGTGAGGTGCGCGGTCACGGCGGTGTGGCCGTACCGCTGGGAGATCTCGAGGGTCACGAAGCTCATCACGCCGAAGCCGATGGCGGCCGGCGACACGTCGGGGCCGAAGCCGCGGACCGCGCCGCGGGCGGTGAGCTTGTCCAGGCGCGCCTGCACAGTGCCGCGGGCGACGCCGAGGCGCCGGGACAGCTCGAGGACGCCGATGCGGGGCTCCTCGGCGAGCGCGGCCAGCAGCCGGCCGTCGAGGGCGTCGAGGTGGACATCTTGTACAGCCATGATACGACCAGACTCTACCGAATGCGCAGACTGGCCAGCCGGGGAACGAACAGTTGCCTAGCGCTGTGACCTGGGACAACCTCTCGTCATGACGCAGATGATGGAACACGCCACGACTACCGCCGACGTCTTCCCCGTCAAGGGCGTCGACTACCTCCAGTTCCTCGTGGGCAACGCCAAGCAGGCGGCCCACTACTACTCCACCGCCTTCGGCATGACGTGCGTCGCGTACCGCGGTCCCGAGCAGGGCTTCCGCGACCACGCCGAGTACGTGCTGGTCAGCGGCTCCGCGCGGTTCCTGATCACCGGCGCCGTGCACGCCGGCGCGGCGGGCTCCGACCACGTCACCAAGCACAGCGACGGCATCTACGACATCGCCCTCGCCGTCCCGGACGTCGACAAGGCGTACGCCCACGCGCTGTCCGCCGGGGCCCGCGGCGTCGCCGAGCCCCACGACGTCACCGACGAGCACGGCACGGTGCGCATCGCCTCGATCGCCGCGTACGGCGACACGGTCCACTCGCTGGTCGACCGCTCCCGCTACACCGGCCCGTTCCTGCCGGGCTTCGTCGAGCGCGGCCCGATCGTCGACCGGCAGCCCGCGATCGACGCCGGCCTGCAGCCCAAGCGGTTCTTCCAGGCCGTGGACCACGTCGTCGGCAACGTCGAGCTCGGCAAGATGGACGAGTGGGTGGAGTTCTACGCCCGCGTCATGGGCTTCACCAACATGGCGGAGTTCATCGGCGACGACATCGCCACCGACTACTCGGCGCTGATGAGCAAGGTCGTCGCGGACGGCAGCCGCAAGGTCAAGTTCCCGCTCAACGAGCCGGCCGTGTCGAAGCGCAAGTCGCAGATCGACGAGTACCTCGAGTTCTACGACGGTCCCGGCGCCCAGCACATCGCCGTGGCGACCAACGACATCATCGCCAGCGTCGACGCCATGCGCGCGGCCGGCGTGGAGTTCCTCGACACCCCCGACTCGTACTACGACGACCCCGAGCTGCGCGCCCGCATCGGCGAGGTCCGCGCGCCGATCGAGGAGCTCAAGAAGCGCAAGATCCTCGTCGACCGGGACGAGGACGGCTACCTGCTGCAGATCTTCACCAAGCCGGTCCAGGACCGCCCGACGGTCTTCTTCGAGCTGATCGAGCGGCACGGCTCGCTCGGTTTCGGCAAGGGCAACTTCAAGGCGTTGTTCGAGGCCATCGAGCGGGAGCAGGAGCTGCGCGGAAACCTGTAACACTGTTCCCGTGACCGAAGCGAACGACGACGCCCCGGCCGCGGGCCGCCCGGAACCCGGGCCGGTCCGCGCCCCGGCGCCGCAGCCGGCCGACGGACCCCCGGCGCCGCAGCCGGCCGACGGACCCCCGGCGGCCGGCGAGGTGCCTCCGGCGGGCGAGCCCCCGGCGGCCGGCTCCACCCCGGCGGCCGGTGGACCCGCACCCGCCGGTGGACCAGGACCCGCCGGCGGGCCGCCGCCTGGATACGCCGGGCCGGCGGGACCGCCACCCGGCTACCCGCCGCACTACGGCCCACCCCACCAGTACGGCCCGCCCCACCAGTACGGCCCGCCCCAGTACGGCCGGCCCGGCTGGGCGCCGCGGCCGGTGCCGCTGAGCCCCGACGGCCGCCCGCTCGCCGACTTCGGCACCCGGCTGCTGGCGTACATGATCGACGGAGCCCTGCTCACCGCCGTCGCCATGCTGCTGTTCCTGCCGGTCTTCATCTGGCTCTTCGTCAGCGTGCTGCCGGAGGTGACGCCGCACGAGACGTTCGCGCCGGACCCGCCGGACTTCGGTGCGATGTTCCTCAAGTTCGCGCTCGCCGAGGCCGGCCTCGTCGTGTTCCTGCTGGTGGCGTACTACGTCTACTACGTGGAGATGATGTTCCGCACGGGTCAGACCCTGGGCAAGAAGCTCATCAAGGTACGGGTCGTCCCGATCGTCCCCGGCGCCACGCTGACCCGGGGCATGGCCGCCAAGCGCTACCTCATCGAGTTCGTCGGCGGCATCATCCTGCCGTTCTTCAGCTACGTCGACGGGCTCTGGCAACTGTGGGACAAGCCGTACCAGCAGACCCTGCACGACAAGGTCGCTCAGACCGTCGTGATAAAGGTTGCGCCATGAGTTCGCTGCCCGCCGGTTGGTACAAGGACCCGGCCGACCCCTCGACCCAGCGCTGGTGGGACGGCGAGGGCTGGCTGGGCAAGGCCATCCCGGCGGACCAGACCCCGCCCGACGGCCCGCCGCCGGCCGAGGAGGAGCCGCCCGCGGCCACCGAGCCGGTCACCCCGGCGGCGCCCGCTGCGGCTCCCGGCGTGCCGCCCGCACCGGCTGCCCCGGGTACGCCGCCCGCAGGAGCCCTCCCCCCGCCCGGCTGGCCCGCGCCACCGCCCGGCTGGCAGCCACCGCCCGGCTGGCAGCCACCGCCGGGCTGGCAGATGCCTCCCGGCCAGCAGATGCCTCCCGGCCAGCAGATGCCTCCCGGCCAGCAGATGCCCCCTGGCCAGCAGCCGCCCGCCGGATGGCAGATGCCACCCGGATATCCCGCGCCGCCGGCCGGGTACCAGGTGCCGCCGGGATATCAAGTGCCCCCGGGATACCCCGTGCCGCCGGCCGGTTGGCAGCCGCCGCCGTTCCCGTACCCGTACCCTGTGCAGGCCCGGCCGCACGGCATGGCGCTCGCCGGTCTGGGTCGCCGCCTCGTCGCGCGCCTCGTCGACATCGCCGCCGTGCTCGTGCTCAACGTGCTGGTGAACGGCTGGCTCGCGTATCAGTGGTGGCTCGAGGTCGAACCGATCTTCCGCGCCGCGATGAACGAGCCGTTCGCGACGCCCGAGCCGGCCTCCGTCCGGTCCATGTACCTCATGCTCACGATGCTGTTCGTGACGACCGCGCTGTGGCTCGCGTACGAGGTGCCCGCGCTGGCCAACAGCGGGCAGACCCTCGGCAAGCGGCTGCTGCGGGTGAAGGTCGTCAAGCTGGAGGACACCACCCCGCTCGGGTTCGGGCGGGCGTTCCGGCGCTGGGGACGGCTCGGCATGTGGACGCCGCTCTGGAACTGCTACGGCCTGGGGTTCGTGGCCCAGCTGATCGACTCCGGCTCCGTGCTGTTCGACCAGAAGCTGCACCAGGCGCTGCACGACAAGTCGGCGCGCACCGTCGTGGTCGCGGTGCCGCCGGGCCACCACCAGCAGGCCGCCCCGGCGACGCCGGAGAACGCCGAGGATCCCACCGGAGGAAGACGATGAGCAGGCTGACCCGCGCCGACCTGGATGCGCTGCCCGCGTACGTGCCCGGGCGCAACGTCGCCGACCTGGTCCGCGAGCTGGGCCTCGCGGAGGCGATCAAGCTGGCGAGCAACGAGGTGCCGTTCGGCCCGCTGCCCGGCGTGGCCGAGGCGGTCGCCACGGCGGTCACCCAGTCGCACCGCTACCCGGACATGGGCGTGGTGGAGCTGCGCGACAAGCTCGCCGACCGGTACGGCGTCAGCCCCGACCGCATCGTCACCGGCTGCGGCTCGGTCGCGCTGGCCGAGCACCTGGTCAAGGCCACCTGCCTGCCCGGCGACGAGATCGTGTACGCGTGGCGCTCCTTCGAGGCGTACCCGATCATCTCGGCCGGCGCGGGCGCGACGAGCGTCCGCGTGCCCAACACGCCCGGCCACGGTCACGACCTGCCGGCGATGGCCGACGCGATCACCGACCGGACCCGGCTGGCGATCGTCTGCAACCCGAACAACCCGACCGGCACGAGCGTCCGCCGCGCCGAGCTGGACCGCTTCCTCGACGCCGTCCCGGACGACGTCCTGGTGGTGCTCGACGAGGCGTACCGGGAGTTCGTCACGGACGACGAGGTGCCCGACGGCCTCGAGACGTACGGCGACCGCCCCAACGTGGTGGTGCTGCGCACGCTGAGCAAGGCGTGGGGCCTCGCCGGCCTGCGGGTCGGCTTCCTCGTCGGCCAGCCGGAGGTCGCCGCGGCGATCCGCAAGGTCCTCACCCCGTTCTCCACGAGCCTGGTGGCGCAGGCCGCCGCGCTGGCCGCGCTCGACGCCGAGGACGAGGTACGCCGCCGGTGCGCCATCGTCATCAGCGAGCGTGAACGCGTCACCGAGGCGCTGCGCAAGTTGCTGCCCGACGTGCCGTCGAGCCAGTCCAACTTCGTGTGGCTACCGCTCGGCGACCAGGCGGCGGCGTTCGGCGCGGCGTGCGAGAAGCGCGGCGTCATCGTCCGGCCGTTCCAGGGCGACGGCGTCCGGGTCACCATCGGCACTCCGGACGAGAACGACGCCTTCCTCGCCGCCGCCGAGGCGGCTCTCTAGGGGTGTCTTCCCCCGAATCGGGCGAAACAGGATGAGGATGGGGGTCCAGGGCTCGCCAGGAGGGGGAACGGTGTGACGACGCGCGCGACCGAGCTGCTGCGGGTGGTGCACGCCCGTCCCGGGGTCACCCGGGCGGACGCGGCCCGGCTGATCGGCGTCGGCACCGGGGCGACCACGGAGCTCGTCGGCCGCCTCGGGCAGGCCGGGCTGCTCGCCGAGGAGCCCGCCGCGCCCAGCGGGGCCCGTGGCCGGCCGACGACCTCGCTCATCCCGCACCCTCGCGGGCCGTTGATCGCCGCCGCCTCCATCACGCACGAGGCCTGGCGCGTCGACGTCGTCGAGCTCGGCGGCGGCACGCTGGCCACCGTGCGGGAGGAGGTCGGCGGCCACAGCGGCGGCGAGGTGGTCGCGGCGATCGGGGCTGCGGTGACGCGCCTGCGACGTCAGTACGGCGACCGCATCCGCGGCATCGGCATCTCGGCGCCCGGCACGGTCTCCCGCGACCTCGTGCTGGACGCGAGCGCCCTGGGCTGGCACGACGTGGACCTGGCGGCGGCGTGGCCGGGCGCGGAGATCTTCGTGGCGGGCAACGACGCGACGCTGGCGGCCTCGGCCGAGTCGCACCGCGGGGTGGCGGTGGGCGCGTCGGTCGCCCTGCACCTGCGGATCGAGGCCGGTCTCGGCGGGGCCGTGGTCAACGGCGGTCAGGTCCTGGTGGGGGCGCTGGGCGCGGCCGGGGAGTTCGGGCACATGCCGTTCGGGGACCCGGCGGTGGCGTGCCCGTGCGGCGCGTACGGCTGCTGGGGCACCGCGGTCGACGGTTCGGCGCTGGCCCGGCTGCTGGGCCACGACCAGCCCCGCGACCCCGTCTCGTACGCCCGCCGCATCATCGCCGCGACGGACCCGGAGCCGGCGGCCGCGACGGCGACCGTGGCGGCCGCCCTGGGCCGCGGCATCGCGGGGCTGGTCAACGGGCTGGACCCGGATCTCGTGACGCTGGGCGGCCTGGGCGCCGACCTGCTGGCCGCGGCGCCGCAGCCGCTGGAGGAGGCGTACCGGGCGGGCCTCATGGCCTTCCGCCGGGCGTCACCGCCGCCGGTGCTCGCGGCGGCGCTGGGCGACGACGGGCCGCTCGCGGGCGCCGCCGAGGAGGCGTGGACGGCCCTGTTGGCGAGCCTGGTCTGACGAGCGGTTGCACCGGGCTGCGACCATCCGGCGGTGCGCTGGCGAGGGTTCGGGGTGGTGGCCGCGGCCGTCCTGGTCGCCGGATTGCTGGCCGGGCACCCGCTGATCCCCGACCTGCCCGGGAACCCGGGAAGTGTCGTGGAGACGTTCCTGCCATGGCTCGGGCTCAGCGTTCCCGTGTTCGCGGCGCTGGGCTGGTGGCGGCGGCCGCGACTCGCGTTGCCGGCCGTGCTGCTGCCGTTGATCGCGTGGCTCGTGCTCTTCGCCCCGGCGCTGCTGCCCGATGACGAGCGGCACGACCTGATCGCGGTGCAACACAACGCCAGCGACGAGAACCGTGACCCGGCCGGGACGGTGCGGGAGTTGCTGCGGGTGTCCCCCGACCTGGTGGCGCTCAGCGAGGTGCTTCCCGAGGCGCTGCCGGCGTACGACGCGGCGTTCGGGGCGGCCTACCCGCATCGTGTGGTGCACGGGACCGTGGCGTTGTGGTCACGCCACCCCGTCGTCGAGGAGGCCGCGCTCGACATCAGGCCGCAGGCGTTCGGGCCCGACTGGAACCGCGGCCTGCGCGCGGTGATACGCACCCCGCTCGGCGAGGTCGCGGTCTACGTCACGCATCTGCCGTCCGTACGCATGGGGGTGAGGGGTTTCGCCACAGCGCCCCGGGACGAGAGCGCGGCCCGGCTCGGCGCGGCGCTGCGGGCCGAGCGGCTCGACCGGGTGCTGCTGCTGGGCGACCTGAACGGCACCGTCGACGACCGCGGCCTGCGGCCGGTCACCGCACGGCTCACCACCGCGCCGGCCTTCGCGTTCAGCTGGCCCGCGAGGTCGCCCGTGGCCCGCATCGATCAGATTCTGGGCCGCGGGCTGACCGTGACGTCGCTGTGGTCGCTGCCGCGGACGGGTAGCGACCACCTGCCGATCGCGGCGCGCGTCCGTTTCTGATCGCTGGATCAGATCGCGGCGATGACGGACGGATCCATCGTGTAGTAGTCGCCGTCCTGCAACCGCTCGATCGCCACCCACGCGTCCGTGACCTGCCAGAGATGCGGCTGCCACGGCTCGACGCGCTCCCTCTCGACGTACATCGGGAAGGCCGCGGTCCGGGTGCCGGTGCCCGCGTCCAGCACCACGACTCGCCGGTCGGGGGTCAACAGGACGACCTTGGTTCCGCGTACGCCCAGCACCTGAGCATCGCCCGCCCAGCGCCAGGTCGCCGCCCCGGAGGCGGTCACCGCGCCGCCCGACGCGGTCAGGACGAGGTTGCCGCCGGCGGTCGCCTCCGGCGCGTCCAGGGCCGGCGTACGCACCGGCCGCGGCCCCCCGGTCAGCCAGCCCTGCCCCGCGGCGTCGCGCAGACCGGCGCATCCGGACCGGGCCACGTCGCAGCCCACCGGCGTCGACGGGCCCACCGGCCAGCCGCGGACCGCCTGGCCCGAGGCGACCTCCCAGGCCCCCTCGCCGCAGACGAACTGGCCACCGCCGGTGACGAACGGCGCGGCGCAGCCCCGCGGGAGGGTCAGCGTCCAGCGCGGGGAGCCGTCGGCCGCGGAGAACGCGAGCACCTTGCCGCCGCCACCGACGAGGACAGCCGAGCCGGCGCCGGGGACGGCCCCGGCGGCCGGGCCGGCGACGTACAGGCCGGGTGGGGTCCAGACGGCGGTCGCCCCGGTCCGGTCGCTGAACGGCTCGCCGGCCGGGACGCGCGCCCGCCAGGCGACGGTTCCGGTACGCCCGTCCAGCGCGATCAGCTCGCCGTCCGTCCAGCGGCCCACGACCGTGCTGCCGACGGCGACGACCCCGCTGACCTGGGCCGGCCAGCGCCGGTACGACCACAGCGGCGTGGTCGTCATCTCCTCGCCCACCGGCCCGTCGGCCTTGATCAGGCGTTTGCCGGCGTACACCCGGAGGCGGTCGTCGACGATCAGCGGGGCCTGCGTGACCTTGCCGGTGGTTCCCGGCGGCAGCGCGACCGCGACCGGGTACGCGCCCCTCGCCGGCTCGAGCACCTCGGCGGGGGCGAGCACGCGCCAGCCGATCAGCCCCGCCGCGGCCAGCACGACGAGGGCGGCGAGCGCACGCAGCAGGTTCCGGGTCACCCCCGGGACAGTAATTCAGGCGGCGGCGGCCAGGTCGTCGAGGTCGCGGCGCAGGGCTCCCTCGACCGTACGCGCGGCGAGCCCGCCGAAGACCAGCGCCAGGAACCGGCCGGCGGGCGCGGTCGGCGCGCCGTCCTGCACGACGGTGACCATCGTGCCGCCGCGGTGCCGCCCCTCGATGACCGGCACGAACGTGTACGTCATCCGGTAGTCCGCCCCGATGCCCGGCGACACGACCACGAACCGTTCGGGCACGACGCACTCGCGTACCCGGAACTCCTCGGTGATCTCCCCGCCGTCGGCCATGGTCCGGGTCTCCCGCCACACCGTCCCGGCGCCGAACGGGCCGGGGGTGAGCAGCTCGACGCGGGTGACCGTGGAGAGCCACTCGCAGCGGCGGGCCAGGTCGGTGAAGACCCGCCACACCTCGACGACCGGCGCCTCGACCAGCCGGGTGACCGCGACCGTGGACATGGTCACAACTTACGGGGAGTTGCGCGTCAGGGACAGACGGTTCCGGTCACCTCGCCCAGGCCGATTGTGCCGCCATGTGCACCGCTGGCGGTCGCGCTGATGGTCACGGTGTCGCCGTCGAGCAGGAAGCTCCGGGCCGAGCCGTCGGCCAGCGTGACCGGGTGCTCGCCGTTCCACGTCAGCTCAAGGAGGGAACCGGCCTCCTCCCGGGCGGGCCCGGAGACCGTCCCGGAGGCGTAGAGGTCTCCGGTACGCACCACCGCCCCGTTGACGGTCAGGTGGGCGAGCTGCTGGGCCGCGGTCCAGTACATCTGCGCGAAGGGTGGCGTGCTCACCTGCGTACCGTTCCATTCGACCCGCAGCCGGACGTCCAGGGCCGGACCCGGCGGAAGCAGATACTCCTGCGGCGCGGGGTCCTGGGCGGGCGGCGGCAGCTCGGCGAAAGCGGACAGCGGCACCACCCAGGGCGACACCGAGGTGGCGAACGACTTGCTGAGGAACGGTCCCAGCGGCTGGTTCTCGTACGCCTGGATGTCCCGGGCGGACCAGTCGTTGACGAGCACCACACCGAAGACGTGCTCGGCGAAGTCGGCGGTACGGATGCGCCGGCCCGGCACCCCGACGACGAACCCGACCTCCGCCTCGATGTCGAGGCGTTGCGAGGGACCGAAGACGCCCGGGCCCAGCTGGCCTGCGGGGCGGGCGATGGGCGTACCGGAGACGACGACCGTGGCGGCCCGGCCGTGGTAGCCGATCGGCAGGTGCTTCCAGTTGTCCCGCAGCGGCGGGCTGCCGGGGCGCAGAATCTTGCCCACGTTCGTGGCGTGGTGCTCCGAGGAGTAGAAGTCCGTGTAGTCCGCCACGTCGAACGGCAGGTGCAGCTCCACGTCGCTCAGCGGGATCGCGGGCAGCGTCGGCGCTACCTCGGCGATCCGCGTGCGGATGGCAGTCCACTGCGGGCGCCCCAGGGACATCAGCACGTTGAGCGACGGCTGCCGTAGCGCGCCGCCCGCGAGGATGAGGTCGTCCGCCTCCGCCCGGGACAGGTCCAGCACCGCGTCGCCGAGCCGTACGCCGATCCTGCGCGCGCCGCCAGGGGTGGAGAAGACGCCGTAGGGCAGGTTCTCCAGGCCGAAAAGGGTCACTCGTAGCCACCGTTGATCAGGCCGAGCCGGATCAGCTCCGTCACCGGCTCCAGCAGGTTGCCCGTACCGAATCCCACCCACAGCGGCCGCTCGTCGTCGCGCCGCGCGCGGGCCGGTTCGACCAGCGGCAGCGGATGCGTGGCCGCGAGCACCTCGGCGACCTCGGCGACCTCGCCCCCGTCCGCCGCGAGCGTGGCGGCGACGAGCACGTTGAGGAAGCCGTGGTGGGTGAAGCCGGTTTCCGGGTCGGTGTGCCGCAGCGCGTGCCGCAGTCCCGCGGCGAGCTTGAACGGCAGGTCCCGGTCGCGGCACGCGCAGATCACGGCGGCCAGCTCGACGGGGGTGGGGAACAGCTCGGCCGCCAGCCCGCCGACGCGGAACTTGGGTCGGATCGCCAGCCCCTCGGCGCGGGCGGCGGCGACCGTGTCGAGCGCGGCGAGCAGGCCCCAGCTGAGCGGGATCTCGGCGTAGACCTGAAGGTCCGGCTCCTGTGCCGCGAGCGCGCGGAGCGCGGCGAGGCCGGGCTGGGGATCTTCGCCGCGGCGCGAGACCAGCGCCTCGACCTGGCCCACGGCCGCGCCGGCAGCGCGCATCTTCGCCAGCGCCGCGGGCAGGGCGCTGATCGCGGCGTCGTTCACCACACCCACGGCCAGGCCCTGGGTGGCGACGTCCAGCGATGACGGTACGAGCAGAGCACCGACGATCCCGGCATACCAGGCATCCCGGTGCCTACGGTGTGCCGCCAGCGCCTCGGGGACGCTCAGCAGGGCCGGCGGAAGCAACGACGCATCGTCCACGAGGCCGGCGAAGAGCCGTGGCACGAGCGTTGACACGAATACTGAACCTAATGGACGCTTCGAGAGCCGGACAACACCGTCCGTAATGTCAGTTTCCAAGGGGTGATGGCAACGATGCCGTACTACCGCAGCGTCGGGGAGATCCCCCGTAAGCGGCACACCCAGTTCCGCCGGCCGGACGGCGGGCTCTATGCCGAAGAACTCATGGGCCAGGAGGGCTTCTCCTCGGACTCGTCCCTGCTCTACCACCGGTACGCCCCCACGGCCATCGCCTCGGCCGAGGTGTACGAGCCGCCGGCCGCCGGGCAGAGCCCCAACCTGCCGTTGAAACCGCGGCACCTGCGGACGCACAAGCTCGACACGGGCCCGGCGGACGCGGTCCTGGGCCGCCACCCGCTGCTCGCCAACGGCGACGTCCGGATCGGCTATGTGGTCGCAGACCGGCCGTCCCCGCTCTACCGCGACGCCGTCGGCGACGAGTGCCTGTACGTCGAGGACGGCACCGCGACGATCGAGACCACGTTCGGCGCGCTGACCGTGGGCTCCGGCGACTACGTGATCATCCCGACGTCGGTGGTACACCGGATCGTGCCCGACGGCCCGGTACGGATGCTGACGATCGAGGCGACCGGGCACATCGGGCCGCCGAAGCGCTACCTGTCCGTACGCGGGCAGTTCCTGGAGCACTCGCCGTACTGCGAGCGGGACATCCGCGGCCCGGGCGAACCCCTGCAGGCCGAGGGCGAGAACGTCGAGGTGTACGTCAAGCACCGCGCGGGCTGGACCCGGCACGTGTACGCCCACCACCCGTTCGACGTGGTCGGCTGGGACGGCTGCCTCTACCCGTGGGCGTTCTCGATCCACGACTTCGAGCCGATCACGGGCCGCCTGCACCAGCCGCCGCCGGTGCACCAGACGTTCGAGGGCCCGAACTTCGTGGTGTGCTCGTTCGTGCCGCGCAAGGTCGACTACCACCCGCTGGCGATCCCGGTGCCGTACAACCACCACAACGTCGACTCGGACGAGATGATGTTCTACACCGGCGGCAACTACGAGGCGCGCCGCGGCTCGGGCATCGAGCAGGGCTCGATCTCGCTGCACCCGTCCGGCTTCACCCACGGGCCGCAGCCGGGCGCGGTCGAGCGGGCCATCGGCGCCGAGCACTTCGACGAGCTCGCCGTCATGGTCGACACGTTCCGGCCGCTCGACCTCTGCGACGCGGCCCTGGCCGTCGAGGACACCGCGTACGCCTGGACCTGGAACAGGTAGAAGAAGGCGGGGAGCCTGCGGCTCCCCGCCTTCTCTCAGTTGATGTGGAACTGCTCGCCGTAGACGGCGAAGTCGAGCGGCGTGTTCAGGTCGAGGTTGCCGTTGCGCAGGAAGACGCGCTGGGCGGTGTCCACTCGGGACGTGTCCGAGTGGGCCTCCTCCTTCTTCATCTCGATGACCCGTTCGTCCAGGAACGCGTTGAGCCACGTGGTCTCGTTGCCACCCTGCGCCGGCGGCTTGGCCCGTTGCAGGGCGCGGCTGCGGATCGAGCGCATGCCCTCGTAGCCGTGCATGACCGCGGCGTCGTAGTACGCGAACTGACCGAGCGCGCGGACGCCGTCGTTCTTGCCGTCACGCACCGACGGGTTGAAGTAGACGCGGTCGCGTTCCGCCTCCTGGGCCGCCTGGAACACCGGGTCGGCCGCGGCGCTCCGCCAGTCGCGGGGGAAGTTCGGGTCGAGCCCGGCGTGCGAGTCCGTGCCGTTGACCGTACGCAGCGCCGGCAGGTACTTGGCCAGCACGTTGCCCGGCTTCGTGGCGGTGTACGCCTCGACGAGCTCGAGCATGTCGCCCGTACCGGAGCAGAAGCCGATGATGCCGGCGGTGTAGCCGCGGCCGTCGCCGATGTCCTCGATGTAGCTGAACTGCGCCCGCCAGTCGAGCGAGGAGTTCTCGGCGGCCGAGACGATCTGCATCGCCACGTCCTTCTTCGCCGGGTTGTCGAGGTTGACGCCGTTGTTCTGCGGCGGAGTGGTCGGCGGGGTCGTCGGGGTCGTGGTGCCGCCGGGCAGGGTCCACTTCTGGTTGGCGGCGCTGCCGCAGGTCCAGATCTGCAGCCGGGTCCCGTTGGCGGAGCTCTGGCCGGTGGCGTCGAGGCACTTGCCGGAGCCGGTGTTGACCAGGGTGCCGCCGGAGCCGGCGGTCCACTTCTGCGCGCCGGTGCCGTTGCAGTCGTACAGCTGGATCTTCGTGCCGTCGGCCGTGCCCGCGGCGGTGACGTCGAGGCACTTGCCCAGCGCCTTGATCGAGTTGTCGGCGTTGCCGACCGTCCAGACCTGCGCGTTCGTGCCGTTGCAGTCGTACAGCTGGATCGCGGTGCCGTTGGCGGAGTCGGCGGCGGCGACGTCGACGCACTTGCCGCCGAGGCCCTTGATCGGACCGGCGGTCGCGGCGCTGGCGGGGAGCAGGCCGTACGCGACGGCCGCCGCGGGGATCAGTACGCCGCCGAGGGCATAGGACAGCGTTCTCTTGCGGTTCATGGCGCTCCTCGTGGGGGATGGAGGGGGTGGGCGCGCAGAGGTGACCGTCGATGGCAGGCGCTGGGGATGCCCGCCATCGACGGCGATGAGTGGTCACGCTAGGTCAGTTAAAGTGATTTATCAATAGCCGTCGGAGCGCGGCAACGTGGGCACTTTCGGGCAGACGAGCGACGCACGGAAACTGACGGTTGACTTCGCGGGGTGACGGTTCTACGGTCCAGCTAATTGTTAGCCAGCTTGCCAATCACCTCGGAGGCCCGGTGACACGCCTGGCGGGATCGTCCAAACTGCTGCGCGCCATGAACGCGAGCGCGGCGCTCGGCCATCTGCTCGAGGCGGGCGGCCTCACCCGGGCCGACCTGCGCAAGCTGACCCAGCTCTCCACCCCGACCATCTCCGAGGTGCTGCGCCGGCTCACCGAGGCCGGTCTGGTGACCGTCGTCGGCTACCACAGCGGCAGGCCGGGACCCAACGCGGAGATCTATGCCGCGAACCCGGACGCAGCGTACGCCGCCGCCGTCTCCGTTCGCGACATCGGCGCCAGCCGTGCCCCTTCGGTCGTCGCCGCACTGTGCGATCTGACCGGCGTGGAGCGCGCGCGCATCGAGCGGCGCATCGACTTCCTGGGCGCCGACCCCAAAACCGCGCTGGTCGAGGTGGTCGCGGACCTGCGCGAGGAAGCCGGCGTGGCGGCCTCGGGCATCCATCACGTCCAGCTCGGCGTCGCCGGCTCGTACGACTCCCGCGCCCAGACCATCCGCCACGTCGACGTGCCCGGCTTCGCCCGCCCCGGCCTCGTGCCGGAGATAGCCGCGGCGCTCGGCACCCGCATCGGCGTCGACAACGACGTCAACCTCGCCGCGGTCGCCGAGCGCCGCCGGGGCGTGGGCACCGACGCCGACGGCTTCGCCCTGATCTGGCTCGGCCAGGAGGGTCTCGGTCTCGCCATCGACATCGGCGGGACGCTGCTGCGCGGCGCCCGCGGCGGCGCCGGCGAGATCGGCTACATGCCGCTGTACGCCCCCGACTCCACCCACCGCAAGGTCGACCTGCAGGACCTCGTCGGCGGCGCCGCGGTCCTCGCGCTCGGCCAGGACCACGGCGTGCCGGGGCGTACCCCGCTCGAGGTGGTCCGGGCCGCCGCGGCCGACCCGGAGGCCGGCGAGTTCTTCACCGAGCTCGCCGACCGGGTCGCGGTGGGGCTCGCCGCCGTCATCGCCGTGCTCGACCCCTCGCTCGTCGTCCTGGCCGGACCGGTCGCGCAGGCCGGCGGGCAGACCCTGCTCACCGCGGTCACCACGGCGGTCCGCCGGGCCGCCCCGCTGGAGAGCACCATCGCCGTCACCACGATCGACGACGACGCGGTGCTGCTCGGCGCCCTCGACGCCGGGCTCACCGCCGTCCGGGAGGCGTTGATCGCCTCGATCCGCGACGACCAAGCCTGATCCTTCCCCGCGCACCACCGTTTCGAGAGGACCCCTCGAGTGAACAAGCGGATACCCCCTGCCCAGAAACCGGTCGTGGCCGCCGCCCTGGCGCTGCTGCTGACCGCCGGCTGCACCCCGGCTGCCAAGGAACAGAAGATCGCCGACCCGGGTACGGAGGTGTCCGGCACGGTCGAGCTGTGGCACTTCTTCACCGAGCGGGAGGCCGCCGCCATCGACACGGTGATCAAGGACTTCGAGAACAGCCACCCGAAGATCAAGGTCACCGTGAAGCCGGGCCAGGACGACTCGAAGATGACCCAGGCCATCGGCGCGGGCAACGGGCCGGACATCGGGCTGTCCTACTCCACGGACATCGTCGGGAAGTTCTGCTCCTCCGGCGCGTGGGTGGATCTGACGCCGTACGTCAAGCGCGACAACGTCGACCTCGGACAGCTGAACGCCACGACGCGGCAGTACACGGAGTACGGCGGCAAGCGCTGCGCGATGCCGTTCCTCGCGGACGCGTACGGGATGTTCTACAACAAGGGCCTGTTCGCGGCGGCCGGCATCGCGCAGCCGCCGAAGACCCTCGACGAGCTCACCGAGGACGCCAAGAAGCTGACCGTCCGCAACGCCGACGGCTCGCTGAAGACGGTCGGCTTCCTGCCGCTCTTCGACTTCTACGAGAACGCGGCGGCCCACCTGGCACCGGCCGTCGGCGCGAAGTGGCTGACCGGCGACGGCAAGTCCGCGGTCGGCGCCGACCCGGCCTGGAAGACGCTGCTGACCTGGCAGAAGAACCTGGTCGACTGGTACGGCTACGACGACCTGCGCACGTTCCGGGCCGGGCTGGGCGACGAGTTCAGCGCGGACAACGCGTTCCAGAAGGGCCGGGTGGCGATCAACATCGACGCCGAGTACCGGCTCGCCTTCCTCAAGGACCAGGCGCCGAAGCTGGCGTACGGGGTCGCGCCGATCCCGGTGAGCGACCCGGCCCGGTACGGCGGCGGCTACGTCACCGGCAACATCGTCGGCATCTCCAAGAACGCCAAGAACCCCGAGGCCGCCTGGGAACTCATCAAGTACCTGACCACGAACGACGCGACGATCGTCAAGCTGGCGAACTCGCTGAAGAACCTGCCCACGACGACGAAGGCGATCAGCGACCCGGGGCTGGAGGCACAGCCCGAGTTCAAGACGTTCATGGACATCTTCGCCAGCCCGAACTCGTCCACCACGCCGCCGTCGGCGTCCGGGCCGGCGTACCAGGAGACGTTCGGGACGTTCGTGACCGCCTGGCAGTCCGGCAAGGTCAAGGATCTCGACGCCGGCCTCGCCGACGCCGACAAGCAGATCAACAGCGTGATGACGCTGGGCGGCTGACCATGGGGCTGCGCCGGAACCTGACCGCCCTGACCTTCACGGCCCCCGCGCTGATCGGGATCGTGGTCTTCTTCATCTACCCGCTGCTGTCCGCGGTGTACTTCTCCTTCACCAAGTTCGACCTGCTCACCGTGCCGCAGTGGGTCGGCCTGGCGAACTACCGCCGGATGGCCGACGACCCGTTCCTGCTCCAGTCGGTGCGCAACACCCTGTGGATGGTCGTGGTCTTCGTCCCGGCGCGCATCATCGGCGCGATCGGCCTGTCGATGCTGCTCACCCGGCTCCGGCGCGGGGCCGGCTTCTTCCGGACGATCTTCTACCTGCCGGCGCTGGCGCCCCCGGTCGCCGCCACGATCGCCTTCGTCTACCTGCTCAAGCCCGGCACCGGGCCGGTCAACACGATGCTGGAGCACCTGGGCATCGAGGGCCCGCTGTGGTTCAACTCCCCGCAGTGGGCGAAGCCGTCGCTGGTGCTGCTCGGCCTCTGGGGCATCGGCGACCTGATGATCATCTTCTTGGCGGCGGTGCTCGGCGTCCCCGCCAGCCTGTACGAGGCGGCGTCCCTCGACGGCGCCAACGCCTGGCACCGCTTCCGCTACGTGACCCTGCCGACGATCCGCCCGGTGATCCTCTTCGCGGCGGTCACCGGCGTCATCTACACGCTGCAGTACTTCGACCAGGCCGCGGTCGCCGGCTCGGTCGCGAGCGGGCAGGCGGTGACCGGCGCCGGCATCTCCTCGTCCTTCGGCTACCCCGAGGGCGCCACCTTCACCTATCCGCTCTGGCTCTACACGGTCGGCTTCCGCTACAACGCCCTCGGCTACGCCAACGCCATGGCCATCGCACTGTTCGTGGTCGCCCTCGCCGTGACGGTGATCCTGCTCCGCCGCTCCAAGGCCTTCTCCGGGGAGGACCGATGACCACCCTGCTGGAACGGCCGCCGCGCACGGCCGTGCCCACCGACCGACAGGTACGCCGCCAGAACCGGCTCACCTGGATCGCGCGGCACAGCCTCGCCATCGTGCTGGCCATCATGTTCCTGACCCCGGTGGCGTACCTGTTCCTGATCTCCGTCATGACCAGCGACCAGGCGCTCACCAGCGACTACTGGCCGAACACGTGGCACTTCGAGAACTACGTACGCGTCTTCCAGGTCACCCCGCTGCCGCGCTACCTGCTCAACACCGTGATCTACGCCGTGCTCGCCACCGCGTTCATGCTGCTGTCGAGCGTGCCGGCCGCGTACGCCCTCGCGAAGCTGCCGTTCCGCGGCCGCAACGCGCTCTTCCTGACCGTGATCTGCGTGATGATGCTGCCGCCGCAGGTCGTGACCGTCCCGCTCTACCTGATGTGGGCCCGGTACGGCCTCACCGGCTCGCTGACCCCGCTGATCGTCCCGATGCTCTTCGGCGACGCGTTCTGCATCTTCCTGCTGCGCCAATTCCTGCTGACCATCCCGTCCGAGTACCTGGACGCGGCCCGCGTCGACGGCTGCGGCGAGTGGAAGACCCTCATCCGGGTCGTGCTGCCGATGGCCCGGCCGGGCATCGCCGCCGCCGCGCTGTTCCAGTTCTTCTACTCCTGGAACGACTACTACGGCCCGCTGCTCTACACCAGCGAGAACGAGCGCTCGTGGACGCTGTCGCTGGGCCTCGCGTCGTTCCACGGTGTCCACCACGTCGACTGGAACCTCGTCACCGCCGCCACGGTGCTGGCCATGACGCCGATCGTCGTCGTGTTCTTCTTCGCCCAGAAGGCATTCGTCCAGGGCGTCACGCTCACGGGGGTCAAAGGATGAAGATCGCTGTCGTCGGCGGCGGTTCCACGTACACGCCGGAGCTGGTGGACGGGTTCGCCCGGCTCGGCGGGACCGTCTCCGAGCTGGTGCTCATCGACCCGGCGGCGGACCGGCTCGACGTGGTCGGCGGGTTCGCCGCCCGGATCTTCCGGCACCACGGCCACCCCGGGAAGGTCACCTGGACCACCGACCTGGACGCCGGCGTCACCGACGCCGACGCCGCGGTGATCCAGCTGCGGGTCGGCGGGCAGGCCGCCCGGATCAGCGACGAGACCTTCCCGCTGAGCTGCGGCTGCGTGGGCCAGGAGACCACGGGGGCGGGCGGGCTGGCCAAGGCCTTGCGTACGGTCCCCGTTGTGCTCGACGTCGCCGAGCGCATCCGGGCGCGCGCCAAGCCGGGCGCCTGGATCGTCGACTTCACCAACCCGGTCGGCATCGTGACCCGCGCGCTGCTCGACGCCGGGCACAAGGCGGTCGGGCTGTGCAACGTGGCGATCGGGTTCCAGCGCCGGTTCGCCGCCCTGCTCGGCGTCGACCCGTCGGCCGTGCTCCTCGACCACGTCGGCCTGAACCATCTCACCTGGGAACGCGCCGCCTATGTGGACGGTGTGGACCGGTTGCCCGGGCTGTTGCGCGACCATCTACCCGAGCTCGCCGCCGAGGTGGAGCTGGATCCCGCGGTGCTGACGACACTCGGCAACGTGCCGTCCTACTACCTCAGCTACTTCTACGCGCACGACCAGCACGTACGGGCCGCGGCCGGCGCCCCCACGCGGGGACAGCGGGTCGCCGAGATCGAAGCGACACTGCTGGAGATGTACCGCGATCCGGCGCTGGAGGAGAAGCCCGCCTTGCTGGGCGAGCGCGGCGGCGCGTACTACTCCGAGGCGGCCGTCGGGCTGATCGCGGCGCTGCACGGCCACGACCCCGACGGCGTGCACTCGGTCAACGTCCGCAACAACGGCACGCTGCCGTTCCTCGACGACCGGGCGGTCATCGAGGTCTCCGCCCGGGCGGGCCACGACGGCCCGGCGCCGCTGCCGGTCGCCCCGCTCGCGCCCGACCTGGCCGGACTGGTCGCGCACGTCTCCGGGTACGAGGAACTGGCGCTCGACGCCGCCCTGCGCGGTGGGCGGAACCGGGTGTACCGCGCGTTGCTGGCCCACCCGCTGATCGCCCAGCACGAGCGGGCGGAGACGCTGACCGACGAGCTGCTCGCCGCAGGTGCCCGGCACCTGGCCTGGGCTCGATGAGCGGGCTCTACCTCGCCGTGGACGGCGGCAACTCCAAGACCGACGTCGTCCTCGGCACGGCGGACGGCCACGTGCTCGGCTTCGTCCGCGGCCCGACCTCCTCGCCGCACACCGTCGGGCTCACCGGCACGCTGCGCGTCCTCGACGACCTGATCACCGCCGTACGCGCGGAAGCCGGCCTGGCACCCACCGCCGCGATCGACGTGGCGGCGGTCTACCTGGCCGGAGCGGACCTGCCCGTCGAGGTCGAACGGCTGCACGCGGCCATCTCGGCGCGCGCCTGGAGCCGGACCACGCTCGTGGACAACGACTGCTTCGCGCTGCTGCGTGCGGGCACGTCGATGCCCGACGCGGTGGCGGTCGTCTGCGGCGCCGGCACCAACTGCGTGGGACGGGCCGCGGACGGCCGTACGGCCCGCTTCGTGGCCCTCGGCCCGATCTCCGGCGACTGGGGCGGCGGCCACGACCTGGCCGAGCACACCCTGCGCCTGGCCGCGCGGGGCGAGGACGGCCGCGGCGAGCCGACCACCCTGTCCACCGCGGTCGCCGCCCACTTCGACCGGCCGACCGTCGAGCAGGTGAGCATCGGCCTGCACCTCGGCGAGATCGAACCGGTACGGATCCGCGAGCTCACGCCGCTGCTGTTCGCCGCGGCGACCGCCGGCGACGCCGTCGCGAACGGGCTCGTCCGGCGGCAGGCCGAGGAGATCCTGGTCCAGCACCGGGTGGCGGCCGGCCGGCTCGGGCTGCTCGGCGTACGGCATGCGCTCGTCCTGGGCGGCGGCGTGCTGCGTGCCCGGCATCGCGTGCTGCACGACCAGGTGGTGGCGGGCGCGCACGCCCAGGCGCCGCTGGCCGAGATCAGCGTGCTGGACGCGCCGCCCGCGGTGGGCGCGGCCCTGCTGGCCCTGGACGAGCTGGGACACCACCCGGGCGCAGAGGAACGCCTGCGCGCGACCATGCGCAGCCTCGTACCCACCACGGCGGTGCCCGCGGTGGCCGTCGAGAACGTCGGTTAGGACCGCTGGGTCAGCACCAGCAGCTCGGCGACGGCCGCCAGCACCATCGCCGCCACCAGGGGCGCCAGCCCGCCGATCACCGCGTACAGGACGAGCACGACGGGGGCCAGGGCGGAGGCGTACACCGCGAGGGTCACCCTCGGCACGGCCGTACGGGCTCGGTGCAGCACCGCGCCCAGCGGCTCCGGGCGTACCTGCCGGGTCAGCCAGGCGGTGACGCCGACCAGCAGCACCGCGCCGATCACGCCGGCCCACATCCGCGCGACACCCGAGCTGGACAGCGTCATCACCGCGCTCAGCACCGCCGCGATCATCACGCCGTTGGCGCCGAAGAGGACCGCCTGCCGCAGCGCGTCGATCGTGACACCGGAGCGATCCAGCACCGGGCCGACCGGCCGGGTCACCTCCACCGGCTCTGCGGCGTAGGCACGTGCAGCGGTGTCGGCACCCGGCTGATCGGTCGTCGCCGGATCGGACCCTTCGCCTGCCGTCTGCGAACCCGGCGGCGGCAGCGTCGCCTCGTCCGCCAGCGCCTCCAGGGCCAGCGCCCACCGGCGCCGTTCCAGCCGCACCAGGCCGACCTCGCGCTGGGCGTCGCCGATGGCCGGGTCCAGATCCAGCGCCTCGCTGTACCCGCGCTGCGCCAGGTCGAACAGCCGCAGCCGCGCCGCGACCACGGCGAGCACGAGGTGCGCCTCGGCGTCGCGGGGCGCCAGCCGTACGCCGTTCCACGCCGCGTTCAGCGCCGCCTGGCCGTTCCGCGACTCGCTGAGCAGGGCGGCCCCCGTACGCTGCGCGAACGCCTCCTCCGGCCAGCGGGTGAGGATCTCCCCCGCCACCTGCGCCGCCTCGCCGTAGCGGCGGTCGTCGGTCAGCGCCATGGCCCGCACGACGAGCGGCTCGATCACCCCGGGAGCGGCGGCGACCGCCCGGTCCGCCGCCGCGAGCGCGTCCACCGGCTGCCCCGCGGCGACGTGCAACCGGGCCAGCGTCGTCAGCAGCCCGGCATCGGCGGGCGCGGCCGCCAGCCCGGCGGCGATGTCCGCGGCGGCCTCGTCGTACCGGCCCAGATCGGCCATCAGGAGGGCCCGCTGGCGGTACTCCTCGGGGGTCGTCTCGGGCTCGGACTGGGAGGTGGGCTCGCTCGACACCCGTCGAGCGTAGGCCGTCCGCCGCGTGATCACCCGGCCCGGGACGATCGCGCGGCCTCCCGGCCCCCGCCGCGGGACGACCACGCCGCCGATCACGCCGGTCACTCCGGCTGCGGGCGACAGCTCTCCACGCCCGCTGCGGAAGGCGACGACCGCGCTGGTCACTTTCGGCTGCGGACGACCGCTCCCCACGTCCCGCTGCGGAAGGCGACGACCGCGCTGGTCGATCTTCGGCCCGGCCCGCGTCGGCCGCGCTGATCCGGCTTCCGGCCCGCGTCGGCCGCGCTGATCCGGCTTCCGGCCCGCTCAGCCGGCTGCCGGGCGGTGGATCAACGCGGTGGCGATCGCGGCGAGCCCTTCGCCGCGGCCGGTGAGCCCGAGGCCGTCGGTGGTGGTGCCGGAGACGGTGACGGGCGCGCCGGCCGCCGCCGAGAGCACCTGCTGCGCCTCGTCGCGGCGTCTGCCGATCTTCGGCTTGTTCCCGATGACCTGGATCGCGACGTTCCCGATCGCCCATCCGGCGGCGCGCACCCGGGTGGCTGCCTCGCCCAGCAAGGCGACCCCGGCGGCACCGGCCCACTCGGGAGCGGAGGTGCCGAAGTTGCTGCCCAGATCGCCCAGGCCGGCGGCGCTGAAGAGGGCGTCGCAGGCGGCGTGCGCGGCGACGTCGGCGTCGGAGTGACCGGCCAGCCCCGGCTCACCCGGCCACATCAGGCCCGCCACCCAGCACACCCGGGTGGGGTCGAAGGCGTGTACGTCCGTGCCGATGCCGATGCGCTGGTCCACGGCGGTCAGGCTACGCGGAGCAGCGCCTCGGCGATGATCAGGTCCAGCGGCCGAGTGATCTTCATGGCGTAGTCGGAGCCCGGTACGCACACCACCGGCGTCCCGGTCTTCTCGACCATGCCGGCGTCGTCGGTGTGCGCGTCGAGCCCGGCCCGGTGCGCGGCGGCGAGCACGTCATGCCGGAAGCCCTGCGGCGTCTGCACACTCCGCAGCACAGACCGATCAACGGTGCCGAGAACCGTCTCGCGCGCCCCGACCGATCCGATCGTGTCGCGCACCGGCTCGCCCAGGTTGACAGATGCGATCGTGTCCCGCACCGGCTCGCCGGGGGCGACCTCTTTGATCGTGTCGACGACCGGCAGCACCGGGATCACCGCGGGGCTGCCGTCGCGGACCGCCGCCGCGACCGACTCCACGAGCTCGGGCGGTGTCAGCGCGCGGGCCGCATCGTGCACGAGCACGATCCCCACCGCCGCCGGTACGGCCGCGAGCATCGCCGCGACGGAGTCCTGCCGCTCGGCGCCGCCCGCCACCACGACGACCGGGGCGACCGGGGCAAGCAGCTCGCGTACGGCTTCGACCTCGGCGGCCGGCGCGGCGACGACGATCATGCGGACCGAGGGGGCGGCGGCCACCCGGCGGACCGCGTGCACGAGGAGGGGTTCACCGGCGAGCAGGCGCAGGGCCTTCGGCGCCCCCGGGCCGAGCCGTACGCCGGAACCCGCCGCAGGAACAAGGACCGCGACGTCACCGCGAGCATTGAGCTGCGCGGTCACGTCGCGGTCCTCGGTTCGCTGATGGTGCTGGAGAGGTGGTGGAAGACGTCAGGCCTCGGTGAGCACCTTGTCGAGGAGGACTTCCGCCTCGTCCTTGGTGCTCTTCTCGGCGAGGGCCACCTCGCCGACGAGGATGTCGCGGGCCTTGGCGAGCATGCGCTTCTCCCCGGCCGAGAGACCACGCTCACGCTCGCGACGCCAGAGGTCACGAACAACTTCGGCGACCTTGAGCGGGTTGCCGGAGGCGAGCTTCTCGAGATTGGCCTTGTAACGCCGCGACCAGTTGGTCGGCTCCTCGGTGTGCGGAGCGCGGAGGACGTCGAAGACCTTGCCCAGGCCTTCCTCGCCGACCACTTCGCGCACGCCGACGATCTCGGCGTTCTCAGCGGGCACCCGGACCGTCAGGTCGCCCTGGGCGACACGGAGGACGAGATACTGCTTCTCGACGCCCTTGATAGTCCTAGTCTCGATTGCCTCGATGAGTGCGGCCCCGTGGTGGGGGTAAACAACGGTCTCGCCGACACTGAAAACCATAGGTTCGAAACCCCTTTCGCTGTGTCTAGGGTAACACGCTCAGGCAGCGATGTCCCACCCTGGCCGTGACTGTTAGTGCAGCTCAGAGGGCCTGTGAGCCGTCTTTCTACCGCTTGACATGCGAGCGAAGAGCTGCCTCAGTAACCCAGAGTGATGACACGGTGACCACTCGACCCAACGAGTCGGAAATTCCGGTCCTGGCGGTTTTGCGAGGTCAAGCTTATCGCTAGCGACCCGGCAGCCCGACCACTGGCGGGCGAGCCACTGCTTGGGGGAGGCTGGACGCAGGTCCCCGCAGCACGTGAGACTCTGCGCAGAGGGGAGGGCGAGGCGTGGGCAGTTTGAGCGACAACGGCGGCATCTGGCCAGGCGACGGCGGGTCCGCCGACGGCCTGCCCGGCCTGCCCGAGGAGTGGGGCGTCATCGTCGTCCCGGACGACCTCTCGGAGCTGTCCGACGAGGTCACGGCCGTCCAGGCCGAGCTGCGCCGCAACCGCCGGCCCACCACCCGCTGGGAACGCTTCACGGACCGGCCCGCCGTCCGGCTGCTGCGCCACCTCGGCAACGCCGGCCTGCGCGCGCCGGTGCTCATCATCTCGATGGCGATCCTCGTGACGATCGCCAGCCTCTTCGCCTCCGCCTGGCCGGGGCCGTCCCGGCCGCCCGCCACCCAGCGCACGGCCAACACCACCGACGACGGCGCGGAGGTGCTCCCGGCGCTCGAGCTCAGGGGTGCGGACGGGCAGATGGTCACGCTGAACGGGCAGTTGCCGGCGGTCATCCTCCTCACCGACCTCTGCGAGTGCGGCGAGCTGGTCGCGGCCACGACCTCCGCGGTGCGCGCCGACACCACCGTCGTGACCGTCGTCAGCGGTCCCGGCTCGGCGGTGCCCGCGCTCATCCCGCCGACCAACACGACACCCCAGGCCCAGGGCAAGACGGTCCGGGCCATGCGCGACCCCACCGGCGAGCTGCGCTCGACCCTCGACCTGGGCGCCCCGGACGGCACCGCGGCGGTCCTGCTCGTCAACCGTTCGGGGGAAATCGTGCGCAAGATTCCGCGTACGGCGTCGATCACCGACTTCCAGCCGGACCTCGCCCGCCTCTGACTCAGCGTGACGGAACTCGGGCTGACGCTCAGTAAGAACGGGAGCGGGTCAACCGCCAGCGGAAGACGGACGTGTCCTGCGTCTCAGCCGACACCACCATGTAGAAGGCGTCCGCCAGCGCGACCGTGAACTCCACCGTCTCCGGCCGCTCGCGCGCGCAGCGCACCGCACGGCCGGAATCCTCCGACGTCGTGCTCAGGCGTACCCGCACCTGGCCCTCGCCAACGCAGGCCAGGGCGATCGCATAGGAGCCGCTGCGGACGGCCTTGTTGCGCTCCTCGTTCTCCCCGGCCCCGAGAACGAGCGTCTCGGCCTGCGCCTGCAGAGGGACGTCCGGCAGGAGGGTTTCGAGCGTACGGCGGCCCGCGGCGATCCCTTCGGCCTCGCCGGTGTCGGGGGCCGTACGGACGAACCAGAAGCCGCCGGCCAGCGCGAGCAGGAGCGCGAGGGCGTACAACGTCCAGCCCTGTGCCCGCTCCCGTGTCATCCGACCCAGCCTAGAACCCCTGCAGCAGGACGCCGTACAGCGTGAGGCCGGGGCCGAAGGCCAGCATGACCACGCGGCGGGGCGGCTCGGGGCGGCGGCGCAACTCCTCCAGCGCCAGCAGGACCGTCGGCGACGAGCAGTTCCCGTACGTCGACAGCACCTCCCGCGACGCCGCCAGGTGCTCGTCGGTGAGCCCCAGCCGCTCCTGCACCACGTCAAGGATCTTGGGGCCGCCGGGGTGGATCGCCCAGCCGTCCACGTCGCCGACGGTCAGCCCGTTGCGGCCCAGCAGCTCGTCCACGAGGCGGCGTACGTGCACCGACAGCACATCGGGCACCTGCGGGGACAGACCCATACGGAAGCCCAGATCCGTGACGTCCCAGGTCATGTGGCCGGCCGTGGTGGTGTCCGTGAGGGCGGCCACGTCGCTGACCCCGTACCCGGAATCGGAACCCGGAGTGAGCACGACGGCGGCCGAGGCGTCCGAGAAGAGCGCGTGCGAGACGATCTGCTGGATGTCCACCCGGGTGTCCGGCGGCTGCAGGTGCAGGCTGGTCAGCTCGGCGCAGAGCAGCAGGGCCGGCCGGCCGCGGGCGGCCACGAAGTCGGCCGCCGTGCCCAGGCCCGGCAGTGCGGCGTAACAGCCCATGTGGCCGACGAAGAGGCGCTGGAGCTGCGCGGACATGCCCATGTCCCGGGCGAGCAGGATGTCCAGCCCGGGGGTTGCGTACCCGGTGCAGGAGCAGACGGCGAACAGGCCGATCTCGTCGGCCGCGACGCCGGCGTCGGTGAGCGCCCGGCTCACCGCCTCCTTGCCCAGCGGCACGGCCTCGACCTGGTAGCGGCGCATCCGGCGCTCGGTCGACCAGGCCGACACGTCCTCCAGCAGCGGGCTCACCGCGGCCTGCCGGGTCCGCACGCCCGAGTTCGCGAAGATCCGCTTGGCGAGGCCCCGGCGGCCGCCCGCCGCGTAGTGCCGGGCGAAGTAGCCCTCCCACAGGTCGTCCTGCGCCGCTTTCGGCGGCAGGGCGACGCCGAGACCGGCAATCGCCGCCTGACCGTTCTTGTGCACTTGTGCCTCCCCAGGCCGACCCCCTTGATACCCGCGCAGGCCGATCACCAACGTGGGGCGGTGCCTTCCGAATCCGGGTCGCCGCCGAGCGCCTCGACGCCGAGCCAGTCCGCGCAGACGTCGGAGGTCGCGGGCTGCAGGGAGCCGGCCCGCGCGTCGCGGTAGAGGCGCTCCAGGGGATGGCCGCGGCGCATGGCCGAGGTGCCCGCCGCCTCCAGCATCGAGGCGGCGACCTCGGCCGCAGTGGTGCCGGCGGTCAGCTTCGCCCGCCACACCCAGCGGTTGGTCTCGGTGTCGCCGGGCTGCTCGTCCACCCGGCGCGCGGCCTCCATGACGGTCAGGTGGGCGGCGGCCACGGCGGCGTCGGCACGGCCGATGCGGGCCCGTACGGCCGGCAGGTGCCCCAGCTTGCGGGCGTTGACGTGCTCGACGGCGGCATCCACGGCCGCTCGCGCGACGCCGACGTAGACGGCCGCGTAGCTGGCCACCATCCAGTGCGGAGCGAGCTGCGCGACGACGAGCGCCAGGCCCTCCACGCCGCCCAGCAGCGCGCCCTCGGGCACGGTCACGTCGACGTGCAGATCGTGCGAGCCGGTGGCCCGCATGCCGAGCGCGTCCCAGGTGGGCTCGACCGTCAGCCCGTCACCGGCCGGCACCAGAAACTGCGAGACCTGCGACGGATCCGCCGCGCTGCGCGCCGCCACCAGGTACGCGTCCGCGTGGCCGGCGCCCGAGCAGAACGTCTTGGCGCCCTTGATGTGGAAGCCGTCGGGCGTCCGCTCGTACGTGGTCGACATCTGCGAGAGCCGTGAGCCCGCGCCCCGCTCGCTCATGGCGACGGCGTACCACTTGCCGTCGGCGGCGTCGCGCAGGTAGCGGTCACGGGCCTCGAGCGCGCCCGGCGGCAGCCCCAGCGCGTCGGCGAGCTCGTCCGTCACGCCGCTGAGGGCGCCGGTGACCGAAGCGTGCATGTTGAAGATGAGGGCCGTCGCGCCGTTGCCGCGCGCCAGCTCGTATGCGACCGCCGCGTAGTCGGCGAAGCCCGCGCCCTTCCCGCCGAGCCGCTGTGGCGCCATCAACCCGAACAACCCGGAACGGCGCAGGTCGGCGAAGTCGTCGGCGGGGAACGATCCGTCCCGGTCGTGCGCGGCGGCCCGGGCTGCGAACCTGGGGGCCAACCGCCGGGCCTCGTCGACTGTCATGGCGTCTCCCCTAGTCTGATTTGCGGCCCATGCCCTGGTAGAGCACCTGCGTCGAGCGGGTCGGCACCATCCGGCCCAGGTGGCCGAGCCGGCTCGCCCGCGGACCCGGCGGCAGGAAGAGCCAGCGGATCAGGCCCGGCACGCTGGGACGGATTCCACGGACCTTGAGGCGCACGCCGTTCTTGGCGCAGTGGGCCGTCAGCTCCCCGGGATCGACGAACAGCTCCGGATCATGGATGCCCACCGGCGCGGCGCCGAACCGTTCGCCGAGCGTGATCGACACGAACCGGCCCATCCGGGTGGCGTTGATGGTGTCCAGCACGAGCAGGCCGCCGGGACGCAGCACCCGGCACAGCTCCGCGACCGTGGCCGGCATGTCGGGCACGTGCTCCAGGATCTCCCCGGCCACCACCACGTCCGCCGACTCGCTCGCCAGGGGCAGCGCCGCGACGTCCGCGACCACGGCGGCGACGCCGCGCGCTGCCGCCTGCTCGAGGCCGGAGCGGCGCAGGTCGATGCCGACATGCCAGTAGCCCAGCGACTCGACGTGCGGGGTGAGCAGGCCGCCGCCGCACCCGGCGTCCACGAGCACCGCGCCCGGCCGAGGCGCGGGCGGCACGAGGGCGGCGCGGGCTTCGGCCAGCCAGTGCAGCACCTCGAACTCGCCGCCGGGGCGCCACCATTCGCCGGCCAAGTCGTCGTACTGACGCGGATCGTTGCGCGGGAGCGACGGCATGTGATCGAGCGTGGCACGCGCAGGCCCCAACCACCACACTGCTCTCATGTTCCGTCCCATCGCCCTCCTGAAGGCATCGCACCCTGAACCCGGTGCCGCTGTGACGCTCGCCATGGCTCTGCTCGCCGTCGGCGTCGGTCACAGCGCCTGGGGCGTCCTCGGGGTGACGGCCGCGATCGGTGCGACCCAGCTGTCGGTGGGATGGGTGAACGACTGGCTCGACGCCGACCGGGACCGGGTCACGGGACGGACGGACAAGCCCGTGGTGTCGGGGGCCGTCTCCCGGCGTACGGTCGGCGTCTCGGGTCTGATCGCCTCGCTGGCGGTGCCGGTGCTGGGGCTGCCGTTCGGCCCGGCGGCGACGCTGTGCATCACGATCGTCGGCGTCTTCGCCCTGCTCTACGACTGGCCGCTGAAGTCCACGCCGCTGTCGGTCGTGCCGTACCTGGTGGCGTTCGGGCTGATGCCGGCGTTCGTGGTGCTCGCGCTGCCGGGCCATCCGTGGCCGCCGGCGTGGCTGGTGGCCGCCGGCGCGTTGCTCGGCGGCGGCGCGCACTTCGCCAACGTCCTGCCCGACCTCGCCGACGACGCCGCGACCGGCGTGGTCGGCCTTCCGCACCGGCTCGGCGCGGCCTGGTCGCAGGTGGCGGCCGGCAGTCTCCTGCTCGCCGCGACCCTCACCCTGGTCCTCGGACCGGCCGGCCGGCCGGCCTGGCCCGGCGTCGTCGCCGCCGCGGCCGCCGTCGTGGTCCTTCCTTCCGGCTGGTACGCGGGAAAGAAGGCGCTGAAACGGGGTACGAGGCAGGTGGCGATGTTCCGTTCCGTCATCGTCGTGGCGCTGATCGACGTCGTATTGCTGGTCTTCAGCGGGCGGGTGGTCTGAGGGCGGCTTCGAGATGGACGGGTCGGCGCACGCGCCGGATCCCGGACCTCTAGGCTGATCGGCGGAGGATTCTCGATTTACTTGGAGGACTGTGATGCGCTCGCTGGGAACCCGCCGCGCCGTTCTGGCCACGGGTGTCGCCACGGTGGCCGCGGTCGCGCTCGCCGCCTGCAGCGCCGGGCAGGTCGCTGAGACAGCCCTCAAGAGGCCCTCCAACGCCGGCGTCAACGTCGACAACGCCGACCGCAGCGTCTTCATCCGCAACCTCTCGGTGCAGTACCCCGGCGTCGAGGGGTACGCCGCCGGCGAGGACGCGCCGCTCGAGGTCGGGATCTTCAACCAGACCCGGGAGCCGATCACGGTCCTGGTCAGCAGCCAGCCGTATTCCGGCGCCACCGAGAGCCAGGGCATCGTGTCCGCCCGGCAGATCGGCCTGGTCGGTGGCGGCGCGGCCACCCCGTCGGCGCCGGGCTCGGCCATCCCGGAGCCGTCCGGCAGCCGGCCGTCCGGCACCGAGGACGACCAGAACAGCGACCAGCTCCCGAGCCCGGACGCGAGCACCAACCCGTCCCCGGGTGAGTCGGCGTCCCCGGCGGCCACCCCGTCAGAGGCAGCGGTCCGCCCGGCGCGGATCGAGATCGGGCCGCTCGGCTCCGCCACCTTCCTGCCGGGCGACGCCGAGCAGCTGACCGCCGTCGGCCTCACCGGCAAGCTCATGCCGGGCAACTCGATCAACCTGGTCTTCGAGTTCAGCAACGGCGCCGCGCCGCTCACGGTGCAGGCACCGGTCAGCGTCCCGCAGTCCCCGGCCTCGCGGGCCCCGGGCAACCCGAATGAGAACATGGGCGGCGAGCACGAGTAGGGGACGCGGCTTTGTCACACCGCCCGGCTAGCGTTGCGGTGTGACGACATCGCGGACCCGGGCGGAACCCCGCCCCGCCTATCAGTGCGACGCCTGCGGGCACCAGCCGCCCAAGTGGCTGGGGCGCTGTCCGGAGTGCAACGAGTGGGGCTCGATCGTCGAGTCCACCCTGACCGGTCCGGTGGTCTCCGGCCGTGTGGTCAGCTCGCGGTTGCCGTCCGAGCCCGCGCGTCCGATCGCGACGATCAGCGCGGCGCCGGCCCGGGCCGTGCCCAGCGGCGTCAGCGAGCTCGACCGGGTTCTCGGCGGCGGGCTCGTGCCCGGCGCGGTGGTGCTGCTCGCCGGTGAGCCCGGCGTCGGCAAATCCACGTTGTTGCTCGACGTCGCCCAGCAGTGGGCGGCGGGCGCCGGCACCCCGTCGCTCGTGGTCAGCGGTGAGGAGTCGGTCAGCCAGGTCCGGCTCCGCGCCGAGCGGCTCGGTGCCCTGCACGAACGGCTCTACCTGGCCTCCGAGAGCGATCTCGGCGCGGTCATCGGGCATCTCGACGCGGTCAAGCCCGGCCTGCTCATCATCGACTCGGTGCAGACCATCTCGGCGCCGGGCACCGAGGGCGTCCCCGGCGGCGTGACCCAGGTGCGCGCGGTGACGGCCGCCCTGGTCAGCGTGGCCAAGGAGCGCGGCATCGCGACCGTCCTCGTCGGCCACGTCACCAAGGACGGCTCGGTGGCGGGGCCGCGCGTGCTGGAGCACCTGGTCGACGTGGTGCTGCACTTCGAGGGTGACAAGCACTCGTCCCTGCGGCTCGTGCGCGGCGTGAAGAACCGGTTTGGGGCCGCCGACGAGGTGGGCTGTTTCGAGATGCACGAGACCGGCATCGTCAGCCTGGCCGATCCCTCGGGGCTGTTCCTGACCCGCTACAACGAGCCGGTCCCCGGCACCTGCGTCACGGTCGCGATGGAGGGCCGGCGCGCGATGGTCACCGAGGTCCAGGCGCTCATCGGGGCGCAGGTGCAGGGCTCGCCGCGGCGTACCGTCTCGGGTCTGGACAGCGCCCGCCTGGCGATGGTCCTGGCCGTCCTGCAGCGCCGGATGGAGAAGATCAAGCTGCACGACCGCGAAGTGTTCGCGGCCACGGTCGGCGGCATCCGCGTCACCGAGCCCTCGGCCGACCTGGCGATGGCCCTGGCCGTGGCCTCCGGCGCGCTGAACCTCGCGATGGCCCCGCACCTGGTGGCGATCGGCGAGGTCGGGCTCACCGGCGAGGTGCGCCGGGTCGGGGCGGCGGGCCGCAGGCTCGCGGAGGCGGCGCGGCTCGGATTCCGCTTCGCGCTCGTGCCACCCGGCTGCGGGCCCGGCGAAGGCGACAGCGCGCCCAAGGGCATGCGCGTCGTCGAGGTCGGAGACCTGCAGTCCGCCGTGCAGTGGGCCGCCCGGGCGTCGGCGGAATGACGACCACCCCCACCCGGCGCGCACGCAGCGTGATCGACGATCACGCTACGGAGCATCCGCTGCACCGCGGCTCGTTGACCTGGATGACAGTCCGTAGAATGTACAGGTGCCGCTCGACCGCGATGCCTCCGCCAACCGTCATGCCCACGGTGCTGCTCCCGGCATCAACGGATCGGCGGCCCGCCCCATGACCCCCACGACGCCCGGCCTGAGCGGTGGCGGGGTCAGCGGCGACCCGCTGCGCGCCAACCTCGCCCTCATGGCCCCCGGCACCGCGCTGCGCGACGGCCTGGAGCGCATCCTGCGCGGACGCACCGGCGCGCTCATCGTGCTCGGCTACGACGACGTTGTGGAACGGATCTGCACCGGCGGCTTCCCGCTCGACGTCGAGTTCTCCGCGACCCGGCTGCGCGAGCTGTGCAAGATGGACGGTGCGGTCGTGCTCTCCAGCGACGGCACCCGCATCGTGCGCGCGGCCGTGCACCTCATGCCCGACCCGAGCATCCCGTCCGAGGAGTCCGGCACCCGGCACCGCACCGCGGAGCGCGTCGCCAAGCAGTCCGGCTTCCCGGTCATCTCGGTGAGCCAGTCCATGCGCATCATCGGCCTGTACGTGAACGGCCAGCGCCACGTCCTCGACGACTCCGCCGCGATCCTCTCCCGCGCCAACCAGGCGCTGGCCACCCTCGAGCGCTACAAACTGCGCCTCGACGAGGTCTCCGGCACCCTGTCCGCGCTGGAGATCGAGGACCTGGTCACCGTCCGTGACGCGGTCGCCGTGGTCCAGCGCCTCGAGATGGTCCGCCGCATCGCCGACGAGATCTCCGGCTACGTGGTCGAGCTGGGCACCGACGGCCGCCTGCTCGCCCTCCAGCTCGACGAGCTCATGGCCGGTGTCGACGCCGACCGCACCCTGGTCATCCGCGACTACCTGCCCACCGGCCGCAAGGCCCGCACCCTCGACGAGGCGCTGGTCGAGCTCGACCTGCTCACCGCGACGGAGATGATCGACCTGGTCGCGGTCGCCAAGGCCATCGGCTACGGCGGCGCCTCCGACGCCCTCGACGCGGCGGTGAGCCCGCGCGGCTTCCGCCTGCTCGCCAAGGTCCCCCGCCTCCCGGCCCAGATCGTGGAACGCCTGGTCGACCACTTCGGCAGCCTCCAACGCCTCCTCGGCGCGACGGTCGAGGACCTCCAGGCGGTCGACGGCGTGGGCGACGCCCGGGCACGCGGGGTCCGCGAGGGGCTGTCCCGGCTCGCCGAGGCCTCCATCCTGGAACGCTACGTCTGAGCCCGCTCAGTCCCACCAGAGGGACCACATCGGGGCGTTCACCAGCTGGTCCGCGTAGGCGGTGAGCGTCCCCACCCCCTGCCACACGTTGTCGGGGCAGAAGGCGAAGTGCTCGGCCGCCACGCGCCCGGGTAGAAGTCGTCCGGCGACGACATGACGCCCGGCCGCAGCTCGCCGTCGTCCCACGGCCGACGCGGTTCACCCCGCAAATGGTTCAGCAGCAGCGGCCACAAACCGCTCCGCTCGTGCGCGGCGCGCAGCGAGCACCACAGCTCGGCGGTCACCGGCCCGTCGCTGACCCACATGGCCGGCTCGTCGTCGTGCCCCTCATCGCCCTTGACCAACCGACCGGCCGGAGGCGCCGCGGGCAGCGCGCGGATTCCGGCGGAAAGCTGCGACACGCACGCAGCCTAGAGGCTCCGTACGACAGGTCTCGCGGTGTCAGGCGGTGACGGTGATGGCGACCGGATCGCTCACCTTGGCGCCGAGCCGCGCGCGGATCTGGTACTGCCCGGCCGCCGGCGCGGTGCCCGCGGCGAGGCCGGCCGAGCAACGGTTGGACTGGCGGCCGTTCCAGGTCACCTTGTACTCGCGCTCGCCGCTCGGCGGGAACTGGCGGACGTCGGAGCCCTTGGCGTTGCTGCAGGTGTCCGAGGACCAGATCTTCTGCGCACCGGTCTCGATGTAAAGCTCCTGCAGGTCGGCGCCCACGTCGCGGGAGCACGTACGGGCCGACACGTTCTTGATCTTCAGACGGATCTCGAGCGGGACGCCGCGACGCACCGTGGTGGCCGCCGGGATGGGCGTCACCGAGATCTCGGCGTCCGAGCAGGAGCCGTCGGCCGGGACCGTCACGTTGGTGTTCGTGCCGCCGTTGGTGCCGTCCGGGTCGTCCTCGACGTCGGTGCCCGCCGGTACGCCGTCGGACTGCAAATCCTCCGGGTCCGGCAGCGACGGGTTGCCCGCGCCCGGGGCCGGGTCGACGAAGGACGGCTCGTCCTCCGGCGTGGCGCTCGCCGGCAGCGAGACCGGGGCCGGGGTGGACGCTCCGGTACCGCGCTTCTTGCCGTCGTCGTCGCCGCCGGAGCAGGACACGAACAGCACGATGACGCCGAGCAGGAGGGCACCGAGCACCACTGCGCGACGCCGCCAGTACACGGCGGCGGGAAGGGGACCGACCGTCGTACGCATGATGGGAGCACCGTATCGCCGCAACCGCACGGAAGCGGGCGCGACGCGCCGGTTATGCGACACCCGCTCGTTTACTGATCGTTAGAGATAGACCTTGCGCTGGTACACGGCGTGCGCCCCGGCGACCCGGTCGAGAAAGAGTTTGCCGGCGCAGTGGTCGATCTCGTGTTGCAACGCGCGCGCCTCGAAGGCGTCCGTGGTCAGTCGCACGGCTTCCCCCGTACCCGGGAGCGCGCCCTCGACCACGACGCGGCCGGCGCGTTTCACGTCTCCGGTCAGGTCCGGAACGGACATGCAGCCTTCCCGGCCGGGCCGCCACCGGCTGGCCTCCACCACGCGGGCGTTGCACAGCACGAAGGTGCCGTGCGACGTGGCGGTCTTCGGGTGCTGGGTGACGTCCACGACGAAGACCTGCGCGCCGACGCCGACCTGCGGCGCGGCGAGCCCGACGCAGCCCGGCGACACCCGCATCGTGGCGACCAGATCCGCGGCGAGCTGCACGATCTCCGGGTCCGCCGGGTCGACCTCGGCACCCTCGCGGCTCAGCACGGCCGCCGGTGCGGTCACCACCGGGAGCACCCGGCCCTCGACGCCGAGGACGTCGGGCTTCCAGTCGGCCAGCGCGTCGCTCACAGCACGTCCGATTCGGCGCGGCGCAGGGTGACCTCGACGCCCAGCTCGTCGGCGGCCTCGGCGAGGCGTGCGGCGAGACCGTCCGCGGCGCCCGGCGGCAGGTCCACCTCGGCGATCAGGACGTACAGGGGGCCGGTGAGCCGGGTGGTGAGGTCGGTGATGTTGCCGCCGGCCGCGGCGACGACCCGGGTCACCGCGGCGACGATCCCCAGCCGGTCCGCGCCGTGCACGCTCACCAGGTACGGCTCGCCGCCGGCCGCGCCGTCCGCCTCGGGCTCGACCGTGCGTACGGTGGCGAGCAGGTCGCTGAGCGGCTCGAGCGCCTTCTCGACGTCCTCCGCGGTGGGGCCGGTGCAGATCAGGGTCATCGCGAAATGCCCGCGCAACCGGGTCATCGTCGAGTCCGACAGGTTGGCGCCGACCCCGGCGAGGGCGGCCGAGACGTCCGCGATGATGCCGGTCCGGTCGGGACCGATGACGGTGATGGCGAGCTCGTTCACCCCGGCATCTTAAGCTTGCCCGGTTATGACGCTCGCCGACTCAGCCATCCAGTGGTACGACGACAACGCCCGCGACCTGCCCTGGCGGGTGCCCGGGACCACCCCGTGGGCCGTGCTGGTGAGCGAGGTGATGCTTCAGCAGACCCCGGTCGTCCGGGTCGAGCCGGCCTGGCACGCCTGGATGACCCGCTGGCCCACCCCGGCGGACCTGGCGCAGGATCCCCCGTCCGAGGCGATCCGGATGTGGGGGCGGCTGGGCTACCCCCGCCGCGCGATGCGCCTGCACGCCTGCGCGGTGGCGATCGTGGAGCGGCACGGCGGGCGGGTGCCGGACGACCTCGACCAGCTGCTCGCGCTGCCCGGGGTGGGTACGTACACAGCGCGGGCGGTGGCGACCTTCGCGTACGGCCGGCGTCACCCGGTCGTGGACACCAACGTCCGCCGGGTGGTGGCCCGAGCGGTGGCCGGCGATCCGGACGCCGGCCCGACGACCACCGCCGCCGACCTCACCGCGACGGCCGAGTTGCTCCCCGAGGAGCCGGCGCGGGCGGCGAAGGCGAGCATCGCGTTCATGGAGCTGGGCGCGATCGTCTGTACGGCACGGTCACCGCGCTGCCCGGAATGTCCGCTGGAGAGCATCTGCGCGTGGCGCCGCAGCGGGGCCCCGGCGCCGTCGGGCCCGACCCGCCGCCCCCAGAAGTACGCCGGCACCGACCGCCACGTCCGCGGCCTGCTCCTGGAGGTTCTCCGGCACGCCACGGGGCCGGTGCCGCGGCAACGGCTCGACGCGGTGTGGGCGGACGACGTGCAGCGGGCCCGCGCGCTCGCGGGGCTGGTCACGGACGGGCTCGTCGAGCCGCTCGACTTCGACGCGGACCGCTTCGTCCTGGCCGGCGATCATCCGCCCCGGTATCCCGCCCTGCCTTAGAAACCCGCTTCGGCCGCAGACCCGGGGGCAAGCGGCCTGCCCGCTTCGGCCGCAGACCCGGGGCAAGCGGCCTGCCCGCTTTCGGCCGCAGCCGCGGGCAAGCGGCCCTGCCTTAGAGCCCCCTCAGGTGGCGGGTGACAGCTGCGCGGAGCGTGTCGTGCGCCGGCCCCAACGCCCACGCCGGATCCCGCCACCGCTCCCGCGGGTACGACCACACCGGCCGGCGCCGCAGATCAGCCGGCTCCCAGTCGTACCGGGGCCAGACATGCGCGTGCAGGTACGGGTCGGCGTTGCCGAGGATCTCCAGGTTGATGCGGCGGAATCCCGGGTCGAGCTCCGCGCAGGCCCGCTCCACGGCGGACCCCAGCCGGTCCATGCTCTCCAGGTACGCCATCCGCCGGCCGCGGGGCAGGTCGCTGAGCCGGGTCACCGCCGGATCGTCGGTGAGCAGGACGCAGTAGCCGGGCAGCCATTGCACGTCGCCGATGACGGCGAAGCTCTCGGGCAGCCGGGCGAGCACGGTCGGGTTCGCTCCGCGGTGCGCGGAGCCGATGCGGTCGTCACGCCAGTCGGTCACGCCCTCATGCCTACCGGCTCCCGGCAACTCCGCGCAGTCGTCAGCGGCATAGGTGGTCGCCGGGCTTGAGAACCGCAAGGGCGTGGACCGCCGCCGCCGGGCTCCCGATCGCCGCCGTCGGGCGGGCGTCAGGCGGGCGTCAGGCGGCCGTCGGGCGGGCGTCCGCACCGGCTGGAGCGGCGCCGGCCGGCACGGACGAGCCTTGACACGAAACGGCCCGGCGCCGTAGCGCCGGGCCGTTTCCCAGTCGTGCCGTCAGGCGACGATCACTCGTCGGCCGCGGCCGCGCCGAGGTCCGCCGGGACCGCGTCGGGGACCACGGATCCCCGGTCGGCGCCGGTGAAGGTCAGCTTGGACTTGTCGATGTTCTCCGGGTCGCCCTCGCAGTCCACGACGACGATCTGGCCGGGGCGCAGCTCGTTGAAGAGGATCTGCTCGCTCAGGGTGTCCTCCAGGTCCCGCTGGATCGTCCGGCGCAGCGGCCGGGCGCCCAGGACCGGGTCGAAGCCCTTCTTCGCCAGGTACTTCTTCGCGTTGTCGGTCAGCTCGAGGCCCATGTCCTTGTTCTTGAGCTGGGTCTCGATCCGGGACGTGAAGATGTCGACGATCTCGAGGATCTCGTTCTGGCGGAGCTGGTGGAAGACGATCGTGTCGTCGATGCGGTTGAGGAACTCCGGGCGGAAGTGCTGCTTCAGCTCGTCGTTGACCTTGACCTTCATCCGCTCGTAGTTGGACTCCTCGGCCTCGGAGGCCTGGAAGCCCAGCGACACCGCCTTGGCCACGTCCCGGGTGCCCAGGTTCGTGGTCAGGATGATGACCGTGTTCTTGAAGTCCACGATGCGGCCCTGGCCGTCGGTCAGGCGACCGTCCTCCAGGATCTGCAGGAGCGTGTTGAAGACGTCCGGGTGGGCCTTCTCGATCTCGTCGAAGAGGACCACGGAGAACGGCTTGCGGCGCACCTTCTCGGTCAGCTGGCCGCCCTCGTCGTAGCCGACGTATCCGGGGGGCGCACCGACGAGGCGGGACACCGTGTAGCGGTCGTGGAACTCCGACATGTCGAGCTGGATCAGGGCGTCCTCGGAGCCGAACAGGAACTCCGCCAGCGCCTTGGAGAGCTCGGTCTTACCGACACCCGAGGGGCCGGCGAAGATGAACGAGCCCGAGGGGCGCTTGGGGTCCTTCAGGCCGGCCCGCGTACGCCGGATCGCCTTGGAGACGGCCTTGACCGCGTCCTCCTGGCCGATGACGCGCTTGTGGAGCTCGTCCTCCATGCGCAGCAGCCGGGAGGTCTCCTCCTCGGTGAGCTTGTACACCGGGATGCCGGTCCAGTTGCCCAGGACCTCGGCGATCTGCTCGTCGTCGACCTCGGACACGACGTCGAGGTCGCCGGCCTTCCACTCCTTCTCCCGCTGCGCCTTCTGGCCCAGCAGCTGCTTCTCCTTGTCGCGCAGCTGCGCGGCCCGCTCGAAGTCCTGCGCGTCGATCGCGGACTCCTTGTCGCGGCGCACCTGGGCGATGCGCTCGTCGAAGTCGCGCAGGTCCGGCGGCGCGGTCATCCGGCGGATGCGCATCCGGGCGCCGGCCTCGTCGATCAGGTCGATCGCCTTGTCCGGCAGGAACCGGTCGGAGATGTACCGGTCGGCCAGCGTCGCCGCGGCCACCAGGGCGGCGTCGGTGATGCTGATCCGGTGGTGCGCCTCGTAGCGGTCGCGCAGGCCCTTGAGGATCTCGATGGTGTGCGCCAGCGACGGCTCACCCACCTGGATCGGCTGGAAGCGGCGCTCGAGGGCGGCGTCCTTCTCGAGGTGCTTGCGGTATTCGTCCAGGGTCGTGGCGCCGATCGTCTGCAGCTCGCCACGAGCCAGCATGGGCTTGAGGATGGAGGCGGCGTCGATCGCGCCCTCGGCGGCACCCGCACCCACGAGGGTGTGGATCTCGTCGATGAACAGGATGATGTCGCCGCGGGTGCGGATCTCCTTGAGCACCTTCTTGAGGCGCTCCTCGAAGTCACCGCGGTAGCGGGATCCGGCGACCAGCGCACCCAGATCGAGGGTGTACAGCTGCTTGTCCTTGAGCGTCTCGGGCACCTCGCCCTTGACGATGGACTGCGACAGGCCCTCGACGACGGCGGTCTTGCCGACGCCCGGCTCGCCGATCAGCACCGGGTTGTTCTTGGTACGGCGGGAGAGCACCTGCATGACCCGCTCGATTTCCTTCTCCCGGCCGATGACCGGGTCGAGCTTGCCCTCACGGGCGGCCTGGGTCAGGTTGCGACCGAACTGGTCGAGCACCAGCGAGGTCGACGGCGCTGCCTCGCCCGCCGCCGCGCCGGCCGCGGCCGGCTCCTTGCCCTGGTAGCCCGAGAGCAGCTGGATGACCTGCTGACGGACCCGGTTGAGGTCGGCACCGAGCTTGACCAGCACCTGGGCGGCGACGCCCTCACCCTCACGGATCAGCCCGAGCAGGATGTGCTCCGTGCCGATGTAGTTGTGGCCGAGCTGCAGGGCCTCGCGCAGCGAGAGCTCCAGCACCTTCTTGGCCCGCGGCGTGAACGGGATGTGCCCGCTCGGCGCCTGCTGGCCCTGACCGATGATCTCCTCAACCTGCTGCCGGACCCCCTCAAGGGAGATGCCGAGGCTCTCCAGAGCCTTCGCGGCAACACCTTCGCCCTCGTGGATCAGGCCGAGCAGGATGTGCTCTGTCCCGATGTAGTTGTGGTTGAGCATCCGGGCCTCTTCTTGGGCCAGGACGACAACCCGTCGCGCTCGGTCGGTGAACCGCTCGAACATGCCCTCGTGCTCCTCACGTGCCGTGCGCCAATGCTGAGCCTGTCTCAACAGCTGGCGGGGCCAGCGCACGGGCATCGGTGATACCCGTGCTGTAACTCTATCGCCGCCGGAGGCCTCCGCTGGGCCCTCGAGCCCTCTCAGGAGGTCCTGCGCCGATGATTTCCCCAACTTCGCACGCTCAGGGCCTGTTCCCCACCCTTGCGGAGTACGCGCACAGCGAAATCGTCGGCACCGCCGAAGGCTGCCGCACAGCCGTCCACAGCCTGTGGACAACGTCGTCCACGCCTGTGGATAACCTACGCATGCCGGGCGGCGGAAGAGCGAAAAGCAGCAGGGTCCGCAGCGCCGGAGCGCTGCGGACCCTGTGGAGAGCGGTGGGTGCGGCTCAGCGGCCGGGACCCTTGGCGTGGAATTCGTCGACGATCTCCTGCGGGATGCGACCCCGGTCGGAGATCTCCTTGCCGTTCTTCTTCGCCCACTCGCGGATGGCCTTGTTCTGCTCGCGGTCGGCGGTGGCGCCGCCGCGTCCGCGGGCCGCCCGGCCTCCCACGACCACCCCGCCGCGGGCGACCTTCGACCCGGCCGCGACGTACGGCGCGAAGACGTCGCGCAATTTCGCCGCGTTCTTGTCGGACAGGTCGATCTCATACTGAATGCCGTCGAGGGCGAACTTGACGGTCTCGTCGGCGTCACCGCCGTCGAGGTCGTCGACCAGCTTGTGAATGATCTGCTTGGCCACGGGCCGTTATCCTCCCGAACACAGGTTCTCTCGTCAGGCAATCCTCTGCCGAGAACAATAACGCTATGCCCGCGCGTTGCGTCAATGTGGGGCCGATATCCACGGGGCGAAGGACAACGGCGCTGTTTCGGCGAATGCCCCGGCGGTGCAACACCGGGCATCGCCGGGCGGATTCCAATAGTCGCGGCCCGCGCCCGGATTCGTCGTGCCGGCCCCGGAAAACGCCGGCGAGACCGGGCCGCCGACCCGGAAAACGCCGGTCCGCGGCGCTACGAACGGCCATGACGCGCACCGGGCCACGACGGTCGCGCGTCATTGCGGACGCCCGCCGAACGCGGCCGGCCCCGTAAAGGTCCAGCTTTTCGACCGTCCGCACCGGTGGCGCACGAAAGCCGGTGACGGATTGTCACTTCCGGCCGACGGCGCTCTCCGGGCCCGTCGAACCAGGTCACGACGAGTGATCCGGCGGTTGCGGTCGCACCGGGAATCGCTCCGGCGGCCCGGCGCAAAACGCGCGCCGCCCACGCTTCGCGACGCTCGTCGAAATAGCGTCGGCCGCGGATACGCCGATAGAGATCTATATCGAGCGCGTCGCTGTGCGTCACAAACGGCAGGCGGCCGGCCTTCGCCAAGGCGCCAATTGCAGGGAACAACGGTGCGCGGCCCGTACTGCGCTAGTCGGGCATCAAGCTACATTCCGCTCATACACCATGCGGAGTCCGATCAGCGTGATCATCGGCTCGTGTGCGGTGATGGTGCGGCATTCGTCCTTCACCAGCCAGGCCAGGCCGCCGGTCGCGATCACCGAACGGACGGAGCCCAGCTCGGCGGTCATCAGCTCGACGATGCGGTCGACCTGACCGGCGACGCCGAAATAGAGACCGGACTGCAGGCATTCGACCGTGTTCTTGCCGATGACGGAGCGCGGCCTGGCCGGTTCCACCTTGCGCAACTGGGCGGCCCGGGCGGCGAGCGCGTCGAACGAGATCTCGATTCCGGGCGCGAACGCCCCACCGAGGAATTCGCCCTTGGCGCTGATCACGTCGAAGTTGGTGGTCGTCCCGAAGTCCACCACGATCGACGGGCCGCCGTACAGGGCGTGCGCGGCCAGGGTGTTGACCACCCGGTCGGCGCCGACCTCCTTCGGATTGTCGATCGCGAGCTGCACGCCGGTCTTCACACCCGGCTCCACGATGACGTTCGGCAGATCGCCGTAGTAACGCGCGAGCATCGTGCGCAGCGAGCGCAGCGCGGCGGGCACGGTCGAGCACGCGGCCACCCCGGTGATCTCCACGGCGTCGCCGGCGAGCAGCCCCCGGAACATGAGGCCCAGCTCGTCGGCGGTGGACCGGGCGTCGGTCTTGATCCGCCAGCTGTGCACGATCTTGTCGCCGTCGAAGGTCGCCAGAACGGTGTTCGTGTTGCCGATGTCGATGCACAAAAGCACGATCAAACCCTAACTGCCGAGGGTACGGGCGTTGGCGTCAGCAACCGCAACGGCGCCTCCAGCCCGCACAGAGCCACGCACCGCGCCGCCCCGCCCAGCCCGAAAGCACGCACCGCGCCGCCCAGCCCGAAAGCACGCACCGCGCCGCCCTGCCCAGCGGAGCACCCAGCACGCGGCCCCGCCCAGCGGAGCTCCCAGCATGCCGTCCCGCTGAGCGGAGCATCCAGCACGCCCCGCTCAGCGGAGCACCCAGCAGGCCACCCCGCCCACCGGCTCCCAGGGCGCCGCCCCAACCGGCTTCTCCGCGCGCTGCCGAACCGACCGGGGTTCCCATCGGACTGCCCTGCCCAGCGGACCGCCCCGCCGCGCGGGGCGCGCGGCCGGCGAAGCCGCCGAGGCCCGCAAGCCCCCGCGAGACCCGCAAGCCCCCGCGAGGCGTCACTCTGCCGGCCGAAAGCCGCGGAGGGTGCGGTCCAAGCTGGCCGGGTCGACGGCGTAAGCGCCCGGCCCGTCCAGACGGAGCCACGCGTCACGTCGCGCCTCCCAGACAAAGCCACCGCCGCGCCTACCGGCCAAAGCCATCCGCCGCTCCGCCTGGATAGAGACGCTCATGCCGCTGCGCCGGCTGGACGGCGGTGTCAGCCGACGCGGAGATCCATTGCGATGTCGAGGATGGGCGACGAGTGGGTCAGCCCGCCCACCGACAGGTAGTCCACGCCCGTCGCTGCGTACGCGGCCGCCGTCTCGAGGGTCAGGTTGCCCGTGGCCTCCAGCTCCGCGCGTTCGCCGACCTTCTGCACCACCGTACGCAGCAGCTCGGGCGGCATGTTGTCGCAGAGCAGGAAGTCCGCGCCCGCCTCGACCGCCTCCTGCGCCTCGGCCACGGTCGTCACCTCGACCTGCACCGGCACGTCCGGGAACCGCTCGCGGACCAGCCGGTACGCGGCCGCGATGCTGCCGGCGGCCAGCTTGTGGTTGTCCTTGATCATCGCGACGTCGTACAGGCCCATGCGCTTGTTCGTGCCGCCGCCGACGCGCACCGCGTATTTCTCGAGAGCGCGCAGGCCGGGGGTCGTCTTGCGGGTGTCCAGCACGATCGCCTTGGTGCCGGCGAGCTCGTCGGCCCACTTGCGGGTGTGGGTCGCCACCCCGGACATGCGGCACAGCAGGTTCAGCGCCGTACGCTCCGCGGTCAGCAAGGACCGGGTGGGACCGGTGACCACGGCGAGCACGTCGCCGCGGGCGACCCGGGTGCCCTCCGGGACGCGCTGGTCGAACGACGCCGTCCCGCCCGAGGTCACCGCGAACACCTGGGCGGCCACAGGCAGTCCCGCCACCACGCCGGGCGCCCGGGCGACCAGCTCGGCGGTGTCGACCTGAGCGGCCGGGATGGTCGCCTCGCTGGTGACGTCGCGCGGCGGGTCCCCGAGGTCTTCGGCGAGCGCCGTGTAGACGACCCGCTCCACCTCGGCCAGGTCCAGGCCCTCGCTCATCGCGATCCCCTCAACGACAGGTCCGTCATGCCATCTCCTCGAAGGTCTGGGTCAGCACGCCCTTGGCGTCGATCGAGTCGAGCAGGTGCCCGCGCCACTCGTCCGCGGCGTTGGGGTAGTCCTCACGCCAGTGGCAGCCGCGCGTCTCCCGGCGCTCGTACGCCGAAGCCACCAGCGCCGTCGCGACGGTGAGCAGGTTGGTCGACTCCCACGCGGCGTTGTGCGGGCGGCCGTGCTGCTCGCCGAGGCGGGACAGCTCCTTGGCCGTGGCCGTGAGCGAGTCGGCCGAGCGCAGCACGCCCGCGCCGCGGGTCATCGCGCGCTGCAGCTCGCCGCGGATCGCCGGGGCCACCACCCAGCCGGGGTCGCCCGCGGCGGGCCCCGGGTCGGCCTGCGGCGGCAGGTCGCGGGCGATGTCGTCGGCGATGCGGCGGGCGAACACCAGGCCCTCCAGCAGCGAGTTGCTGGCCAGCCGGTTGGCGCCGTGGACGCCGGTGCAGGCGACCTCGCCGCACGCGTACAGGCCGCGGATCGAGGTGCGGCCGTGCAGGTCGGTGCGGACGCCGCCGGAGGCGTAGTGGGCCGCGGGCGCCACCGGGATGAGGTCGGTGGCCGGGTCGATGCCGGCTCCGCGGGTCGACGCGACGATGGTCGGGAACCGCTTCTCGAGGAACTCCCGGCCGAGATGCCGCGCGTCCAGGTAGACGTGGTCGGCGCCGGTGGCCCGCAGCACCCGGTGGATGCCCTTGGCCACCACGTCCCGCGGGGCCAGCTCGGCCAGCTCGTGCTGCCCGACCATGAACCGCTTGCCGGACTCGTCGACCAGGTGGGCCCCCTCGCCGCGCAGCGCCTCGGAGATCAGCGGCCGCTGCACCGACGTCACGCTCGCGGTGACGAACGAGGTGGGGTGGAACTGCACGAACTCCACGTCGGTGACGGTGGCGCCGGCGCGCAGCGCGAGCGCGACGCCGTCGCCGGTGGAGACGGCCGGGTTGGTGGTGGACGCGAAGATCTGACCCATCCCCCCGGTGGCCAGCACGACCGCGCGGGCCAGGATCGCGCCGACGCCGTCCTCGCTGCCCTCGCCGAGGACGTGCAGGGTCAGGCCGCAGGCCCGGCCGTCGGCCGTACGCAGCAGGTCGAGCACGAGCGCGTGCTCCACGAGGCGGATCCACGGGTCGCGGCGCACCGCCGCGTGCAGGGCGCGCTGCACCTCGGCGCCGGTCGCGTCGCCGCCCGCGTGCACGATCCGGTCGGCGCGGTGCCCGCCCTCGCGGGTCAGCATCAGCGACCCGTCGTCGTTGCGGTCGAACTCGGCGCCGATGCGCATGAGCTCCTTGATCCGCGCCGGGCCCTCCTCGACCAGGACGCGCACGGCGGCCGGGTCGCAGAGCCCGACGCCGGCGATCTCGGTGTCGAAGGCGTGCGCCTCCGGGCTGTCCAGCGGGTCGAGCACGGCCGCGATGCCGCCCTGGGCCCAGCGGGTCGAGCCGTCGTCGATGTTCACCTTGGTGACGACGGTGACGTGCAGACCCTGCTCCCGCAGGTGCAGCGCGGCGGTCAGGCCCGCCACACCCGATCCGACCACCAGCACGTCGGTGGACTCGGTCCAGCCCGGCTCGGGGGCGGCCAGGCGGCGGGGAAGCGCCGGCAGATCGGCGAGATGCGACATGGGCTCAGTCAACCTCGCGGGTACGACGAAATCACGGCCGGGGAGGCAAGAAGTGCCAGAGGTTACTGGTACTGGACAGGAAGCGCCTTCTTGCCCTTGCCCTTCAGGGACGAGGTGAGCGTCGTGGTGTCCACCCAGAGGTAGCAGCGCACGCCCCGCTCGCCCAGCGCCCAGACGTCGTCGCCGGCCGGCAGCGAGATCACGCCGGCGCGGTACTGCAGGTCGGCGTCGTCGGGTACGCCCACGTACGAGGCGATGAGCCGGCGGCAGCCGTCGTGGAAGTCGTTCCACTGCTGGTCTGTCTTCGGGTACGCGCGTTCGCCGGCGTTCCACACCCCGGCGAACTCGGCGTTGTGCCGTGACGTGCAGGGCGCCGCCGGCATCCTGCCGATCTTGCCCTGGGCGTCGAGCTGGACGGCGTAACAGGTCAGCAGCAGCGACGAAGCGCGATCCTTGAGCGCGTCCCGGAGGCTGCCCAGCCGCTGGACCAGGCCACCGTCGTCCTCGACCGAGCTGCTCTCGACGACCTCGCACCGGAACCAGCGGGCGCCACCCGCCCACGCGGCCCGCGTCGGCTGGGTCACCCCCACCCACAACCGGGCCGTCCGCCACGGGCCGCCCACGTACGCGCTGGTCTTCTGATCGCAGACGGCGTACGCGGCCCGCGCCCCGGCGGAGTCGTCGGCGGGCGGGGTGGGCGCCGCAGCGGCCGGATTCGGGTACGTGCCGACGTAGACCGTCTCCGTACGGTGCTTGACGTCGCAGTCGACCTCCTCGTACGAGGCCCGCGGCCCGAACGTGGAGAAGTTCGCGAGGTGACACGTCCCGGCGGTGGGGGTGAACCCGGTCGGTACGCCCATCGCCGCCCACCCGTTGGTGAGGTTGCCGTCGACTCCGCCCGGATTGCCGCACCCGGCGGCCAGCAGCACGAGAGTCAGCGCGGCGGCGAGCCCCCACCGGCGTCTCCGCACGGCGAACCCACCCATGGTCCCGAGCCTCCGAAGCGCCGCCAGCTGTCCGATTTGCCGATCATATGGCAATAGTCGGACTCACCCGGGCGCTTCGAAGGCTCAGTTGGCCGAGAGCGTGAGATCTCCCCGTACCAGGTCGTCGGCCATGCCCGCGACGGCCGCCGCCGGGTCCGCGCCCAGCTCGATGATCGAGTTCCGCGCGTCGACGTGCACGATCCTCGGCTGGTAGGAGCGCGCCTCGGCCGACTCCATCTGCCCGTACGAGATGAGGATGACCAGGTCGCCCGGGTGCACCAGGTGGGCCGCCGCGCCGTTGATGCCGATGACGCCGGTGCCTCGTTCGCCCGGGATCACGTACGTCTCGAGCCGGGCGCCGTTGGTGACGTCCACGATCGCGACCTGCTCGCCGGGCAGCAGGTCCGCCGCCTCCATCAGGTCCAGGTCCACCGTCACGGACCCCACGTAGTGCAGGTCCGCCTGGGTCACCGTGGCCCGGTGGATCTTGGACTTGAGCATGGTACGGAGCATCAGGCGGCCTCTCCCAGGAGCAGCGGAACGTTGTCGATCAAGCGAGTGGTGCCGACCTTGGCGGCCACGAGCAGGCGCGCCGGGCCGGTGGTGGGCGCGGGGCCGAGCAGCGGGTCGGTGAGCGCGAGGTAGTCCACCTGCACGCCCGGCTCGTCGCGCAGGATCTTGGTGGCGGCCTCCAGCACGCGCTGGCCGTCGATCTGCAGCGCGCCCTCGCGCAGGGCGTGCGACAGGGCGAGCGCCGCCTGCCGCTGCTCCGCGGAGAGGTACCGGTTGCGGCTCGACAGGGCCAGCCCGTCGGCCTCGCGGACCGTCGGTACGCCGACGATCTGCACACCGATCTCGAGGTCGGCCACCATGCGCTTGATCAGGGCGAGCTGCTGGTAGTCCTTCTCACCGAAGAACGCCACGTCGGCCCGGGTGAGGAGCAGCAGCTTGGCGACGACCGTGAGCATGCCGGCGAAGTGGCCGGGGCGGCTGGCGCCCTCGAGGATCGTGCCGACCGGGCCGGCGTCCAGCGTCACCGACGGCGTGCCGCCCGGGTACATCTCGTCGCGGTCCGGGGCGAACACGAGGTCGACGTGCTCGGCCGTGCACGCCTCGACGTCGGCCGCGAGCGTGCGCGGGTACTTGTCGAAGTCCTCGTTCGGGCCGAACTGCAGCGGGTTCACGAAGACGGTGACGATCACGTAGTCCGCCTGCTCGCGGGCCTCGCGCATGAGCTGCCGGTGCCCCTCGTGCAGGGCCCCCATGGTCATCACGACGGCGAACCGGCCGGGCGCGGCGGCCCGGGCGGCGGCGAGGTCGGCACGGGTGTGGATCAACTTCGTCATGACGGGCTCCCCACGGTCGCATCGGCAAGGACGTCCAACAGCAGTGCCGCGTCCTGCGGACGCAGGCGGCCCGCGGCGATGGCCCGGTCGGCGGTGCGCCGGGCGAGGGCCAGATAGGCCGGCGCGGACGCCGGCGTCAGGCGGTCGAGATGCTTGCGTACGGTGCCCGCGTCGCCCCGCGACACCGGGCCGGTCAGCGCGGCGTCACCCAGGCTCAGGGCGTTGCCCAGCGCGGCGTTCAGCAGGGGTGACAGGACCGCGGCCGGCTCCCGTACGCCCGCGGCGCGCAGCAGGTCGGCGGCCTCGTTGACCAGCGTGACCAGGTGGTTGGCGCCGTGCGCGAGAGCCGCGTGGTACACCGGCCGGGCGTCCTCGGCGACCCACTCCGGGATGCCACCGAGATCGGCGACCAGGCGAGCGGCGAAGGCACGGTCGCGGGCGGTGACCCCCCAGGCGATGCCGGGCAGCCGGTCGAGGTCGGCGTCCGCGCCCGTGAAAGTCATCGCCGGGTGCAGCGCGAGGCCGTCGACCTCGCCGAGAACCGCCAGGCCGTGGGCTCCGGAGGTGTGCGCGACGACCGTACCCGGGGAAAGGGCGCCGGTCGTGGCGAGACCGGCCACGACGCCGCCGAGCGCGTCGTCGGGGACGGCCAGGAGCAGCAGGTCGGTGGCGGCCCGGGCGACCTCGTCGGCGGGGAGGATCTCGGCCCGCGGCAGCAGCCGCCGGGCCCGTTCGCGGGAGGCGGCCGAGACGGCCGCGGTGGCGACGACGTGATGCCCGGCCGCGTCGAGGGCGGCGCCGAGGACGGCTCCGACCCTTCCCGCGCCGACCACGCCGACGACCAGGGATGTCGCGCGCGTGACTGCGCTCATGTGTGGATCCAGTCCTCGTGAAGGGGTACCGGTCGAGGCCAGTATGCGCCGATGTAACACGCTCGTGACAAGAGCGTGTGAACAACGGCACCGCCTAGATTGACCCGTGTGACGAGGGTGGGTTGGCGGATGGCCATGCAACACGCGCTGTACGGGCCTGAGGGCTTCTTCACCAGCGCGAACGACGGTCCGGCGGACCACTTCCGGACGAGTGTGCACGCCTCCCCGCTCTTCGCCGGCGCGCTTCTGCGGCTGATCGAGGCGGTCGACGCCGCCCTCGACCGGCCCCGCGTCCTGCAGGTCGTCGACGTGGGCGCCGGCCGGGGTGAGCTGCTCACCGCGCTGCGGGCCGCGGCCGGCGGGACCGAGCTCGGCGACCGGTTGCAGCTCACCGGGGCCGAGGTGGCGCCGCGCCCGGCCGGGCTGCCGGCGGACATCCGCTGGCGGCGGGACGTGCCCAGCGGCGTCGTCGGGCTCCTGCTGGCCACGGAATGGCTGGACAACGTGCCCCTCGACGTCGCCGAGATCGACGCGGACGGCCGGATCCGGCGGGTGCTCGTCGACCCGGCCGACGGCAGCGAGTCGCTCGGCGGTGGCATCGACGCGGCGGACCGGTTCTGGCTGGCCCGGTGGTGGCCCGGCGCCGCGCCCGGCGACCGCGCCGAGATCGGATGGCCGCGCGACCTGGCCTGGGCGGAGGCGGTGTCATCGGTACGCCGGGGATGCGCGCTGACCGTGGACTACGGGCACCTGCGCGACTCCCGGCCGCCGCTCGGGACGCTCACCGGGTTCCGGGGCGGCCGGCAGGTCCCGCCCGTGCCGGACGGGAGTTGCGATGTCACGGCACATGTCGCCCTCGACGCGGTCGCGGTCAGTGTCGGGCAGCCGTACCGAATAATCACCCAGCGGGAGGCGCTGAAAGCGCTCGGTGTCGACGGCGCGCGACCGTCTCTGGATCTTGCCCGTAGCGACCCGGCGGGCTATCTGCGCGCCCTGAGCGCGGCGGGTGCGGCGGCCGAACTGACCGATCGCGACGGGCTCGGCGCGCACTGGTGGCTGCTGCACGAGGTGGGGATCGACCTTCGTGGGAGCATCTAGACCGTGAGTGACTTGCGGGAGATGACGGTCGGGACCGGCGCCGGGCTCGACACCGCCGACATGGTGCTCAACATCGGTCCGCAGCACCCCTCCACGCACGGCGTGCTGCGGCTCAAGCTCAAGCTCGACGGCGAACGCGTGGTCGAGTGCGAGCCGATCGTGGGCTACATGCACCGCGGCGCCGAGAAGCTCTTCGAGGTACGCGACTACCGGCAGATCATCGTGCTCTCCAACCGGCACGACTGGCTGTCCGCGTTCTCGAACGAGCTCGGCGTCGTGCTCGCCGTCGAACGCCTCATGGGCATGGAGGTGCCCGAGCGCGCCACCTGGCTGCGCATGGTGCTGGCCGAGCTGAACCGGGTGCTCAACCACCTGATGTTCCTCGGCTCGTACCCGCTGGAGATCGGCGCGATCACGCCGATGTTCTACGCGTTCCGCGAGCGCGAGACCCTGCAGGCGGTCATGGAGGAGGTCTCCGGCGGCCGCATCCACTACATGTTCAACCGGGTCGGCGGGCTCAAGGAGGAGGTGCCGGCCGGCTGGACCCGGCGCGCCCGCGAGGCGATCGCCCTGGTCCGCAAGCGGATGCCGGACATCGACAACCTGATCCGCCGCAACGAGATCTTCATGGCCCGCACGGTCGGCGTCGGCGTGCTCACCGCCGAGCAGGCCGCGGCCTACGGCGCGTCCGGCCCGGTCGCCCGGGCCAGCGGACTGGACATGGATCTGCGCCGCGACGAGCCCTACCTGGCGTACGACCAGCTCGACGTGCCCGTGGTGACGCGGACCGCCGGGGACTGCCACTCCCGCTTCGAGGTGCTGCTGGAGCAGGTGTACGTGTCGCTCGACCTGGCCGAGCAGTGCCTCGACAAGGTCGACACCATCGGCGGGCCGGTCAACGTGCGGCTGCCCAAGGTGGTCAAGGCGCCGGAGGGCCACACGTACGCGTGGACCGAGAACCCGCTCGGCATCAACGGCTACTACCTGGTGTCCCGCGGCGAGAAGACGCCGTGGCGGATGAAGATGCGCACGGCGTCGTACGCGAACGTCCAGGCGCTGGCGACGCTGCTGCCCGGGTGCCTGGTGCCGGACCTGATCGCGATCCTGGGGTCGATGTTCTTCGTCGTCGGCGACATCGACAAGTAGCGTCCTGTCGCCGATCTCCGGTCACCAGCGGCGGTGCTCGGCCCGGTCGCGATTCGGTACGGCCAGCGGGTCGGGCCCGTAGACGTTCGCATCGTCGTACCGGTCGGCGCGGGCGGAGCCGTACGTGGTCGCCGAGCCGTAGGAGTGGGACGCCTCGTCCAGGCTGTCGCGGCCGTAACCGTATTGGCTGTCAGCGCCGTAGCCGTGACCGCCGCCGGCATAGCTGTCGGCGTCGTACCCGTCATCGCTCTCGCCGTAGGCCTCCCCGTAGCCGCCGCTGCCCTCGTCGTAGCGGCTGCTCCCGTAGGTGCCGGAGCCGTAGGTGCTCTGCCCGTAGACGCCGGGCTGCCGGTCGTCGCCGAACCCGTCGCTGTCGTAGCCGCCGAACTGTGGGCCGTCGCCGTCGTAGCTGCCGGGCGGGGAACCGTACGTTCCTCCCGCCCCGGACGGTCTGGCGATGCCGCCGGTGGTGAGGCCGTACCCGTGATCGCCGTCCGCGGCGGGCTCGTAGCCGCCGAACCGGGCGATGTCCGTGCCGGTGTCCGGCGCGGCGTGCCGGCGGGACGGGCGTGGTTCCGGCACGGGGATGTCCTGGCTGTTGTCCCACCCGTGGGCGGATTCCGGGGTCTGGTGGTGCGGCTCGGGGAACGCCGCGCCGCGCTGCCGGGGGAAGCCCGACGCCGAGAGAGGCCCGGTCGCCCGGGGCGCGGAGACCGAGGCCGCTGCCCTGGGTGCGGACACCGACGCCGTCGCCCGTGGCGCGGAGGCGGCCGCCGGCGCCCGCGGCCCGGAGACCGACGCCGTGGCACGCGGAGCGGACGCCGAGGCGCTCGCACGCGCAGCGGAGACCGGGGCGCCGGCGCGCGCAGCAGAGGCCGGGCCGTTGACGCGCGTAGCGGGGGCCGCGGCTCGGGGCGCCGATGCGGTGCCGGACACCGGAGCTGCCGCCGCGCTGCCCGGCACGACCGCACTCCCCAGCACCGCCGCGCTGCCGGCCTGCGCCTGAGCCTCCGGCCAACCGGTCTGTGACGGCACGAACTGGCCCGCCCGGGCGCCGGCCGGCACGCCGTCCGTGCGCAGCCGCGCCATCTCGTCCTCGAGCACCTGGACCCGGTGCCCGGTGGCCCGGGCGGCGGAGGCGATCTCGCCGCGCAGGTCCCCGCGCAGCGCGTCGACCTCCGCGGCGACGCGGTCCTCGACGTCCATCCTGAGCAGCACCGGATCGTTGCGGATCAGCATCGCGGCGCCCAGCAGGACCACACAGACGGCGATCAGCAGCACCGCGAAACGCACGGCGCCGCCGCTGCCGCCCACGAGCACGATGATCGCAGCGATCGGGGCCAGGCCGAGGCCACCCCAGATCAGCGCCCGCAGGAGGCGGGCGCTCTGCTGCTCGGGGTCCCGGTCAGACATGGCCGCAGATGCTACCGAGAGTCGCAGCGGTTATGAAACGGGCAGAGAACGGGCAGCGGCGGCCGGACGAAGCGTAACGGCAGGTGACGGCCGCATCGATGCATCGGAGAAAAACTTGTCTAACGCGAAGGCCGGCCCCGGCCGGGTGAACGACCGGGGCACGGTCCCGCGGGACGGGAAACCGGCGGTCAGCCGGCTGCCAGCGCGCCGTCCGAGCTGAACACCAGGCCGACACTGATCGTGCCCTGCTTCAGACCGGTCTTGGTCAGCGGCCCGCCGGCGTCCAGCGAGGTGAACTTGCCGGCCTGGAACGAGTACGTGTCGACGAGGCCCTGCTGGCACTTCGGGCGCTGCGGGCACTCCGGCGGCCCGCCGAGGACCGTGGCCGCCCCGGAGCACTTCGCGGCCAGGTCGGACAGCGTCTTCACGCCGTACTTGTCGGCGAACGCCTGGGTGGTGGCGAAGGCGTTCTGGTCCTGGGCGGTGGACGGGGTGCCGAACACCAGTCCCGCCTTCTCGCCGAGGGCCTTCAGGTTGGTCATCGTCGTGTCGAGGTCCGACGAGGACGGGTCCTTCGCGCCCTTGCCCTCGACCTTGCCCGACAGGAACGTGGCGAGGGTGGCCGCGTACTCGGGGACCACGTCGATCTCGCCCTTCTCGAGGGCGGGCTCGTACAGCTCGCGGTTGCCGATCTGCTGGACCTTCACCGTGTAGCCCGCGGCAGTGAGGACGATGTTGTAGAGCTCGCCCAGCGTGGCGTTCTCGCTGAAGTTGGCCGCGCCGACCGTCAGGTTGCCGCCGGAGCCCTTCTGGATGCCCGCGGTGAGGTTGTTCGCCGTGGCGAACTCCTGGGCGGCCGCCTTGGAGGACTTGCGGTCGATGTCGACGGCCTTGTTGAGCTCGATGAGCTTGGTCGTGTCGAGCGCGGCGGAGACCTTGTCGAGCGCCGCGACGATCTGGGGGGTCGAGGCCTTCTTGTTGATGGCCGGGACGATGTTGTCGGTGTTCTGCAGGTTCTTGTCGTCGGTGAGCACGACGAGCTTGTCACCGGCGACCGGGGCGCAGCCGGCGCCCGAGGCGGAGCTGGGCGGGGCCGCGGTGCCGGAGGAGCCGGACTCGCCGCAGCCGGCGAGGATGACGGCGGCGGTCATGAGGGTGCCGGCCGTCAGGAGCAGGTTTCGACGCATACTGCCGCCTTCTGTGTCCCGGCGCGGCTTGCAGGCCGTGCCGCGTGTCCGACGGGCAGTCGAAGATCCGATGCCCGCACTCTTCGGTTGTCGCACCGCTCCCGGGTGAGGAGCGGCACCGTCGTTCCTAACCCGGGGGTACGACAACTAATGCCGCCGCCCGATCGGCGTTGCGCATTCGTTACCAGGCCGGCGCCCATTTCCCCCTGAACGTGGCATACAGGCTGGCTAGCCCACCGGCGCGGCCTCGGACGGCCGGCGGCGCGCCCCCCGCAGGGCGGGCGGCGTCACGAGCCGTTGCACCACCGCGAGGAGCGCCTCGACGAGCAGCGCCAGCAGGGCCACGACGATGCCGCCGGCCACGATCTGGCCGCCACCGCCGTTGCTCATGCCCACGCCGAAGCCCGCCGAGATGATCTCGCCCAGCCCGCCGCCGTTGACGAACGCCGCCAGCGCGGCCGTCGCCACCACCTGCACTGCCGCCGTACGCAATCCGGCGGCGAGATAGGGCACGGAGAGCGGAAGCTCGACCTGCCGCAGCAACTGCCCGCCGGACAGTCCCATCCCCTTGGCCGCGTCGCGGGTCTCCGGGTCGATCTGCCGCAGCCCGGTGTACGCGTTGGCCAGCAGCGGCGGCACCGCGAACACCGCGAGCGCCACCACGACCGGCGGTTTGCCGAAGCCCAGCGGGGTGAGCGGCAGGATCGTGAGCAGGGCGAGCGTGGGGATGGCCAGGGTCAGGTTGGCGAGCGTGACGATCCCGCCGCCGCCCCGGCCGCGGTGCCCGAGCCAGATGCCCAGCGGCCAGCCGATCGCGCAGCCCAGCAGCACCGCCCACAGGCTGATCAGCAGGTGCTCGCCCAGCCGGTCCAGCAGGCCGCCCGGGTTCGTCCAGTTCAGGGGGTCGTTCAGCCAGACGAACCCCTCGCGGAAGTAGTTCACGATCGCCGCTCCCGGGCCCAGGGGGTCACCAGCCGGCCGAGCCCGGCGAGCACGAGGTCCAGCACGAGCGCGAGGCCCACGCACAGGATCGTGCCGGTCATGATCTCGGCCTTGTAGAAGTTGTTCCGGAAGCCACCGAGGATCATCTCGCCGAGGCCGCCCTTGCCGATCAGCGAGCCGACGGTGACCAGCGCCACCGTCGACACCGTGGCGAGCCGCAGTCCGGTGAGGATGCCGGGCAGGGCCAGTGGGAGCTCGATACGCAGGAGGCGACCGAGGCGCCCGTACCCCATGCCCGCGGCCGCGTCCCGCACCTCGGCGGGGACCTGGGTGAGGCCGGCGAGCGAGTTGCGGACCAGGACGAGCAGGGCGTACAGGACGAGCGCGATCAGGACGGACGTGTCGCTCGTCGTGCCCACCGCCGGCGCGACGAGCGCGAGAAGCGCGAGCGACGGAATCGTGTAGAGGACGCCGGAGAGTGCAAGAATCGGGCCGGTCAGCGGGCGCCACCAGTAGGCGACGACCGCGAGCGGCACGGCGACGACGAGCGCGATGATCACCGCGCGCGCGGTGAGACCCGCGTGGAACTGCAGAGCGGAGAGGATCTCGCCGGTGTTGTCGTGGACATAGCGCCAGGAGAACCACGGATTTCCCGGCCCGTCATCAGCGGGGGCGGCCAGGGGCCACGCAGGCGCCGGGGCCCTCGACAGGAAGGACATACGTGGACGCTACCGCGATCAACGACTCCGGCGCTGGCCGGAGCGCGGCGTCTATCACGCTCGAGAACGTGGGCAAGGTCTATCCCGACGGCACCGTGGCCGTCGGCGACATCAGCCTGGATGTCGGCGCCGGCGAGCTCGTCGTCCTCATCGGCCCGTCCGGCTGCGGCAAATCGACGATCCTGCGCATGCTCAACCGGCTGATCGAGCCCTCGAAGGGGCGCATCCTCATCGACGGCGAGGACGTCTCCCAGCGGGACGCCGTCGAGCTGCGCCGGCACATCGGGTACGTCATCCAGAACGTCGGCCTGTTCCCGCATCAGACGATCCGTACCAATGTCGGGACGGTGCCGCGGCTGCTCGGCTGGAACAAGAAGAAGACCCGCGCCCGCGCGGAGGAGCTGCTCGACCTCGTGGGCCTCGACCCGGCACGCTTCGGCGGCCGCTATCCGCACGAGCTCTCCGGCGGCCAGCGCCAGCGCGTCGGGGTGGCCCGGGCGCTCGCCGCGGACCCGCTGGTGCTGCTCATGGACGAGCCGTTCTCCGCGGTGGACCCCATCGTGCGGTCGCGCCTGCAGGAGGAGTTCCTCCGGCTCCAGGCCGCGGTTCGCAAGACCATCGTGCTGGTCACCCACGACATCGACGAAGCCGTACGGCTCGGCGACCGGATCGCGGTCCTCGGCGAGGGCGGCCGGCTGATGCAGTACGCGGCCCCGGCCGACCTGCTCAGCAACCCGGCGTCGGACGCGGTCAGCCGGTTCGTCGGCGAGGACCGGGGCATCCGCCGCCTCGCGGTCACCCGGGTGCGCGACTCCATGCGACCGCTCGGTCAGATCGAGGAGATCGACCGGCTGCCGACCGTGGACGCCGGCGGCACGCTGTACGACGCCCTCGGTGTGATGCTCACGAGCGACGCGCTGAACGTGGTCGTGGTCGAGGACGGGACGCCGGTGGGCACGATCGCCCGGTCGGCACTGTTCGACGTACCCGAGGAACGGGCCACGGCCCCCGCTTGAGACACACCGCAGCCCGGGCCGGGAGGGCCCGGGCTACGGCTCGGCGCGACTGCGAGGTGCCTCTGACGGGGGCTCGGGACACCTCCGCGCCTGTGAGTGCCGGACCTCTGGTGGCGGGGGCGTGCACCCGGCCCGGCAGGAGGAGGGCTAACGGGTGCCCCGGCGACCGCCGAGGGTGGCCAGGCCGATGATCCAGCCGACGAAGAGGCCGTACGTGGCTCCGTCGCCGGCCGCCCGGAACGCGCCCAGCAGCGTCGGGTTGGCCAGGAACAGCGTGGTGAGCAGCGCGGCGAAACCGCCTGCGAAGATGTACGACGCCCAGCCGGCGAAGAACTGGCTGATCGTGCCGCGCGCCCGGGCCAGCTGGGAGCCGGGCAGCAGGTAGAGGAAGAGCAGGGTCAGGACGACGACCAGGATCGCCTTCAGGTCGGCGATGATGATCGAGCGCAGCGAGTCGTCGGAGTCGAACTGCCAGTGCGGCCACGCCAGCAGGCGCAGCCACCATCCCCCGGCGGTGTCCGGGTTCGTGTTGTCCGCGGCCCAGTCGGCGTACCAGGGGCTGCCGAAGACCAGGACGAGTACGAGCGCGGCGAGCGTGCCCGCACCCGGCGCGGATTTGTAGCGGTTGGTGAGAGCCATGGCCCGCTAATTCCCAGCGGGCGCTCAGTTTCAAACGACGCGCATGGATGGCCTCAGGCCGGGTGCTTCTGCAGGTAGTCGATGAAGGCGGCGCGCAGCAGCGGCTCCTGGTCGCCGTACCCGTACCCGTGCCCGGTCAGCTCACGCCACAGCGCCATGGCCTCGTCGACGGTCGGGCCGACCGTGTTGGGGGCGCCGTCGAGCGAGGCGGCATCGTCCGAGTCCGGCAGGTGCTTGAGCACCGACCAGAAGAAGCCCAGGTCGCGGCGCTCGCGCGCCTTCGCGAAGGCGCGCTCGCGCAGCTCGTCGGTCGGCAGGGCGTCCAGCTCGGCGAAGGTCGCGTCGGTCATGCAGCCAGCATAGGGCGGCGGTACGCGGTCAGCGCCCGCTGCCCCACGGCCCGGAGTCCCACTGCTCGCTCGTCCGGCCCTGCGCCGGGGTGCTCGTCGGGGACCACGTCTCGGGCAGGTCCGGCGACCACGTGCCGCCGTTCGCGGCGGGCACCCAGTCGTCGCCCACACCGGGCGCGGGCAGCGGCCGCCCGTACGTCTCCACCAGCCGGGTGACGAGCAGCCCCGCGCCGACGAGCGAGGCGGCGATGGCGAAGAGCGCGATGTCGAAGTTGCGGCGGTCGGCGTAGTCGAGGAACAGCGCGACGCCGGCGACCGCCAGCAGCGTGCCGAAGATGCCGCCGCGGCGGCCGTACGCGCTCGTGCCCGCGAGCAGCGCCGTGCCCAGCGCGATGCCCGTCCACTCCAGGCCGGTGCCCGGGACGATCGGCGTGCTGGACTGGGCGGCCATCAGGGTGCCGGCGCCGACCGCGAAGACGGACGACAGCACCAGCGACGCGATCACCGGCACCGCCGCAGCACCGCCGCGCCGGACCGCCGGGTCACCCATCGGACGCCGGCGGCCGACCATGCGCCGGATCGACGTGACAGTGCCGAGCGCGCCGCCGATCACGGCGAGCAGCGCGAAGCCGCCGAAGAGATAGAACGCCTGATCGGCCGGGTCGTAGGTGCCCTGGACAGCCACGGGAGCCGTCCGCAGCTGGTCGTACACGATCACGCCCATGGCGGCGCCCAGCGACGCCACCCAGCCGGGCACGTGCAGGATCAGCACGAGCAGCGCGACCACGAGGCCGCCGGCGGCGGCGATCGCCACCGCCGGGATCATCGACTCGACCAGGCCCTTGTCACCGTTCTCGGCATAGTGCAGGGCGCCGGCCAGGGCGATGGGACCGATCGCGAGATTGGGTACGCCGGCCCGCAGCGTCAGCCCGGCGCCGAGGGTGAGCAGGCCGATCGTGGCGCCCGAGATGAGCAGCGTGTCGAGCGCGGGACGGCGCAGCGCCGCCGGATCGAGCCGGTAGAGCAGATAGGCGATGGCCGCCACGGCGAGCAGCAGCACGATCTCCCACCCGATGTGCACGCCCAGGCGGTCGCGCCCGTCGTCGCGCGCGGGGGACTCGGCGATCGGCTCGGTGATGCGGGTCCCGGAGTCGTCCGCGTCCAGGTCGCGCCGCCGGTTGCGGAAGTCGGTGGCCGCCAGCCCCGTCCGGTACGCCGCGGGATTGCTCTCCGCCTGCTCGTCACCGGTGTTCCGACGGTACGTGGTCTCGTCGTAGGCCATGTCGTCCACCTCCTTCGCGCGGCCCAGCATACGGAAGTGAGGGGGCTACAGTTCAAGTGCAGAAACCCGGCGAATTCACGGGCGGCCGGCACGCCTGCCCGAGTCGTCCCCGTCCTTCTGGTCCGGCTCTTTCGGGACCCGGCACGCCCGCTCCAGCCAGAGCGCCGCGCCGGTGAGCGCGACCGCGGCCACCACCCCGCCGATGGCGGCCGGGATGTCGCCCCGCGCCGCCTTGGTCGGCTCCAGCGCAAGCCAGGCGAGCAGCCCTGCGGAGAAGCCTGCGAACAGCGCGCCGGCCAGCGAGGACGCCTTGGCGAGGACCACGTAGCGCGCGACCGCGAGCGGGTCGACGCGCGGAGCGCCGGGCTTGCGCTGGATGCGCGCGGACGTGTTCTGGGCCAGGAACGCCTCGGCGACGGCCAGCGCCACCAGCACGATGATCGGCAGCCACGGTAGCCGCGGCATCTCCGAGTAGAAGGAGCTGAGCAGCAGCCACCCGACCGCTGCCGCCGCGAGTGCGGCGACGACCAGGGCCGAGAGGCTGGTCGGCCGCAGCGACGGGTCAGGGCCCGCGCCGCCGGGGTTGTTGCTCACTCCTCTGACTCTAGTGGCAGATCCGGGCGGGGAGTCATCGCGTTCGCGTCGGCGGCGAGGCCGGGAGTATTCAGCAGGTCGGTCACCCAGCCGTGGCCGGGCAGCTGCGCGTACGGCTGCAGGTCGAGCCAGGGCTTGAGGACGAACGCGCGCTCGTGGGCACGGGGGTGCGGCAGGGTCAGCTCCGGGTCGTCCCTGAGCACCGGCTGGTCGTCGTCGCCCCAGACGGCGATCACGTCGACGTCGAGGCTGCGCGGACCGAACCGGCGCTGCGGGTCCCGTACGCGGCCGGCGGCCGTCTCCAGCGCACGACAGCGGTCGAGCCAGGACCGCGGGTCCGCCGCCGGGTCGATCGCCAGCACGACCGCATTCAGGTACGGCGGCTGCTCGGCGTCGCCCCAGGGCGGCGTCTCGTACACGCCCGAGACCAGCACGACGCTGTCGCCCAGCCCCTCGACGGCGGCCTTCAAGTGGGCGTACCGGTCGCCGAGGTTGCTGCCGACCGACAGCACCGCGCGGCTCACCGGGTGCGCCGCAGCGTGACGGCGACATCGGCGAACTCGTGCGGGATGGGCGCCTGCGGCTTGTGCACGGTGACGGTGGCGGCGTTGACGCGGTAGTCGTCCAGGCACACCGCCACGAGCCGGTCGGCCAGCGTCTCGATCAGGTTCACCGGCTCGCCCGCGATCACCTCGGCCAGGCGTCCGGCCAGCTCGCCGTAGTGCACGGTGTCGTCGACGTGGTCGGTGGCGGCGGCCCGGCCGAGGTTCAGCTCCAGCTCCACGTCGACGATGAAGTCCTGCCCGTCGCGACGCTCGAAGTCGAAGACCCCGTGGTTTCCGCGTACGCGTAGCCCGCGCAGCGAGATGCGGTCGTTCATGGCTCTCTCCTCTGCAGGCGCGGGCTCCCGGTGGCCCGCCATACGGCCAGCGCGTCCACCGTGGCGCGCACGTCGTGGACCCGTACGCCCCACGCCCCGGCCGCCACGGCGAGCACCGAGGTGGCAATCGTGGCGGCTTCCCGGCCGTCCACCGGTCGCGGCTCGCCGTTCGCGTCCGCCAGCAACCGCCCGAGGTACGTCTTCCGCGATGCGGCGAACAGCACGGGATGGCCCAGCGCTATGAGCTCGTCGAGGTGAGCACTGAGGGCCCAGTTGTGTTCGGCCTTCTTCGCGAAGCCGAGACCCGGGTCGAGGATGAGGCGGCCGGGGTCCACGCCGGCGGCCACCGCGTCGTCCACGCGCCGCTGGAGCTCGTCGCGTACCTCCGCCACGACGTCGTCGTAGACCGCGAGATCGATCATCCGGCGGGAATGGCCGCGCCAGTGCATCAGGACCCAGGGGCAGCCGGCGGCGGCCACGACCGCGGCCATGCCCGGATCCGCGAGCCCTCCGGAGACGTCGTTCACCACCGCGGCGCCGGCCTCCAGGGCCGCGGCGGCCACCGCGGCGCGGGTCGTGTCGATGCTCAGCGGCACACCGGCTGCCACGAGCCCCCTGATCACCGGCACCACCCGGGCGGTCTCGGTCGCCGCGTCGACCCGGTCGGCGCCCGGACGGGTGGATTCGCCGCCGACGTCGACGATGTCGGCACCGGCCGCCCGCAGTGCCACTCCGTGGGCGACGGCGGCGTCGAGATCGGCGTACCGGCCGCCGTCGGAGAAGGAGTCGGGTGTCACATTCAGCACGCCCATCACGACCGGGTGATCTCGATGAAGCAGCAGGTCGGCGGCGACCTGCCCGGTCGTTGCGCTACCGGTCGGCTCACTCACCCCGACGACGGTACCGGCGGACGATCTTCGCACACGTGTACGATCCAGCGTGACTCAAGTTCAGTCACGTCTTTACCTTGGGTAACGAATCAGGCAGCTTGTAGGTAAGAAGTACGGCCCGTACGCTTCGGAGCTAGGCATCATTATTGAACCGAAGAGAGCAGACGGGCGTGGGTAGGACAGCAGAGCCCTTCAGGATCGTGACCGCGCACTCGACGCGGTGAGCGGGAAGTAGCACCATATGGGCGTTGCCGTCAGGCTTCACAACTGCAGCGTGTCCGGCGCCCTCACGCCGGTCACCCGGGAGGTTTACCGATGATCGCCACCGAACTCGCCGCGCAGGTCGCGACGGCGGTCCAGCACGGCGCCACCCTTGCCGCCCCCGAGCCCAAGGGCATCAACACCGAAGGCGTCGTCACCTTCTTCGCGAGCAACATCGCACCGATCCTGCTGGCCGTGCTCGGCATCATCTTCATCGGCCGGGCCAGCCGCGGTGAGATCTCCAAGGTGCTGACCAGCAGCGCGATCGCCATCGTCGGCCTCGCGTTCATCGCCGGCGCCGCGACGCTGTTCTTCGTCGGCGACTACCTCATCGACCTCATCTTCAGCTGAGGCCCGAAGACCCATGCGCCTGCGCACTGATGACGACATCTACCGGGCACGCCTGGTCTATCTGGGCCCGCCCGGATACACCCTGCCGATGCACCTGCCGTACGCGCAGTACGGGATGTTCGTCGTCCTCGTCCCGGTCTTCGTCTTCCTGCACTACCTCATCACGTGGGAGTTCGACGCCTTCCCCGCGTGGGAGATCGCCCTGGCCATGGTGACGACCTCCTACGTCTTCCGGCACGTCGACCCCGACCGGCCCGCCCGGATGGTCATCCGCACCGCGCTCACCGACTGGAAGCGCACGCGTGAGCCGGCCGTCGAGCAACGGGACCCGCGACTCGTCGCCACTCGCATCCGGGTTCGGGAGGAGTTGGTATGACCAGTTTCGCCACTCTCGCTGCATGCCCGAACGGGGCCCTCGCATGACCGCTACCCCACCGCCGGGCCATTCCCGAGCGGAGACGTCCCCTCAGGGCAGGCAGGGTAACTCTGGGCGACCGAACGACTACTCTCCGGAGGACATCCCCGAGCAGGTAGCCGGCCCCGGCCACGGGGCGGTCGCAGTGTTCCAGGCGCCTCAGCCGGTACGCCCCCGCACGAACGGCACGCCGCCGGTCGACCCCATGGACATCGACTCACCGTTCCTCGACCTGTTCGGCAGCCCCGCTCCCCAGCAGCAGCCCACCGCCACGCCGCCGGACGACCCGGACGCCGACTTCGACTTCGGGTTCGACTTCGACGGCGAGGACGCCCGCCGGGCCGCCGGCTCCCCCGCTTCCTCACCGGCCGCCACCTCCGCGACGGAGGCTCCCGGCACCGGGACCGCCGTGCCGAGTACCCGGCCGGTGTCGCCGGCCGCCGCACAGCCTCAGCCTTCCGCACCGGCGCCGTTGCCCAACGGCCATCCGACTGGGATGCCGCCGTCCGGCTCGCGCCCCACAGTCCCGCTCGCGACCGGCGTCCGGCCCGTCACCCCGGTGTCGCCGGCACCGCCGCCGACGGAGGCCTTCGCCGACCGGCCGATCTCCGCGCAGCCGCACCCCGGGGCGCCCGCCGCCGCGCCTCCGGCTTCCGGACAGCCGGCTCCTGCTCAGCCCACCTCCGGAGTCTCGGCCCAGCCCGTCTCCGGACCTCCGGCTCAGCCCGGCTCCGGATTCGCGGCCCAGCCCGTTTTCGGAGTGCCGGTCCCCGCTCAGCCCGTCTCCCGGCCCCCGGCTCCTGCTCAGCCCGTTTCCGGGGCGCCGGCTTCGGCTCGGCCCACGTCCGGGGCGCCGGGCTTCGCCGGGCCGTATTCCGGGCCATCCGCCGCCGTGCCGCCGACCTTTGCGTCACCGGCGACCCCTGGGCCGGCTTCCGCGCCGCCTGCCGTCGCTTCCCCCGCGGCGTTCGACGCACCCGCCGGGCATGCTCTGCCGCTCGGCCCGGCCACGCCGCTCGGACCTGCCGCCCCGCTCGGGCCTGCCGTGCCACCCGGGTCTGCCGCAGCCTCGGCCTTCGGGACCGGGGCATCGCCGGACGCGCCGGTGTCGCCCTTCATGCGGGCTCCCGTCGGACCTCAGGCCGACTTCTACGACGGGCACGAGGACACCGACCTGGAGTTCGCCGACTGGCCTGAGCAGGCCCGCCCCGGCGTCGCCGCGCCGGTCCCGCCCGTCGCGCCGGACCTGATCACCCCTGCGCCCGCGCAGAACCCGCCGCTGTGGCAGCAGGCGGCCGGTCCTGCCCCCGGCGTGCACCCGGTCGCTCCGCTGCCGCCGTACCTGAATGATCCGGAGCCGGACCACCGTGCCGGCCTGGCGCCGATGCCGGAGAAGGCACCCGCGCCGCGCGCCGGGAAGGCGCCGAAGAAGCGGCGCAAGAAGAGCGACCAGCCGGACAACCTGCCCGCCGTGCCGAAGAAGGACGTCAAGCCGGTCGCGCTGCGCCCGCACAAGCTCAAGTTCAGCGACCGGGACCCGGCCATCGAGCTGGAGATCAGCGAGATCGCCGGGCACCTGACCTTCACCCAGAGCACCGTCACGGCCTGGTACTACCTGCCCGAGGTGCGCTGGGCGTTCCGTCCCGACGCCGAGCGGGAGGCGCTGCTCTCCGCGATCTCCGAGCAGTACGCGGGCCTCGCCGGTTTCCGGCTGCACCTGCGCCGCACCAACCGGCCGTTCCCCGCGGACGAGTGGGCGCGGACCGTCGACTCGTTCACCGCCAAGCCGCTGCCGGACGTCGCCGGCGGGACCTCGTGGTCCGACCACCTCGTCGCCGCGCAGCGGCACCTGCTGTCGGTCAACCACGCCGAGGGGCAGACGTACCTCGGCGTGACATTCGCGCGGCGGTCGCTCGGTGACACCTTCTCCGAGCGGATCCTGCGGCTCTTCGGCAAGGGGACCAGCGACGGGGAACGACGCAAGCTCGGCCGTACGGTCGAGCAGTTCGACGAAGTTCTCAACGCGTTCGGCATGCGCGGCCGGCGGGTCACCCCGCAGGAGTTGGAATGGCTGCTGTTCCGCTCGGTCGCGCTCTGCATGGCCCCGCCCGGCCCCCTGTCACCGGTCTCCAACGGACACTGGGAACGCGGTGACCTGCTCGCGCTGACCGAGCAGGTGGAGCGGTACCGGACCCCGTACGGCTCCACGGTCAAGCTGGTCAACCGCATGACCGGTGAGGAGCGGCACGTCGCCGTCCTGTCCGTGGGCCGCATGGAGCCGCTGGAGATCCCGGAGAAGCACGAGCCGTGGATGCACTTCCACGAGCGGCTGCCGTGGCCGATGGAGCTCTCCTCACGCATCGACATCCTCGGGCCGAACAGCTCCTTCAAGAACCTCGAGCACCGGCTCCGGATGATCCGCTCCCAGCAGCTGGACTACGCCGAGCACGGCATCGACGCCCCGCCGGAGCTCGAACGCCTCGCGAAGCGCGCGCTGGTGATCGGCGACGAGATGACCACCGGCCTGCCCGTGGAGTCCGCACGCGCGCACGGCTGGCACCGGATCGCGGTGGGCGGGCGCACCCGCGAGGAATGCCTGGAACGGGCCCGCCGGCTCATCCAGCTGTACTCGCGCGAGCTGCGGATCTCGCTGCAGCACCCGAAGAACCAGGACCAGCTGGCCCGCGAGTTCATCCCGGGCGAGCCGATCGCCAACACCGGCTACGTGCGGCGCATGCCGGTCAAGCTGCTCGCGGCCGCGCTGCCGCAGGCCGCGTCGACCGTCGGCGACCGCCGGGGAGACCTGATCGGGCGTACGGCGGGAACCTGCCGGCGGCCGGTCTTCCTCGACCTGCACTTCCCCATGGAGGTCCGGGAGCGCTCCGGCCTCGGCGTCTTCGTGGCGGAGCCCGGCGGTGGCAAGTCGACCCTCATGGGCGCGCTCGGATACCTCAACGCCCGCCGCGGTGTCCAGGTGACGCTGCTCGACCCGTCCGGCCCGCTCGCCCGGCTGTGCCAGATGCCGGAGCTGCGGCCGTACTCCCGGGTGCTGAACCTGACCGGGTCCGAGCAGGGGACGCTGGCGCCATACGCGCTGATCCCCACCCCGGTCCGCACCGAGTTCGCGACCGGGCCGGCCGGCGACCGCGAGTACGAGATCGCCGTCTCCAACGCCCGCGCCGAACGCCGCATGCTGGTCCAGGACATCTGCTCCATGCTGGTCCCGCCGCAGGTCGCCAAGGAAGCGTCGACGGCCACCCTGCTGCGTCACGCCGTACGGCAGGTGCCCGCGGAGGAGACGTCCACCCTGGACGATGTGGTCGCCACGCTGCAGGGCCTGGACGACGACGAGGGCAAGGAGCTGGCCAACCTCCTGCTGGACACCGCGGAGATGCCGCTGGCCCTGCTGTTCTTCGGCCGGCCCCCGCAGCACCTCCTCGGCGCCGACTCCGCGCTCACGGTCATCACGATGTCCGGCCTGCGCCTGCCCGACCTGAAGATCGAACGCGAGTACTGGTCGGCCGAGGAATCGCTGGCCCTGCCGATGCTGCACACGGCCCACCGCCTCGCGGTCCGCCGCTGCTACGGCGGCTCCATGTCGTCCCGCAAGATGGTCGGCCTCGACGAGGCCCACTTCATGGAGGGCTGGCGCTCAGGCCGCTCGTTCCTGGTCCGCCTCGCCCGCGACTCCCGCAAATGGAACCTCGCCGCGCTGGTCGCCTCGCAGAACCCCCGCGACATCCTCGGCCTCGACGTGCAGAACCTCGTGTCGACGGTCTTCGTCGGCCGCATCGCCGAGGACCAGGAGATCGCCTCCGAGGCGCTACGGCTGCTCCGCGTACCGGTCCACGACGGCTACGAGGCCACCCTGGCATCGCTGTCCCAGGCGGACACCTCCTCCTCGGCCCGCCTCGGCTTCCGCGAATTCGTGATGCGAGACGTGGACGGCCGCGTCCAGAAGGTCAGAGTCGACGTCTCGTACGTCGAAGGCCTCCTCGACCACCTCGACACCACCCCGGCAGCGGCCAAGGCGGCGCCGACGGCCATCCCCAGCCTCTCCGACCTGGAGGTCTGACATGCTCCGCCGGGTCTGCGCGATGGTCATGACATGGACGGTCGCGGTGGTGGCCAGCATCGCCTGGGCGGTGGCAGCACCGGCGCCGGCCATGGCGGGTCCGCTGCAGGCACCGGGCGGAGCATGCAGCACCGACGAATGGAAGCAAGACTTCAAATCCTGCGTCTCCCGCCTTGCAGACGTAGCGGGCGACCGGGCTCAGTGTCTCAATCCACCAACTCCGAGCACTCCTGACTCGGGGTTGGCGGGATGGTTCGCGGAACGCCCCGAGTCGTCGAAGCTCAACGGTCCGCAGGGAATCTACAGCCAATACGGTTACGCCGGATACAGCTATACGACGTACGACCTCGAAGGTGGGTGCGCTTCCACACTGACCGCACCGGACACCAAGTTTGAGACGACCGTTGCCAACGGCGAGTTCATGATTGCTACGGCGGTCATCGGCGCGTCTAACGCGCTGCGCGAGCGAGCATGGGATCCGCAATCGTTGTGGGGCTGGGCGGACCCGCTGGTCGAGCAAGCAACCAAGGCCGTATATGAGAAGGTCTTCAGCGTTTTCGGCGTAATTACGCTTGCGGTCGTCGGCCTCTACCTCATTTGGCGCTCGAGGCAGGCCGACATGGGCGCTGCCACAACGACTGCGGGCTGGGCAATCCTGATCATGGTGGCTGTGACGGCGATCGCCGCGTGGCCCGTGAAGTCCGCGAACGTGGCCGACCAAAGCCTCATCACGACCCTCGGGGTGGTCCATGACGCCGTTGGACCGCGCGCCCAGAACACCCCCGACGGAAAGTGTGACGATCCGACGCCGGGGGCGTGCGAAGATAATCGCCCTCCCGCAGTGCGTGCCAGTGACACGTCGACCGACACGATGCTCTACCGGAACTGGTTGAGAGGTCTCCTAGGGTCGGCAGACAGCGAGACCGCGCAGAAATACGGCCGTGCTCTTTACGATGCTCGCTCGCTTACATGGCGAGACGCCGAGCGGTTGAGGACGAATCCCGACGATCGTCAGCCGACCTTCACGGCGAAGAACGATCAGTGGAAGAAGGTTGCTGAGCAGATTCGGACCGAGGATCCCGAGGCGTACGAGTATTTGCAGGGTGTCAATGGGATGGATCGGATCGGGGCCGGGTTCATTGCCGTGCTGGCCGCCGTCATGTTCGCCATGTTCGATCTCACCGCCTCCTTGCTGGTGCTGCTCGGGTTCCTGATCTTCCGATGGGCGGTCATCGCCGCGCCCATTCTCGGCACCGTCGGTTTGTTGCGGCCCGCCAGCTCCGGGATCCGGCGGCTGGGCAACGCGGTCGTCGCCGCGATCTTCAACATTGCGATCTTCGGTACGGGGGCAGCGATCTACCTGTTCGCCGTCGACCTGATCATGAACACCGCGAGTCTTCCCGGATGGCTGCAGGTGGTCCTGGTGTGGCTCTGTGGCGTGGTGGGGTGGCTGCTGCTGCGGCCGTACCGGCGGATCACCCAGCTCGGCGGCAAGGACAGCACCGCGGCCATCACGTCCGCCGGGTCGTGGCATCGGCGGTTCTTCCGGGACATGCGGGAGGCCGCGAAGCTGGATGTCGCCGACGCCGGCGGGACCAACGAGCCGCAGATCGGCAAGGGCCGGACCGTGTTCGTCGAGCAGACCAACCTGCGGCCAGAGGCGAGGTTGGAGGACCCGGCGCATGCGGTGGCCTCCCGTACGGAGTCGCCGGCTGCGACGGGGGGCGGTTCCGCGCCTGCCACCCGGCCCGACGGGTCCGAGTCGGTCCGGGACGACGCCCCGGCGACCGAGCGGCGTCCCGTCGCGCTTCCCGCGGGTGCCGCTGCACCGGCTGCGCGGCAGCGACGGACGTCGACGTGGACCGAACCCGACGTGGCCGAGACACCGTCCTCGTACGCGATCTACCGCCCGGAAACCGGGAGCACCACCCGGGAGCAGGCGCCGCCCCGTGTACGCACCGAGGCCCGGTGATCAGCCGTGCCGAGGGTCCTCGAACGCGGCCTCACCGGACTGTTCCGGTCGCGGTGGGGCGTCGCCCTGGTGATCGCCGTTCTGGTGCTGGCTGTCGTCGGCATCGGTCGGCTCTTCTCCGACGGTGGGGGCGGCCGGCAGCAACTGCTTGATCCGGTGTCGCCCGCGCCGACGGTGAGCGTGGACCCGAGCCACGACGACGACGGCGTCATCGTGGACGACGCGCCTCCGCCGAAGCCGACCGCCAAGCCGGGAAGCGCTTCGCCCGAGACTGTCGCGTACGCGTTCGCGTCGGCCTGGGTCGACCACAAGAACGTGTCCGCGAAGACCTGGCACGACGGGATCCTGCCCAACGCGACGAAGAACCTCGCCGAGGAGCTGGACGGGGTGGATCCCGCCGACGTGCCCGCCGACCGGGTCATCGGGCGGCCCGCACTGGTACCCGTGGGCGACGGCCTGGCCAACGCGGTCGTGACCGTGGACTCGGGCAAGGTGACGTTGCAGCTGGTGGCCCCGGACGGGAAGTGGCTGGTGGACGGCGTCGACTGGGAGGCTTCGTGACGACGTTGCGGCGGCCCCGGCGGGTCGCGCTGCTGGTGGCCCTGGTCGCGACGTTCGCCCTGCTGTGCTGCGGTGGGGCCGTCAGCGCCCTCGTGTTCGGCGCCTTCACCGACAAAGACGACGATCTCACGCTGTACAGCTCGGGCTGTGGCACCGGCGGGCCGATCGATCCCGATTCGCGGCTGCCGCGCGTCCGGCCGTACGGGCCCGTGCAGATCAGGAACGCGGCGATCATCATCAACGTGGGCGCGGAACTGAAGATGCCGCCCCGCGCATGGGTGATCGCCGTCGCCACGGCTATGCAGGAATCCCGGCTGACCAACCTCGGCAACCTGGGCAAACGCAACGACCACGACTCGCTCGGGCTCTTCCAGCAGCGGCCGAGCAGCGGCTGGGGCACCCCCGCCGAGGTCACCGATCCCAAGTACGCCGCCACGAAGTTCTACGAGAAGCTCAAGACAGTCGACGGCTGGGAGTCGATGCCGCTGACGCGCGCGGCGCAGCGCGTGCAGATCAGCGCCTACCCCGACGCGTACGCGAAGCATGAACCGATTGCGACGCAGATCGTGAACCTTCTCGCCGACGGCGCGGCGAACGCGGTCGGCAACTCGGTCTCCATGGTTTGCGCGTCGGCGGCGGACGTCGCCGCCTCGGGTTGGACCAACCCGCTGGCGGCGAAGGCGGCACAGGGTGAGCAGTGGACCGTCGGGTCCGGATTCCGTACGGCGAGCCGGCCCAAGCACCAGGGCGTCGACCTCATCGTCGGCCTCAGGACGCCGGTGCGGTCGGTCGCCAGCGGGGTCGTGTCCCGGATCAAGTGCGACGAGACGTTCAGCGGCAAGAAGGACTGCAACCGCCCCGGCTACCCGGGGAAGGGCGGCTGCGGGTGGATGCTCGAGCTCCGGCACGCCGGCAACATCATGACCCGCTACTGTCACCTGGTGCAGAGGCCGGATTTGCGGGTGGGTCAGCGGGTCGCCGCCGGCCAGGTCGTGGCCCTGAGCGGTACGAGCGGCAACTCGTCCGGCCCGCACCTGCACTTCGAGGTGCACCTGAACAACGACCGCTCGAGCCGCAGCGCGGTCGACCCGGTGCAGTTCATGGCGCAGCACGGCGCGCCGCTGGGCGGATCGCAGTGACGGGTGGTTCGATGCCCGATCCGTTCACGGGCCGCTCCGACTGGGCCCCGGAACCGCCCCGGCCGATCGTGCCGACCCCCGCCACGATGGGCGGCCACCTCCGCGGCCGGCGCGTCCTCATCGGCCTGCCCGGCCACGGCTGGCGCGCCGACCTGCGCGCCGACGAGAAGGTGGTGCAGGGCAGCCGGACCTACGTACCGGTCATGCCGGAGGCCGAGTGGTACCGCGCCGAGGCCGAACAGACGGAGGTCTTCGCTCCGCTGGTCCCGGTCGAGCGGGTGTGGGTGGAGGAGCTGGGCATGACGGGTACGGGCGGCAAGCCGGCCGACGTGATGTCCCGGCTCGTGTCCCTGGACGAACCGCCCCGCCGCAACCCGGTAGCGGCGCTCGACGCCGACGGGCTCACCGGGCGGCGAGTGGTGGAACTGCTCGAGGACGGCGGCGAGCGGCGCGATCTGAGAGCGGTCACGGAACTGCACACGGGCGACGACGGCGATATCTGCGCCCGGGTGGCGACGGAGCTGGACTGGTATCGCTGGGCATGGAGCGGCAAAACCCCTCCCACTTTGTCAGTCCCCGTTCACATCCTGTGGGTGGAGTAGTTCAAGACACCTTGGTGGCGCTGCATACCCGCCATCCGTCTTCGTCCACGAGACCGAACCGCCAGGCGTCGGTTCGCTGGCTCACCGATTGGCCGTTTGACGAGCCGACGATAGTCAGTTCAGTCGAGACCGATCGGCCCTGACCATCTTGCGACACGCTCAACGAACCCCAATTGACGCTGACCGTTACGTCGAACTCCTTCTCCCGGTTGGCCATCTCGTCCCGCAGGGCCGACATGCCAGCCAGATCTCCGCCTGACTTACAGGTATACAGCGATGCCTCCTGATCATTGCGGTTCACCAAGTACGCACGGAGATAGCTGGAGACCACAATGTCAGGATTTTTTCGTTCGATTTTGGTGGCTTCGTCGTAGAAGGAGATGAAGACTCCCACTCCACCCAGACAGAGCAGCGCCAGAATCCCCCCTGCCATTGCCACGATCAGCCGGGTGCGGCGGTTCCTCTGCTTCGGGGGCGCAGCGGCCGGCGTCGAGGGTGGGGGCGCCGGCTGGGCGGGCGGGTTGGTGGGCTGCACCCTTACCAGGTTAGTGGGCTCCGCTGTGGACCGGTCGGCGAACCGTACAGTGCTGGGCGTGCAGATGGGTTTCGATGTCGGGGTCGGTGAGCGGCACCGGGTGGAGTTCTCGTTCAACAAGTTCTGGGGACGGTTGTCGATCAAGGTGGACGGCGTCGACGTGGTGCGGACCGTGCGGTTCGCTTCGGTCGAGCTGGTGAAGCGGTACGAGTTCGTGGTGGGGGTGCAGGAGCAGCATCACGTGCGGTTCGAGAAGCATCGGGAGCTGCTGTTCGCCGGCTTCCGTCCGCAGCCCGTGTACGCCTTCGTCGACGGCCGGCTCGTCGCTCAGGGCGTCGCCTGATCGGACCGCAGAAGCCGGCCGCACGACCGCGGGTCCACCTCCACGCCAGTCCCGGCCGTGGAGAGGAAACCGGCGGCGCGTTTTCCCCTCCACGCCGGTCCCAGCCGCGGAGAGGAAACGGCGGGGAGTTTTCCTCGCCGCGGAGAGGAAACGGCGGGGCCGGGCGTCACCCTTGTCGGTCTGGGCTGGGAAGATTGGGCGTGGCTGCGCGGTGCGGGCCTGGGTGACTGTGCAGGGTACGGTTCAAGCGCACACACGGAGGTGGGGCGGTGGCGTCGACGGGGCGGATCGAGCAGGCCGCTGCCCTGCACCGCCAGGCGGAGGCCACCGTTGCGGCCGCTGCCGCCGCGCTGGACGGGCAGGCGCCGGCCGCCGCCGATTCGGTGGAGCAGCATCGGCTGGCCGAGGAGTTGCGGGCCGCCGCGAATGCGCTCGTTCCCGGGTGGTTGGGGTCGCCGCTGGATGCGGCTTCCGCGGTTGCGCCGCTGGGCGGGACGGAGCTTCCTCAGTTCGTTCGCCTCGGGGTGGCGCAGCCGCTTGACGATGCGCGTTTCCCGGCCGTCGTCCCGTTGCTCGGCAGCGGGCACCTCACGATCGACGCCGATGCGCGGGATCCTCGGGTGGCGGGGCTGCTGCGCTGCCTGCTGGTGCGCCTGCTGGCCGCCGCGCCGGCCGGGTCGTTGCTCGTGCGTGGGGTCGATGCGTCGCGCGGGGCGGTGTTCGCGCCTTTTGCGATGCTCGCCGACGCCGGTTTGATGGCGCCGCCCGCCGAGGATCTGAACGGATTGCGCGAGGTGCTCAGCGAGGCGGAGAAGTGGCTGCGCCCGGCGCGGGGCGGTGCGGTGCGGCGCAACCGGCGCGATCGGGTGATGGTGCTGGTCGTGGCCTGCCTGCCGCAGCTCACCGAGGGTGGCGAGCTGAACCGGATCGCCTGGCTGGCGCAGCAGGGCCCGGAGTCCGGTCTGCACCTCATCGTCGCGGGCTGGCCGCCGCCCCCGTTGACGCCGGAGACCATCCAGCCGCCGCTGCCGCGTACCACTCAGGTGTCGTTGCGGAATCCGTACGCGGTCGTCGGCAATCCGCCGGGCGCCACGTTCGGGTCGATGCCGGAGGCGGTGTGGCTCAACGCCCCTGTCTTCCTCGACGAGGACCCACCGCCGCACCTCGTCGATGCGGTGTGCCGGGAGCTGACCGCGCACTCGGTGGCCGCCTCCCAGGTGACGCTCTCCGATCTGCTGCCGGAGCCGTCGGACGAGCTGTGGACCGCCGACGCCGCCGACGGCCTCGGCACGACGGTCGGCCATGACGGGGACACCCCCGTCGTCCTGCAGTTCAACGACCTCACTCCGCATTGGATGGTCGGTGGGCGGTCCGGCGCCGGCAAGACGGCCTTCCTCATCAACGTTCTGTACGGGCTGGGCGCGCGCTACAGCCCCGACGAGCTCAACCTGTACCTGCTCGACTTCAAGGAAGGCGTCTCGTTCGCCGAGTTCGTGCCCACCGTGCGGGACCGGACCTGGTTGCCGCACGCGCGGGCCGTCGGCGTCGAGTCGGACCGGGAGTACGGGCTTGCCGTGCTGCGCGAGCTCGACGCCGAGATGACCCGCCGCTCGGTGGCGTACAAGCGGGCGGGCGTGACCCGGTTCGCCGAGTTGCGCGCCGCGGCGGCCGAGGAGGGACGCGGCAAGGCGATGCCGCGGGTGCTCTGCGTCATCGACGAGTTCCAGGTGCTGCTGGCCGGCAACGACCCGATGGCCACCGAGGCCGTGCAGCTGCTGGAGTCCCTGGCGCGCAAGGGCCGCTCGTACGGCATCCACCTCGTCCTGGCCAGCCAGACCGTCCTCGGCGTCGAGGCCCTGTACGCCAAGCGCGACTCGATCTTCGGCCAGTTCCCGGTGCGGATCGCGCTGCCGGGCGGCGGCGACGTCCTGGAGCCCACCAACGACTCGGCCGCCGGGCTGCCGCTGGGCACCGCGGTCGTGAACACCGCCGGCGGCCTCGGCGGCCCGCGCGGTGCCACCCGCGGCCACGAGCGGATCGTGCGGTTCCCGGATCCGCACGCCGACCGGGACGTGCTCAGCGACCTGCGGCACAAGCTGTGGGGCGCCCGCGACCCGGAGGCGACCCCACCGCGGATCTTCGCCGGGTACGCCCACCAGCACCTCGCCGACGACCCGACGTACCGGGCTGCGCTCGCCGGGCGGGCGGGGCGTCCCGCGGCCCTCCTCGGCCGGGTCATCGACGTGAATCTGTCCACGGCGGCGTTCCCGCTCGACGCGTCCCCGGGCCGCCACCTGGCGATCTTCGGCTCGCACGCGACGGGAGCGGAAGTCCTGGAGGCGGCGGCCCGGAGCGTTGCCGCCCACCACGCACCCCGTACGACAAGATTTGTGATCTCGTCCCTCGTCGCCGAGGGTGACGGCCTCGCCGAGGCCCTCGCCGCGGAGATCGCGCACCGGCAGGAGGTCGTGGTGGTCGACGCCGCCGGCCTCGCCGCCGAGCTGGATCTGGAGCGACCGGGCTACCGCGTGGTGTTCGGCATGGACGCGGCGAGCCCCGGCACGCTGCCCACGCTGCGTCAGGTGCTGCGTGAGGGGCCGAGCCGCGGCGTGCACCTGCTGTCGTGGTGGCGCGGGCTGCGCCGGTTCAGCGAGGAGACCGGTGGCAGCACCGGCCGGGAGGACGTGGCGGGGCTGGTGTTCCTCAACGTGCCGCAGCAGGACGTCACCCTGATGCTGGGCCAGCCGATCGACTGGCAGCCGCGCGAGAACCGGGCGCTGCTGCACGACCGGCACGCCGGCCGTACGGTGACCTTCGTGCCTTTCGTGCAGCCCGAGGTCGACCGATGAGCGTGCCGGACACGGGCGCGCAACCCAGCGGGGAGGTCGACGCTCAGCCCGCGGGCGCCTGGGCGGACTATCTGGCGGCCGCCCAGCGCCTGGACGCGGTGCGCCGGGCCGCGAGCGCCGCCGCCGGCGAGCAGGCGGCCACCCTGCAGGCCGCCCAGCAGGAGCTTTCCGCCGTACGAGCGCGGCTGGCGCCCCAACGCGCGCGGCTGATCCAGGACTTCGGCGTACCCGAGGCCGCCCTGATCCCGCAGCCGAACGACCAGGCCCTCGCCGCGCAGACGGTCGCGGCGGGCCCGGCGGCCGTCCTCGGCGCCCTGCGCCAGGCCCGAGCGACCGCCGACGCCGCCGACGCCGGCATGCTGGGCGCCGGCCCGGGCACGGCGCTCCCGCTCCGGCCGTGGGCCCGCAACCTCCTCGTGTACGGGCCCTTCGCGGCGGCCGTCCTCATCGTGCAGATCGTGCTGTACCTGATCGCACCGTCGGGCTCCCTCCCGACGTACGCGCTGCTGTGCGGGCTGAGCCTGCCGGTGCTGGCGTACGGGCTGGGATGGCTCACGATCGGATTCGTGTACGGGGGCGGTCCGGAGAAGGTGGACCGTACGCCGTTGGTGGGAGCCATCACGTGCCTGACGCCGGTGTTGCTGACGTGCATGGGGGTCGGGCTGCTTGCGTTCATCCGGTGAGCGGAGCGTCCTCATGAGGAGGGGTCATGGCCAGCGTTGAGGAGATCAAGGCCAACGTGGCGGCGTCGGTGGACGGCACGCAGCGGGCCGTGACGGGCATCCAGCAGGTCAACGACCAGCTGGACGACGCCCTCGCCCGGCTGCGGATCACCGCGATCGGCTCGCTGCACCCGTCGATCGCGGCGGCGATCGCACAGCTGGAGCAGGCCCGGACCAGGCTGGATGAGGCGGCGACGCTGGCCCGCGCGGCCATGGACAGCGCCGACACCTACCGCATGATCGTCTGACCGGGCGGTTCTGCTCGATCCGGCAGGGTGGCGGTCAGGTCGATCTCGATCAGCTGCCGCTCGTATCCCAGCGCCGCCACCCCGAGCAGCGTGCCGGCCGTCGTGAACGCGGGAGCCAGCTCGGAGTCCATCAACCGCGACCACACGCCGCCGAGCACACCGCTGTCCGAGCTGACCACGTACACGACGGAACGGACCACGTCGGCGGGCCGGGCGCCCGCCGCGGCGAGCACCGCGAGGCAGTTGGCGACGACCTGATCGGTCTGTGCCGCGTAGTCGCCGGGCTCGCCGACGACCGCGCCCGCCAGGTCGAGGGGACATTGACCGGCGAGGTGGGCCAGGCGCCCGGCGGTGGTGATGGTGACGTGGCTGTAACCGGCCGGCTCGTGGACGGTCGGCGGGTTGAGCTTCTCGATCACGACGCCAGTATGTCGGCGGCCACCGTCGATGGACACCGATATCCGAGGCCCCCGAGCGCCGCTCAGCTCAGCGGGCGTTGATCAGCGCCATGGCCTCGGCCCGGACCTTGCCGTCCCGCTGGAAGGCCCCCCGCACGGCGGACGTCACCGTCCGCGCCCCCGCCTTCCGGATGCCGCGCATCTCCATGCACATGTGCTCGCACTCCAGGACGACGATCGCGCCGCGAGGGTCGAGCTTGTCCATGAGCAGGTCGGCGATCTGAGAGGTGAGGCGTTCCTGCACCTGGGGGCGGCGCGCGAAGACCTCGACGAGGCGGGCAAGCTTGGACAGGCCGGTGATGCGGCCGTCGACGCCGGGGATGTAGCCGATGTGGGCCACGCCGCGGAACGGCAGGAGGTGGTGCTCGCAGAGGCTCATCACCTCGATGTCGCGGACCAGCACGAGCTCCTCGTGGTTGGCCTCGAACGTCGTGGTGAGGACCTTGGCCGGGTCGACGCGCAGGCCGGCGAAGAGTTCGGCGTACGCGCGGGCGACCCGGGCGGGGGTGCGCTGGAGACCGTCGCGGTCCGGGTCCTCCCCGATGGCGAGGAGGATCTCCCGGACCGCTTTCTCGATGCGCGCCAGGTCGACGGCCTGCTCGACCGGGGAGCCGGTGAGCTTGCCGTCGACCAGACGCGCGGCGAGGTAGTCGAGCTCGTCGTCGGAGTCCGCGGGCTCCGTCGAGCTGGCGTCGGTGATCAGTGCCCCTCCACGTTGCCGTTCGGGTTGATGTCCGACGGGGTGGTGTTGCCGCCGCCGACCGCGACCTGCCCGTCGGCCTCGGCCTGCGCCTTGAGCTTCTCGCGCTCGGCCGGGGTGAGGACCGGCGGCGCCTCGGAGGGCAGCCGCTTGCCGAAGCCGTTGAACGGCGACATCGGGGCGCGCTTCTGCACCCGGGCGCAGATGCGGTCCATGTCCTGCTGGGTGATGGTTTCCTTCTCCATCAGCTCCAGGACCATGGTGTCGAGGACGTCGCGGTACTCGACGAGGATCTCCCACGCCTCGTCGTGCGCCAGCTCGATGAGCGCGCGCACCTCCGAGTCGATCTCGGCGGCGACCGCGTCGGAGTAGTCGCGCTCGTGGCCCATCGAGCGGCCCAGGAACGGCTCGTCGTTGTTCGAGCCGTACTTGACCGCGCCCAGCTTGGAGCTCATGCCGTACTGGGTGACCATGGCGCGGGCCAGGCCGGACGCCTTCTCGATGTCGTTGCCGGCGCCGGTGGTGGGCTCGTGGAAGACGAGCTCCTCCGCGGCCCGGCCGCCCAGCGCGTACGCCAGGGTGTCGATCATCTCGGCGCGGGTCTGGGTGTACTTGTCCTCGGTCGGCAGGACCAGCGTGTGCCCGAGCGAGCGGCCACGCGGCAGGATCGTCACCTTGTGCACCGGCGCGGAGTGCGGCAGCGCGTACGCGACCAGAGCGTGCCCGCCCTCGTGGTACGCGGTGATCTTCTTCTCGCTGTCGCTCATCGCCCGGGAGCGCCGCTCGGGGCCGGCGATGACCCGGTCGATCGCCTCTTCGAGGTAGTCGTTGGAGATCGCCCGCTTGTCGTTGCGGGCGGTCAGCAGCGCGGCCTCGTTGATGACGTTGGCCAGGTCGGCGCCGGAGAAGCCGGGGGTGCGCCGGGCCACCGAGTCGAGGTCGACGTCCGGCGTGAACGGCTTGCCCTTGGCGTGCACCCGCAGGATGGCGCGGCGGCCCTCCATGTCCGGGTTGTCGACCGGGATCTGACGGTCGAAGCGGCCGGGGCGCAGCAGCGCCGGGTCGAGGATGTCGGGGCGGTTGGTGGCGGCGATGAGGATGACGCCGCCCTTGGTGTCGAAGCCGTCCATCTCGACGAGCAGCTGGTTGAGCGTCTGCTCGCGCTCGTCGTGGCCGCCGCCCATGCCGGCGCCGCGGTGGCGGCCGACGGCGTCGATCTCGTCGACGAAGACGATGGCCGGCGCGTTCGCCTTGGCCTGCTCGAAGAGGTCGCGGACGCGGCTGGCGCCGACACCGACGAACATCTCGACGAAGTCCGAGCCCGAGATGGAGTAGAACGGCACCCCGGCCTCGCCGGCGACCGCGCGGGCCAGCAGCGTCTTACCGGTACCGGGCTGGCCGAACAGCAGCACGCCCTTCGGGATCTTGGCGCCGAGGGCCTGGTACTTCGCCGGGTTCTGCAGGAAGTCCTTGATCTCCTGGAGCTCCTCGACCGCCTCGTCGGCGCCCGCCACGTCGGCGAACGTCGTCTTGGGCATGTCCTTGGTGAGCATCTTCGCCTTGGACTTGCCGAAGTTGAGGACGCGGGAGCCGCCGCCCTGCATCTGCGACATGAACAGCAGCAGCAGGATCACGAGGATCGCGATCGGCAGCAGGTTGACGAGCAGGCTCAGCAGGATGCTGTCGCCGGAGACCGTGGCGTCGATCGTGCCGGTGATCCGGCCCTGGGTCTTCGCCTGCTGGACGTCGTTCCAGATCTCGTCCGTCAGCTCGTACGGATACTGGGTCTCGATCTTGTCCGTGGTCTTGCCGTCGAACCGCTCCGGGGCCGCCAGCTCGAGTTGGAGCGTCTGCTCCTTGTCCTCCTGGACGACCTTCTTGATGCCGGGCTGGTTGAGTCGCTCGAGGACGACGGAAGTATCAACTCGCTGGTAGCTCGGACCACTGGTGAAGAATGAGCTCAGCGCAATAGCACCGATGATCACCAGAATGATCCAGACCACCGGGCGGCGGAAGAAACGCGTACGTTCCATACTGTTGTCGGGCGCCGATGCGCCCGGACCCTCCTGATCGGCGTCCTGGTCACCTGGGTTGACGTGGTCCCCGCCACCGGTCGCCGGCGAAGGCGCCCGGGCCACGGGAACACTGCCGGATCGATAACCCCCAGGGCCCGGGGCAAACCCCGTGAGCCCTCGGCGTCACCGACCCGACCCCTCCGGCGCTATTGACACTGCGCCATCGGTCACTCGACGGTACACCGTGGGTGCGTGTTCCGACTGCGTCAGCCCGGCCCGCCGGAACCCCGCCGTCGTCGGCAGTTCACGTTTCCGATGGCCGGTAATCGCCGCAAAGCCGGACAATACTCCTCGCAACCGGGTCGTTCACCCGATTCCTGAGAGTCGGCTGGGAGGCCGTTCAGCTACGGGCGTACACCTCGGGCTTGAGCACGCCGACGTAGGGCACCTCGCGGTAACGCTCGGAGAAGTCGAGGCCGTAGCCGACCACGAACTCGCTCGGGATGTCGAAGCCGACGTACTTGGTCGGCACCGGCACCTTGACGGCGTCCGGCTTGCGGAACAGCGCCACGACCTCGACGCTTTCCGGGGAGCGGGACTGCAGGTACTTCATCAGCCAGGACAGCGTCAGCCCGGAGTCGACGATGTCCTCGACGACCACCACGTGCCGCCCGGCGATGTCGCGGTCCAAATCCTTGAGGATGCGCACCACCCCGGAGGACGTCGTGCCGGAGCCGTACGACGAGACGGCCATGAACTCCATCTCGCAAGGGGGGCCCTGCCGGCCCAGCGCACGCGCGAAGTCCGCCATGAACATGACCGCGCCCTTGAGCACGCAGACCAGCAGCACGCCGCCCTCGGCGTCCGCGTAGTCGGCGGCGACCTGCTTCGCCAGCTCTTCGGTCTTCTCGCGGATCTGTTCCTCGGAGATGATCACGTGGTCGATGTCGGCGTCGTACCAAGAGCCGTCTGCCATGTGCCTAGCCTGCCGTACGCGACCAGCCATCCGCTGCCGGGGGCGGTGCCCACTGCCCGGACAAGCGCTGGTTATGGGGCGAATCATCCCCGGGCGACCGGGTCGCGGGCACACTCAGTGACAACTGTCACAGATCGGTCGGGACGAGATCACCCGCACGGCGGGCCACTGCGATCCCGCCCGGCAACGCCGTCCGTCCCTGGCCGTGCCAGCCGGTGATCAGAGCGTCGAGCGCGGCCACGTGGCGATGCGACAACGCGGCTCCCGGAGCTCCGAGCTCGAGGGCCCAGGCGTGCAGCACCCGCCCACGGATGGCCGCCGGCAACGCGTGCAGGACGGCGACGGACAGCCCTTCGGCAGAGCGGGCGGAGGCCAGCGCCTCGCCGGCGAGGGCGTCGAGGTAGGCGACGTCGGCGGCGACCAGGGACGCCGTACGGGCCAGGTTGGCGATCACGGCCGGGCCGAGGGCGGCCACCAGGGCCGGCAACGCGTCGGCGCGCACCCGCGAACGGGCGTACGCGTCATCGGTGTTGTGCGGGTCTTCCCAGGTCGCGAGGCCCAGCGCGGCGCACGCCTTGCGCGTGTCGGCACGCGCGACGTCCAGCAGCGGGCGGACGAAGAGCCCCCGGCGGTACGGCATCCCGGCAACCCCGCGCGGCCCGGCACCCCGCGCGAGCGCCAGCAGCACGGTCTCGGCCTGGTCGTCGCGGGTGTGACCGAGCAGCACGGCCGCAGCGCCGGTTCGCTCCGCAACGGAGGAAAGTGCCTCGTATCTGGCTTCCCGCGCCGCGGCCTCGGGCCCACCGGGCCGCCCGGCGACGGAGACGGTCGCCACCTCGACGGGATCGAACCCGGCCGACCGCGCCCAATCGGCGACCGCCGCTGCACGCTCGGCGGATCCCTCCTGCAGCCCGTGGTCGACCGTGACCAGGCCGACCGGCACGCCCGCCCGCGGCGCGACGAACGCGGCGGCGGCCGCGAGCGCGAGCGAGTCCGCGCCGCCGGAACAGGCGACCAGCGCGGGCCCCCGAAGACCCGTCACGGCCGCCCGGACCGCCGCGCGGACGGTCGCCACCGGCGGCGGGATGCGGGCCATGACGCCTGCGTTACGAGGCGAGACCGACCGGGCCGTGCACCCGGGCCACCCACGCGTCCGGGTCGCCCAGCTCGTCGAGCCGGGGCAGGGTCAGCGGGGAGCTGAAGATCTTGTTGAACCCGGTCATCCCGACCCGCTCCACGACGCCGTGCACGAACTTGCGGCCCTCCGCGTACTGGCGCATCTTGACCTCGATGCCCAGCAGCCGGCGGATGGCCTTCTCCAGCGGGTTGCCGGTCTCCCGGCGCTGGTTGAACTTGGCGCGGATCGTCTCCACCGTCGGGATGACCTCGGGCCCCACGCCGTCCATCACGAACTCCGCGTGCCCCTCGAGCAGCGTCATCAGCGCGGTCAGCCGGTCGAGGACCGCCTTCTGTGCCGGGGTCTGCACGATGTCGAGCACCGAGGAGCGGCTGTCGGGGTCGCGCAGCGCATCCGACAGCGTGGCCACACCGCGGCGCAGCCGCTCGAGGATGTGCTCGCCGCTCTGCGAGGCGTCGACGAACGCCTGGACCTCGCCGAGGAAGTAGCCGCGCATCCACGGCACCGCCTGGAACTGGGTGAGGTGGGTGACCTCGTGCAGGCAGACCCAGAGCCGGAAGTCGCGCGGGTCGGCGCCGAGCTTGCGCTCCACCTCGACGATGTTCGGGGCGTTGAGCAGCAGCTGGCCCGGCTCGGCGGAGAAGACCTCGTACTGGCCGAGGACGCGGCCGGACAGGTACGCCAGGACCGTGCCGGCCTGCACGCCGGTGACCCGGGAGCCGATCGCGTCGGTGAGCGCGCCGGGCTGCCGGTCGCCGGAGAGGCGGGTGACCAGCGGAATGATGACTTCCTTGAGGCCGGCGATGTTCACCGTGGCCCAGTCCTTGCGGTCCACGACCCGCACCGGCGGGCCCTCCACCTGCGGGGTCAGCCCCGTGTACGCCGCGACGTGGCTGCGCGCCTCATCGGTGAGTTCGCGCAGCTGGGCGACCACCTGCATGGCTTCCTCGTAGGACACCGCGGGGCCGGATTTCGACAGCGCGCCCGCGGTGGCGGCGGCCAGATCCCAGTCAACGAACTGCGCCATGCTGACCACCGTACCCGCGGACGACCAGCCGCCCACCCTGAGAAATCCCCTACTGGCAGCCGCAGGTGACCAGCTTGGCGGCGATCTTGTCGAGGGCCTGGCGGGCCGCGACCGAGTTGCCGGTGGCGTCCGCCATGATCGCGAAGACCAGCAGCCGGCCGTCTTTCGTGATCAACTCGCCGGAGATCGTGTTGACGCCGGTCAGCGAGCCGGTCTTGGCGCGGACCAGCCCCTGGCCGACACGGTTGGGCGAGGGCGTGACGAAGCGGGTCCGCAGGGTCCCCGACCAGCCGGCCACCGGGAGCCCGCCGAAGAGGCTGCTCAGCTCGGGGTGCCTGCCTCCGGCGGCGAGCGTGAGCACGTCGGTGAGCAGCTTCGGGCTGATGCCGTTGTGGCGCGACAGGCCGCTGGCGTCGTACAGGTTGGCCTCGTCGGCCGTCAGTCCCAGCTCGGCCAGCTTGGCGACCATCGCCTTGGCAGCACCGTCGAAGGACGGCTCCTGCCCCGCGGCCAGCGCGACCTGGCGGCCCATCGCCTCGGCGATCACGTTGTCGCTCTGCTGCAGCATCCAGTCGATCACGTGCACGAGCGGCGGCGATTGCACCTTGCCCAGCTCCGTGCCGGGCGCCACCGCGTCGGTGGGCGCGGAGGAAGCCGCTTGCGCGGCGGCAGCGGGGGCCTTGCCGCGGGTCACCGCGCCGGTCGAGACGCCCAGCTGCCGGGCGAACGCCCTCCCGGCGGCCAGCGCCGGATCGCGGAACCGTGGGTCCCCGCCGAACTCGTGGTGCACCGGCTCGATGCGGCCGGCGTTGGTCATCAGCGCCTGGATCCGCGCGACCTGGCCGCCGCCGATGACGTCGCCGTCCCAGCCGACCGCGGTCTCCTTGCCCGCGTACAGCGAGGTGTCGATCACGACCTTGGCCGGCTTCGTGCCGCCGAGGGCCTTCTTGACCTGCGCGGCGAGCTTGTCCAGCCGGGCCGCGCCGGGGAACTGGCCGTCGGCGTCGACCGACAGCGTGGGGTCTCCGCCGCCGACGAGCACGACCTCGCCCGGCGCGTTCCCGGCCACGGCGCGGGTCGTCAGCCGGTAGGCCGGGCCGCGCGCGGCCAGCACGGTCGCCGCCGTCAGGACCTTCGTCGTGGAGGCGGGCGTGGTCATCGTGTCGGCGTTGCGCTCGTACAGGGAGGTGCCCGTCGCGGCGTCCACCACCGAGACGTTGACCTGCGGGCCCAGCGCCGGCGCACCGACCAGCGGCCCGATCGCCGCCTTGACGCCCTCGGCCGTCGGCGCGGTGCCGTCGGTGGGCACGGCGAGCAGCACCGGGGTCGGCGTGGGGTCCGGCGCCGGGGTGCGCGCCGGCGAGGTCGCCGGAGCCGCCGACAGCCAGCCGTCCACCGGCCCCGGCCGCACGACCAGCGTCACCGCCACGAGCGCGATCAAGACCAGGACCGACAGACCCGAAAGAAGGAAGGTACGCCGAGAGCGCCCGGTTGCCGGCTCCGCCGCTGGCGCACCCCCGCTCAGCGGTGCCGCGGCGCCGCGAACGGGACCGCCGGGCTCATCCGCCGGTCCGGCCTGTGGCTGGTAGGGCTGGGAAAGCTGAGCCCTCTGCGCGTCGTTCAGCGGCACGGACGCCCGGCCATAGATGTGACCAGTCGCACCTGGGGCATGTGGCACAGCGGCGCCCGGATCCGGTCTCCTTACCGCAAAACCGTCGTCCTGCTGCTGCGACACGCCGTCGTACTCAGGAGTGTTCTGTGAATCTTGCCTCCCCACGCGCCCCTCCTCAGTACATGGCGGCAGACTTAGGGGAGACTACTGACATCCGGCACACCGGTGCGCACGGATCCTGTAGGGCTCAGGGGCGCCCTGCGCTCCGTCGCCGGGCACCAGCCGGTCCGAGGCGGGGCGAACAAGGGAGCGAACGATGGATTTCGACGTTTTGGTTGAGATCCCGAAGGGCCAGCGCAACAAGTACGAGGTCGATCACAAGACCGGCCGCATCCGGCTCGACCGGACGCTCTTCACCGCGACGCAGTACCCGGCCGACTACGGGTACATCGAGGGCACCCTCGGGCAGGACGGCGACCCGCTGGACGCCCTCGTGCTCATCCAGGAGCCGACCTTCCCGGGCTGCCTCGTGCGCGCCCGCGCGATCGGCATGTACCGGATGACCGACGAGAAGGGCCGCGACGACAAGGTCCTCTGCGTGCCCTACGAGGACCCGCGGCAGGAGCACCTGCGCGACATCCACCACCTGGGCGAGTTCGACCGGATGGAGATCCAGCACTTCTTCACGGTCTACAAGGACCTGGAGCCGGGCAAGTCGGTCGAGGGTGCGACGTGGGTCGGCCGGGTGGAGGCCGAGGACGAGATCCGGGCCTCCTTCAAGCGCGCAGAGGCCGCCGAGCACCACGACGAAGCCCACTGACGGCATTCCGACACACACCGACGGCCGAGCTTTTGCTCGGCCGTCGTGCTTTTCCGGCCGCCTGGGCCCTCAGATGCTGATGTTGCTCACGAGGCTGTAGAGACCGACCACCGAGCAGGCCACCGGGATCACCGAGATCACCGCCAGGCTGTCCAGCAGATCGGCCGCGCGGCCCAGGTACGGCGACGGCGCCCGCCGGGACCACGTGGCACCGGCCGCGACCGTGGCCATCGCCGCGAGCAGGCCCACCACGCTCAGGCCGAGCAGCATCGCGTCGCCGGCGCCCCACAGCAGGTCGATGCCGAGCGTGAACGCCCCGAACAGGCCGGCGGTGATCAGCGGGAGGCGCTGACGCAGCGTCACGAACAGCCGCGACCGCAGCAGCAGGGCGGCGATCGCCAGCCCGGTGAGGATCCGGGCGGCCAGACCGCCGGACGAGGCCAGCACCACGAACGCGGCCCCCGCCAGCACGGCATGGCCGATCAACATCCCGGTGAGCAGCTCCTCCGTACGGCTCACGGCGGCGAAGACCCGCGCACGGTCGGGCAGCTCACGCGCCGCATCGAGGGCTGTGTTGCGGGCGCCGGTGAAACCCTGCTCGGCCTCCGCGCCGGTCGGGAGGCTCACCGGCGGCGTGGGCATCTTGCCGAAGCGGATGGCCAGCAGCGGGATCACGCCGATGCCGCACACCAGCACGGAGATCAGCACCGCCGCGGCGCCCGCGGCCGAGGTGAGGAAGCCGACCAGGGCGGTGAGCGCGCCGAGCAGGCCCGCCGTCACGCCCGCGGCGAAGATCCGCAGCGAGGCGGCCACGCCGACGCCGCCCAGGGCCGCGAGCAGCAGGAGCGCCACCGAGCCGGCCAGCAGCTCGGGGCCGCCCAGCCACGGCAGCAGCGGGAAGACGCCGGCAGGGTCCGCGGCACCCGGGCTCACCAGCACGGCGCCGCCGGCGAACGCGTACGGCAACGCGAGGCCGCCCAGGGCCGCGCCTGCGCGCGCGTCCCCGTACGCCCGGGAAGCGGTGATGCCCGCGAGCGACAGCAGCAGTCCCACACCGAGGCCGACGTAGGCGGCGCCCTCCCACGCCGGACCGGCCGTGAGCACGGCGATCAGTCCCAGCGAGAGCAGCACCGCCGCGCCCGCCAGCGTGGCCGTCCGGGTGGAGCCCGGCGACCAGATGGTGCCGCGCCGGCGCGCGCCCTCGGCGATCGCCTCGACCACGTCGTCGTACTCGAGCTCCGGCCACTCCTCGCGGGCCGGGACGAGGTGCAGGACCTCGCCGTCACGGACGCCCTGCGAGAAGAGCCCCTGGGCGGTGACCAGCGCCACGCCGTCCGTGCGGCGCAGCACCCAGCCGCCGTGCTTCTCGCCGTCGTCCGCCAAACCTTCGCCCGCGTGCCGCAGGACCTCGGGCAGCAGCTCGGCGAGCGGGACGTGCTCGGGCAGCGCCACATCGACGCGGCGCGACGGCGCGCTGATGGTGACCCGGGCCAACCCGACGCTCATGCCTGATTTCCCATCGATGGTGACGGTGCTGCGGAACGCTGGGGACTTTACCTATCCTGAGCCCTGCGCGGTGGCCGGTCGGTCTGCCGCGGCCGGCCTGATTAGACAAAAGCATCAACGGCCGGCGTCGGGGGATGAAAGGGACAGTTTCGGTATGAGCACGGTGGTGATCAAGCGGGCCGCGCGTCGCCCGGCGCCCGAGATCCCGACCGGCGAGCTCGCGGTGGATCCGCCGCCCGAGATCCCCCAGGCGGTCGGCGGCCGCTGGCAGCAGGCCTTCATGGTGCTGCCCATGCTCGGCGGCTCCGTCGCGATGGCCATGATGATGGGCCGCGGCACCGGCGGCTCGATGTCCTATGTGATCGGTGGCCTGTTCGGCGTCTCGTCGCTGGCGATGCTGGCCACCTCGTTCGGCGGCAGCGGCTCGCCCAAGAAGGCCGAGATGATGGCGGCGCGGCGCGAGTACCTGCGTCACCTCGCCGGCCTGCGCCGCCGCGTCCGCGACACCGCCACCAAGCAGCGCACCGGCCTCTACTACCGGCACCCCGACCCGACCCAGTTGTGGTCCACCGCAGGTAGCCACCGGGTCTGGGAGCGTCGGTCCGCCGACCCCGACTTCGGCGTCGTACGCCTCGCTGTCGGCCCGCAGACGCTCGCCACGCCGCTGATCCCGCCGGTGACCCGGCCGCTCGAGGATCTCGAGCCCATGACCGCCGGTGCCCTGCGCCGGTTCCTCGACGCGTACTCGGTGGTGCCGGACCTGCCGGTCGCCGTGTCGCTGCGCGGCTTCGCCCGGGTCTTCATGCGCGGCAACGGCACCGGCGCGGAGGCCGACGCCCGCGCCCTCACCCGGGCCGTGCTCACCCAGCTCGCCGTCTTCCACGCGCCCGACGACCTCATCATCGCGGTCTGCGCCGGGCCGGAACGCCGCGCGGCGTGGGAATGGGTCAAGTGGCTCCCGCACAACCTGCACCCGTCGCGGACCGACCGGCTCGGCCAGGTGCGCCTGGTCGCGAGCGCCGGGCCCGACCTGGAGAAGCTGCTCGAGGACGTGATCGGCAACCGGCCGCGGTTCAACCCGGCCGGCGTGAGCACCAGCGGGCCGCACGTCGTGATCGTGCTGGACGGCGCCGACCTCAAGGGCGCCACCCAGCTCGACGACGGCATCGACGGGGTCACGGTGCTCGACCTGGACGACGTACCGCCGCGTCTGCTCGACCGTTCGCTGCTGGTGCTCGAGGTGCGCAGCACGGCGGGCCGGCGCGAGCTGCACACGTACGCGATGGACCACGCCGCGGAGGTCGGCACGCCGGACCGGCTCAGCGAGCAGGAGGCCGAGGCGGTCGCGAGGCGCCTGGCGCCGCTGCGGCTCGCCGCCATGTCGAAGTCGAGCGACACCCCGCTGGCGACCGAGATGGGCCTCGCCGAGCTGCTCAACCTCGGCGACCCCGAGTCGTTCAGCGTCACGCAGGCGTGGCTGCCGCGACCCAACCGCGACAAGCTGCGCGTGCCGATCGGTCTCGGCGCCGACGGCTCCGCGATCGAGCTGGACCTCAAGGAGTCCGCGCAGGACGGCATGGGCCCGCACGGCCTGCTGATCGGCGCGACCGGCTCCGGCAAGTCCGAGCTGCTGCGCACGCTCGTGCTCGCGCTCGCCGCCACCCACTCGTCCGAGGCGCTCAACTTCGTCCTCGTCGACTTCAAGGGCGGCGCGACGTTCTCCTCGCTCGACCGGCTGCCGCACACCGCCGCCGTCATCACCAACCTCGCCGACGAGCTCCCCCTCGTCGACCGCATGGTGGACGCGATCGACGGTGAGCTGATCCGCCGCCAGGAGCTGCTGCGCAAGGCCGGCAACTACGCGAGCCTGCGCGACTACGAGAAGGCCCGGGCCGGTGGCGCCGCGCTGCCGCCGCTGCCGTCGCTGCTCGTGGTCTGTGACGAGTTCTCCGAGCTGCTCTCCGCCAAGCCCGACTTCATCGACCTGTTCGTCCAGATCGGACGGTTGGGCCGCTCGCTCGGCGTGCACCTGCTGCTCGCCAGCCAGCGGCTCGAGGAGGGGCGGCTGCGCGGGCTCGACACGCACCTGTCGTACCGGATCGGTCTGCGGACCTTCTCCGCTCTGGAGTCCCGCGCGGTGCTCGGCGTGCCGGACGCGTACGAGCTGCCCCGCTCGCCCGGTCACGGCTACCTCAAGTTCGGCACCGAGCCGCTCGTACGGTTCAAGGCCGCGTACGTGTCGGGGGTCTTCCGGAAAGCCGGCAGCGGCGGTCCCGGCGCGGCCCGCGACGGCGCCCCGCCGCAGATCCTGTCCTACTCGACCCATTACGTGCCGGCGCCCAAGCCGGTGAAGCCCGCGCAGCCCAAGCCGGAGGAGATCCCGGCCGGCGAGAGCCTGCTCGACGTGATGGTCGCGCGGCTCAACGGCCAGGGACCGCCGGCGCACCAGGTGTGGCTGCCGCCGCTGAACACGTCCGCCACGCTCGACGAGCTGCTCGGCCCGGTCGCCGCCGACCCCGCCCGCGGGCTCGCCTTCGCCAACCCCGAGCTGCACGGCGCGCTGCAGGTGCCGATCGCCCTGATCGACAAGCCGCGCGAGCAGGTGCGCGACGTCATGTGGCTGCAGCTGGGCGGCAGCGCCGGTCACGTGGCGGTCGTCGGCGGCGCGCAGTCCGGCAAGTCGACGGCGCTGCGCTCGCTGATCTGCGGGCTCGCGCTGACCCACACCCCCGCCGAGGTGCAGATCTACTGCCTCGACTTCGGCGGCGGCTCGCTGGGCACGCTGCGCGACCTGCCCCACGTCGGCGGCGTGTACCAGCGGCTCGACGCGGTCGGCGTCCGGCGTACGGTCGGCGAGGTCTCCACGCTGCTCGCCGACCGGGAGCGGCTCTTCGGCGAGCTCGGCGTCGACTCCATGGCCTCGTACCGGCGGCGGCGCGCGGCCCAGGCCGGGCTGGGCACCGGCGCCGACAACGACCCGTTCGGCGACGTGTTCCTCGTGGTGGACGGCTGGACCACGCTGCGCAAGGACTACGACGAGCTCGAGGGCGTGATCACCGACATCGCGACCCGCGGCCTGTCGTACGGCATCCACGTGGTCACCAGCGCCCCGCGGTGGATGGACTACCGGCCGGCGATCCGCGACCTGTTCGGCTCCAAGGTGGAGCTGCGCCTCGGCGACCCCACCGACTCCGCGATCAACCGGCGGCAGGCGATCAACGTGCCGGAGAAGCCCGGCCGTGGCCTCGTCGAGCACCCGACCGACAAGAACAAGGCCCTGCACTTCCTGACCGTACGGCCGGAGCTGAGCAACGCCGAGTCCGCCGAGCTCGTCAAGATGATCGCGACCAACTGGACCGGCCCGGTCGCGCCGCGGGTGCGGTTGCTACCGCCGTCGTTGCCGTACGCGGACATCGACCTGGACCGCTCGACCGGCCTGCGGCTGCCGATCGGCATCGCCGAGTCCGACCTGCAGCCCGTCGAGATCGACTTCGCGAGCGACCCGCACTTCCTGCTCTTCGGCGACGCCGAGTGCGGCAAGTCGTCGTTCCTGCGGGCGCTCGCCACCACCATCACCCGGCGGTTCCAGCCCACCGAGGCCCGGATCATCCTGGTCGACTACCGCCGCAGCCTCATGGACCTCCCGGAGAGCGACCACCGCATCGGGTACGGCATCCAGGCCCAGAAGACCCTCGAGCTGATGCAGTCGGTGGCCGGCTACATGGAACGGCGCCTGCCCGGCCCCGACGTGACCGCGCAGCAGCTGCGCGAACGGTCATGGTGGAACGGGCCCGAACTGTTCGTGCTGGTCGACGACTACGACCTGATCGCGTCGGGCCCGACGAACCCGCTGGAGCCGATCCTCGAGTACCTCCCGCAGGCGCGCGACGTGGGTCTGCACCTGATCGTCACCCGCCGCGCCGGTGGCGCCGGCCGGGCCATGTACGACCCGGTGATCCAGCGGCTCCGCGAACTGTCCTCGCCCGGCCTCGTGATGACCGGCCCGTCGGACGAGGGAGCGCTCATCGGCCCCGTACGCCCCACGCTGATGCCGCCCGGACGTGGCCGCCTCGTCACCCGCCGTGAAGGGGTCCGGCTCATCCAGCTGTCGCATCTGCCCCCGTTCTGAGGCGCCACCTGCACAGACGTACCAACCGTGCGATCGGTATCCACAGACCCGCGCATCGAGGGGCCATTTCGGAGTAACCTCCCACCATCGTCCGTCCCGCATCAGAATGGCACCGCGTCCGGGAGAGCTGGCCGTCCGTGAGAGCTGAGAGCGAAGCACCGCACGTGTCCCGCCGACCCCGGCGCGGCCTCCTCGCGCCGTGTCCGGCCCGCGGCGGTGCGCGTTGGTAAGGCCTTTCGCCGTACGCGTCACCGCAGCGTGCGTTGCCGCCGGATTGACCGCCGCTCCCGGTCTCGCCTTCCCCACCTCCTCCGCAGGATTCGCCGCCTCCCCGGCCGGTGTCGCCTCAGCGGCCCGCGCCGTTACCCCCGCCCGCGCCGCCGCACCGGCCCGCGCCGTCACCCCCGCCCGCGCCGCCGCACCGGCCCGCGCCGTCACCCCCGCCCGCGCCGCCGCACCGGCCCGCGCCGTCACCCCCGCCCGCGCCGTCACCCCGGCCCGCGCTGCCACACCGGCTGGCGTCGTTTCGCCGGCCTCCGCGGCTTCCGGGGGTTCTGCGTCGGGTTCTTCCGCCGGGACCGGGGCGCTCGCGGGGCCGATCACCGCTCCGGAGCCGCTGCTCGGCGACTCGGTGCGCTCCGAGCAGTGGCACCTCAAGACCCTCAACGTCGCCGGCGCGTGGACGTACTCGACCGGCGAGGGCGTCACGGTCGCCGTGATCGACTCCGGGGTCGACGCCGACCACCCGGACCTGCGCGGCCAGGTGCTCAAGGGCCTCGACCTGGTGGACCCGCAGGGCGACGGCGACACCGATCTCGTCGGGCACGGCACCACGGTCTCCGCGATCATCGCCGGCCGCAACGACGACAGCGACGGCGTGGTCGGCATCGCTCCCAAGGCGAAGATCCTGCCGGTGCGCGTGCTCGACCGCGAGAACAAGTACGACGACGCGATGATCGTCGCCAGGGGCGTGCGCTGGGCGGTCGACAAGGGCGCCCGCGTGATCAACCTGTCCCTCGGCGGCAACGGCAGCAGCCCGGCCCTCGCGGCCGCCCTCGACTACGCGTTCGCCAAGGACGTGGTCGTGGTCGCCTGCACTGGCAACGCCGGCTCCTCCACGTCGTCCGGCGTCTGGTACCCGGCCCGCGAGCCCGGCGTGATCGCCGTCGCCGGCATGGAGAAGGACGGCGACGTCCTCTGGTCCGGCTCGATCACCGGCAAGGAGACGGTCGTGACGGCCCCGGCCACCGAGCTGTACGGCGCCAGTCCCGAGGGCTACTGGCGGGTCCAGGGCACCAGCTTCGCGGCCCCGATGGTCTCCGCCACGGCGGCGCTGGTCCGCTCCCGCTGGCCCACGATGTCGGCGGGCGAGGTCGTCAACCGCATCATCCGCACCGCCAAGGACCGGGGCCCGGCCGGCCGCGACGACGAGTACGGCTTCGGCATGGTCGACCCGACCGGCGCCCTGACCGCCGAGGTCCCGACGGTCCTGCGCAACCCGCTCGACACGACGGCCTCCCCGGGCATCGCCCGCTTCGGCAGCGCCCCGACCTCGGGCCAGGCCCAGTCGGCCCCGAACACCACCGGCAAGAACCGCACACCGCAGGCGCCGGGATCGAACGCCGGAGCAGCCATCGCCAACGGCGACGTGGGCGCGGCGAAAACATCCCACGGCTGGTGGGCGGCGGCCGCGTTGTTCCTGACATCGCTGCTGGTGGCGATCGTGACGATCCGCCGCTTCGCCCACCTCACCTGACGCCGCCGGCAGCAGGCCGGAACCGCTTCGGCGCGGCGGTCCGGTCGCCGGCGCAGCAGGGTCGGCCGGTCGCAGGTCCAGCGCGGCGTGGGTCACCAGTCCAGCT